>JAYRFB010000107.1:0-23940 GCA_041908585.1 Candidatus Krumholzibacteriia bacterium
CTCAGCCCTTCTCGTCGATGAAGAACCGCTGCCTGAGGCCCTTGACGTACTCGGCCAGCGCCGCCTCGATCTTCTCGGACTCGATCGCCTGCCGGAGCTGCTCGGCCAGTTCCTCGTACGTGTACATGTGTCCGGGCTTGCGGACCATGACCTTGAATACGTACCAGCCGGCCGGGGTCAGCACGGGTTCGCTGACGGCGCCCTCCTGCAGGTCCGCCAGCGCGGCCTGGAAGGTCTCGCTCAGGTCCTCGAGCCGGAACGTGCCCAGGACGCCGCCGTTGCGGGCCGACGCCAGGTCCGCGCTGACCTCCGAGGCCACGAGCGAGAACGCCTCGCCCGCCAGCACGCGCGCCCGCGCCGACTCGGCCTGGGCCCGCGCCGCGGCGATATCACCCTCCGTGGCGCTGACCGGCAGGAAGATCTGGCTGATCACGCGCTTGCCGTCCTCGCGGACCTCGTCGACCCGGACCAGGTGCACGCCCCGCGGCGTCACCACGGGCTCGCTGACCTGGCCGGCGGCCAGCGCGAAGACAGCCCTGGCCAGCCCGGCATCGTAGAGGTCCTCGCGCCCCACGGCCCCGACCAGTCCGCCGCGCGCGGCGGCGGCATCCTCGGAATGGCGCCGCGCGGCGTCGGCGAAGGACAGCCCGCCGGCCAGGTCGGCCTGGATCCGCGTCACCTTCTCCTGCACCCGCCTTCGCGCCTCGACCGACGGCTGGACCGGCACCAGGATGTCGGCGATGGTCAGGCTGTCCGGCTCCGACGGCATCTCGTCGAGGTGCGCCAGGTAGTAGTCGCGGACCTCGTTCTCGAGGACCTCGATGTCCGGACGGATGAACTTGCCGACCACCAGGCGCAGGTACTGCTGGTCGCGCAGCTGCGAGGCCATGCGGGCGCGGTAGTCCGCCAGCGTCATGCCGCTGCGGGCCAGCTCGCGTTCGAGGGCCTCGCGCCCGCCGAAATGCTCCTCGAACTGCCTGATCTTCTGGTCCACGCTCCCGGAGACCGCCTCCGGGTCCACGCTCATGTCCGCCTGCTTCGCCGCCGCGATGATGAGCTTGCTCTCGATCAGCCGGTCGAGCATCTCGCGCCGCACGACCGCCGGGTCCTCGCTGACCGGCTGGCCGGCGTACTGCCGTTCCAGCCGGTACAGCTCGGTCTCCCGCTCGAGGTCGCTCTGGAGGATGGCCTCCTCGTCGACGATGGCCACGATCCGGTCCACCAGCACGGGCGACGATGCCGCCGGCGCCGCCATCGTGTCGGGCGCGCCGACATCCTGGGCAGACGCTGTGGACGCGAGCGCCAGCGCCAGCAACGGCGCCACGGCCAGCGATGCCGCCCGGCGGCGCGCGGTGACCACCGGGCTACCGGCCGCCCGCAGGCTTCGCGCCGGCCGCGACCTGCTTGGACTTGTTCGCCGCATCGACCAGTTCCTCCCACGAGCGGGTCTTGGCCAGGCGGTCCTCCCAGACCTGGATCTTGACCTTCTGCTTCCAGCCGTCGAGCGCGGCGCGGAACGCCATCTCCTCGCGCTTGTTCTGGATGCGCTTGACCACGGCGTCGGCCACTTCCTTCAGTTCCTGGCTCCGCGGCGGGGCGATCTCCTCGAGCATCACGATCACGTAGCGTCCGTCGTCCAGGCGACGCGGCGTGCTGTACTTGCCGATCTCCAGGCTGAACAGGGCGTCGCGCTCGGGCCCCTTGGCGTCGGCCCGCACGGGGCCGAGGGCGCCGTTGAGGGCCCTGTCCGCCTCGTCGCTGCCGTAGGTGTTGAGCGCGCGACGCCAGGCCTCGCCGCCCTCGAGCGCGGCGTAGGCCTTGTCGGCCTGGGCCTGGTCCGCGACGATGATGCGCTTGCCCGAGCGCGTCTCGGGCAGGTTGTACTCGCCCTTCAGCAGCGCCCAGGCCGAATCGAGCGCCGCCGACGACACGTTCTCGTCGAAGTGCACGCCCTCCTCGAACAGCTTGCCGACGAGCATCTCGTCGATGCGCTCATCGACCTTCGCCAGGACCTCGGGGTCCTTGTCGAGGCCGCGGTCCTGGGAGTCGAAGTTGAGCAGGGCGCGGTCGATCTCGTCCGTGATCTTGGTGCGCAGCCCGCCGACCATCTCGGCCCACTTCGGGCGCTCGAAGACGCTCATCCGGTCGTAGGCCGCCTTGAAGTCGCCCAGCGTGTACTTGCGCGGCTCGCCCTTGACGGTGTAGCCGTAGAAGTCCATGTCCATGTCGCGGGGATCCAGCTGCAGGGGCTTGAGGTCCTCGCGCTTGACCGGCTCCTGGGTGCCGGGGTAGAAGAGCGTCTCGTCCGAGGGCAGCCCGGCATAGGCCTTCACCAGGGCATCCTCGTTGATGTACATCGCGTACTTCTTGCGGACCTCGGACTTGAAGGCGTCGACCAGGCGCATCTGGTTGCGGCTGACGATGGAACTCTCGATCCGCTGCCGGGCCTCTTCCAGCGGCGGACGCTCGGCCTGCTCCTCGCTGTCGATCTTCACGACCCACCAGCCGTACGTGCTCTGCACGGGCTCGGTGATATCCCCAACCTTGGCGGCGAAGATCGGGTCCTCGAACGAGGTGATGAAGCGGCCGTAGTGCAGGTCGATCTCCCAGGAGACCGTCCCCTCCTTGACGCCGGCGTGGAACTCGTTCCAGAGGTCGGCCCAGTCGGTGCCGGCAAGGGCCTTCTCTCGACCGCGCAGCGCCTCCTCGCGCGTGTCGGTGATGAAATAGCGGCAGTGCCGCACGGTGCCGAACTTCTCGTAGAACTTGAGGACGTCATCCTCGGTGAACTTGGCGGCCGGCTCGTCGACGAAGCGCTGCCGGGCCGCTCCCACCGCCTCGTTGGAGATCAGGGTCTTGCGGGCGTAGTCGATCTGCGTGTCCTCGAGGAACCCGAGCTGCGTCGCGACCGTCACCATCACATCCTTGTTGATGATGGTGTCGAGGAACTTGCGCTTGCCGGGCATCTGCGCGGTATCCATCGTCTTGCCCTCGTCGTCGCGGGGCAGGTCCGCCGGATGGAGACGGCCGAGCTTCTTCTCGTAGTAGCCGACCGTGATCTCCGTCTCGCCGACCTTGGCCAGGACGGTGTCCGACGAGAGTTCCTTGCCCTTGCCGCCGCAGCCCGGGCCGGCGAGCACGACGACGGCCGCGACGGCCAGGGCGGCGCGCAGCGGGCGGGACGCGGATGTACGCAACGAACGCATGGGATCTCCTTGCCAACTCCGGTACGATTGTGGGAAGCCCGGCCGGTCAGCCCTCGGGACCGACATCCTGCAGCGCGGCCAGGCGCTCGAGCATGGCATCCGCGACCGCAAGGTGCTCCTCGCGCGGGGCCGGCACCTTCATCACGAACTGGTCTGCGGCCTTGAATTGCAGGCCTTTCGGGCCTGACGCCATCAAGCCTTGTATGATAGGGGGCCGCGGTTCCCTTCCGCCAGCGAAAAAGAAGTCGCAACCCTGCCGCCCGCCCCGGACCTCGACGATGCCCAGGCTCCCCGCCCGGATGCGCAACCGCTGGATCGCCAGCAGGTTGTCGACCGGCGTCGGCGGCGTACCGTAGCGGTCGCGGAACTCCTCGCGGAGCCGGTGGCACCCGTCGACGCGCCGCGTGCGGGCGATGCGCCGGTAGAGGTCCATCTTGTGCTGCGGGTCGCCCACGTACTCGTCCGGCAGGTAGGCGGCCACGCGGAGCTCGATCTTCACGTCCAGCGGGGCAACACCGCCGCCGCCCTGGAGTTCCGCCACGGTTTCCTCCAGCAGCCGGCAGTAGAGGTCGAAGCCGATCGCCTCCATGTGTCCGTGCTGCTCCTCGCCGAGCAGGTTGCCGGCGCCGCGGATCTCGAGGTCGCGCATGGCGATGTGGTAGCCCGAGCCCAGGGCCTGGAACTCCTCGAGGGCGGCCAGCCGGCGGCGCGCCTCGGCCGTCAGGCGCTCGCCGGGCGGGGTCATAAGGTAGGCGAAGGCGCGGTGGTTGCTGCGCCCGACGCGACCGCGCAGCTGGTAGAGCTGGGCCAGGCCGAACCGGTCGGCGCGGTCGATGATGATCGTGTTGACACGCGGCATGTCCAGCCCCGACTCGATGATCGAGGTCGCCACGAGCACGTCCAGCTCGTGGTCGAGGAAACGTGTCATGATCGCCTCGAGCCGGTCCTCCTCCATCTGGCCATGCGCCCAGCCCACGCGAACGTTCGGCAGGAGCTCGCGGATCAGCTGCGCCATGCCCTCGATGGTCTGCACGCGGTTGTGCACGAAGAAGACCTGGCCGCCGCGGTGCAGCTCGCGCAGGATCGCCTCGACCAGGATCTTCTTGTCGAAGGCGCAGAGCTCGGTGTGGATCGGCAGGCGGTCCCGCGGCGGCGTGTTGATCAGCGACATGTCGCGCGCGCCCATCAGGGCCAGGTACAGCGTGCGCGGGATCGGCGTCGCGCTGAGCGTGATCGCGTCGACCTGCCGCTTCATCTCCTTCAGGCGCTCCTTGTGGCGCACGCCGAAGCGCTGCTCCTCGTCGACCACCAGCAGCCCGAGGTCCTTGAACTTCACGTCGCGCGACAGGAGGCGGTGCGTGCCGACCAGCACGTCCAGACGCCCGTCCGCCAGGCGCGACAGCACGTCCTTCTGCTCGGCGGGCGTGCGGTAGCGGTTCAGCACGGCCACGCGCACCGGGAAGTCGCGGAAGCGCTCGCCGAACGTCTCGCCGTGCTGGGCGGCCAGCAGCGTGGTCGGGCAGAGCACGGCGACCTGCTTGCCGGCCGCCACCGCCTTGAAGGCGGCGCGGATCGCCACCTCTGTCTTGCCGAAGCCGACGTCGCCGCAGACCAGGCGGTCCATCGGCTCGGGCGCCTCCATGTCGCGCTTGACCTCGGCGATCGCCGTCAGCTGGTCGGGCGTCTCGTCCCAGAGGAAGGAGTCCTCGAGCGCGCGCTGCAGGTGGCCGTCGGCCGGGAAAGCGAAACCGGGCTTGGCGCGACGCGCGGCATAGAGCTCGATCAGCTCGGCGGCCATCGCACGGATGGCCTTGGCCGCCTTGCCCTTGACCTTCAGCCAACTGCCCGAGCCCAGGCGCGCCAGGGGCGGGTTGGCGCCCTGGTCCGAGCTGTAGCGCTCGACCTGGTCGATGTTCTCGACCGGCACGTAGACCTTGCCGTCCTCGGCGTACTCCAGCAGCAGGCACTCGCGCTCGACGCCCTCGACGGTGATCACGCGCAGTCCCTGGTAGCGCGCGATGCCGTATTCCAGGTGCACCACCAGCTCGCCCGGCCGCAGCGAGGCCCGCTCCTTGACGACGCCGCTGCTGCGATGGCGCACGCGCACCGGTCGCCGGTAGCGCTCGAAGAACTCGTGGTCGGTCAGGCAGTGCAGCCGCGCCCCCGGCCAGGCGAATCCCGCCGAGACTCCGCCGACCAGCGGCCGCGTGGCCGGCGGCGCCGCAGCGGTCTCGTCCAGGAGGTCGGCCAGGCGCTCGGCCTGTCCCCGGTTGTCGCACAGCAGCAGCACGGCGTCGCCGGCCGCCTCCCGCGCCGCCAGCTCGGCGCAAAGGGCCTGGACGTCCCCCCCGCGCAGCTGCTGGGACGTCGTCGGGAACTCGACGACGGTGCGCGGCGTCGCGCCCAGCCAGAGCCCGGCCGCGTCGCCGGCGATCCAGGACTCGGCCACCTGCACGTGGCGCAGGCGCGGCACCGCCAGGCGCGCGCTCGGCTCGACCAGTTCGTCGATCGCCGGCAGCGCGGGCTCGCGCTCGGTGCGTCCCTCGCGCAGCCGCGGCAGCTCGGCGTCGAGCAGGTCCGACTGCTCGTTCAGGCGCACGGGGTCGCACCAGAAGACGGTGGTACCTTCCGGCAGGTAGTCGATGACGGTGGCGGTGGGAGCGGTCCAGGGCAGGTAGCTCTCGATGCCGTCGTCGGCCAGGCGGTCCTCCAGCCTGCGCTGCAGGTCCTCCAGCGCGTCGGCGTCCGGGCCACCGGGTTGCGCCGCCAGGGCAGATTCGGCGCGCCCGAGGCAGGCCAGCACCGCATCGTCGTCCAGCCACAGGTGGCTGACGGGCACGACGACCGCCTCCTCGGTGCGTTCGACCGTGCGCTGCGTCTCCACCTCGAACAGGCGCAGGGAGACGACCTCGTCGTCGAAGAACTCGATGCGCAGCGGCCGGTCGCCGGGAGCGAAGACGTCCAGCAGTCCGCCGCGGCGCGCGTAGTCGCCGGTCTTGGCGACCATCCCGGCCGGCCGGTAGCCGGCCCTCGCCAGCATGGCGCAGAGGGCCTCGGGATCCAGTCGCTGGCCGGGACGCAGCCGCAGCGTCGCCCGCTCCAGGGTGCCGGGCGCCATCACGCGCTGCCGCAGCGCCGTCAGCGAGGTGACCGCCAGGACGCCGGTGCGCGTGCGCAACTGGTGCAGGCCGGCCAGGAAGTCGCCCGCGGTCGCGGCGTCCGGCGAGTTGCGGTCGAACGCCAGGACCTCGGGCTGCGGCAGGTGGCAGACGGAGTCGGGCCCGAGCCAGACCACGAGGTCATCAGCCAGGCGGTCGGCCCCCTCGCGGTCGGGCGCCACGACCAGCGCCGGCCGGCCGCTGGCCGCGTGCCACGCCGCCAGCATGAGCCCGGGCGCGCCGCCGCGCAGGCCGGTCACCAGCAGCGGGCCTTCCCCGGGCGCCTGCAGGGCCGACCGGAGCCGGGCGACGGCCTGCTCGAGGCCCTCGCCCGCGACGCGGTCCAGCAGCGCGGCGCGCAGCAGCCCGTCGTGGCCGTCGCGGGGCGTCGCGACGGAACCGGGATCGGTGGTGGCGCCGTTCATGGTCCTTCCGCGCGCAAGCCCCTGTTCAGAAGGTGGCCCGCTGCTCGTTGAACGGGGTGATCGCCCGCAGGCGCTCGACGATGCGCGGCAGGACGGCCAGGACGTAGTCGACCTCGGCCTCGGTGTTGTAGCGCGACAGGGAAAACCGGATCGAGCCGTGGGTCAGCGTGAACGGCAATCCCATCGCGCGCAGCACGTGCGAGGGCTCGAGGCTGCCGCTGGTGCAGGCCGAACCGCTGCTGGCGGCCACCCCGGCGCGGTCGAGCAGCAGCAGGATGCCCTCGCCCTCGATATAGCGGAAGCTGATGTTCGTCGTGTTCGGCAGGCGGAACCCGGGGTCGCCGTTGGCCTGGCAGTCGCCGATCGCCGCCAGCAGGCCGCGCTCGAGCCGGTCGCGCAGCCGCCGCACCTGCACGTCCTCGGTGGCCAGGTTGGCGACGGCCAGGTCGCAGGCCACGCCGAGGCCGGCGATCGCGGCCACGTTCTCGGTGCCCGCGCGGCGACCGCGCTCCTGGTGGCCGCCCACGATCAGGGGCCGCAGCTTGGTGCCGCGGCGGACGTAGAGCGCGCCGACGCCCTTGGCCGCGTGGAGCTTGTGGCCGGAGATGGCGAAGAGGTCCACCGGGGAACGCTCGAGGTCCAGCGGCAGCTTGCCGGCCGCCTGGACTCCGTCCACGTGGAAGACCGCGCCGTGCTCCTTGACGATGCGCCCGACGGCATCGATGTCGAACAGCACGCCGGTCTCGTTGTTGGCCATCATCACCGAGACCAGCGCCGTGTCCGGGCGCAGCGCGGCGGCCACCTGCGCCGGGTCCAGCCGGCCGTCGTCGTCGACCTTGAGGAAGGTGACGTCGTAGCCGTGCCGCTTCTGCAGCTCACGGCACAGCCCCAGCACCGCCGGGTGCTCCACTTCGGTCGTGACCAGGTGGCGCTTGTCCGGGTGCGCGTGCAGAGTGCCGACGATGGCCAGGTTGTCGCTCTCGGAGCCGCCGCTGGTGAAGACGATCTCGCCGGGCTGGGCGGCGCCCAGCAGCGCGGCGACCTTCTCCCGCGCCCGTGCCACCTCGTCGCCGGCGCGGGCGCCGAACGAGTGCATGCTGGACGGGTTGCCGTAGTGCTCGCCGAGCAGCGGCACCATGCGGGCCACGACCTCGGGCGCGACGGGCGTCGTCGCATTGTTGTCGAAGTAGATGCCGGCTTCCGGCCGCGGCGGCAGTCCGTCCAGGAAACCCGGGGGGCGGGGCGGTTCGTTCATCAGCGGTCCACCTCGACCACCGTCAGGTGCGGGTCGACGAACTCGCGCAACCTGGGTTCGACGAGGCCGGCGATCGTGACGGCCGACGAACGGCAGGCGGCGCAGCTGCCCGTCAACCGCACGTAGACGCGGCGGTCCCGGTAGCGCACGAACTCGATGTCGCCGCCGTCGCCGCGCAGCGCCGGGGCGATCTCCGCCTGCAGCAGATCGGCGATGCGCGCCACCAGCCCTGCGTCTGCGGGGTCGTGCTCCGGTCCCTGCGCGCGCGCGGGCGCCAGCGGCGCCAGGTCCACCAGGTGCCCGCCCGCGGCCGCGGGCGCGGCGGCGCGGTGATCGGCGCACTCGCGCAGCAGGTCGGCGATGTCGTGATGGCAGTCGCCGCAGCCGCCGCCGGCCTTGGTGTGATTCGTGACGTCCTCGATGGTCTCGAGTCCGTGGCGCTCGATCGCCTCGCGCACGGTCTCCTTCGTCACCTGGTAGCAGTGGCAGAGCAGCGAGGTGCCGACGAGCAGGTGGCACGGCACCTCGCGGCCCTGGCGGCGGTAGTAGTCGAGCATGGCGGCCTCGAGCGCCTCGCGTCCCATCACCGAGCAGTGCATCTTCTCGCGCGGAAGGCCGCCCAGTTCGCGCGCGATGTCCTCGTTCGTGACCCGCGACGCCTCCTCGAGCGTCAGGCCGCGGATCATCTCCGTCAGGATGCTGCTGGACGCGATGGCGCTGCCGCAGCCGAAGGTCTGGAACCGCGCCTCCGCGATGCGCCCATCCGCCGCCAGGCGGAAGCTCAGGCGCAACGCATCGCCGCAGGCCATCGAGCCCACCTCGCCGACGCCGTCGGCGTCAGGCAGCTCACCCACGTTCCGCGGGTTGAGGAAGTGGTCCATCACCTTTTCGGAGTAGTTCCACATGGCAGCACCTGCCGCTGGGGTCACGGGGCCGGGCGCGGCCGTCCCGGCTCTTCGGCCCGCCGACGGCGGCGAGGCGCCCGCCGCGCCAGCAAGATGGGCTGACTCCGTCGCGATTTCAACTCCCGCCCCGGGAACGCCCGGTCCCTGCCGCAAGCTCCAGCGCCAGCACGATGGCCGCCAGCAGGAACGCCCAGGGCGCCAGGTCGCGCCCGGCCAGCGCGCCGGCCAGCGCCGTCGGGCCGTCGCCGGCCAGCTCCGCGGCGACCGGCAATCCGAGGCCGGCCAGGCGGCGGCGCCACCCTTCGATGCCCTCGCGCGGGCGCATGGTCTCGTCGGGCGGGACGCCGACCGCGACCAGGCCGACCGTGTCGGCGCCGGCCAGGAAGGTGACGAAACCCGCGCGCTCGCCGGGGCCGGTGGCGAGCCAGGGCAGGCCGTCGCGCCAGGCGAGTTCGGCCACCTCGCGACGACCCTCGCCGGGCCCGACGGCCAGCACCCCGGCCGCCAGCGCCTCCGCGCCGGCACCGGGGCGGGGCCTCACGCCGAGCGGCTGTCCGGCCAGCGCGCTCGCCGCGCCGTCCTGCGCGCTGCCACCGCCGAGCCAGGAGCAGGTCCGCTGGAGCAGCGGCACGGCCAGGGGACTGCGGGCGAAGTCGCTCGTGTCCTCGCCGAACGCCGTCGCCAGCACGGCCAGGCGCCCGCGACCGCTCTCGCGCTCGAGCAGGAGCGGTTCGCCGCCCGCCAGCTCGAGCACGACGCGCGAGCCCTCGGCCCGGTGCGCCAGCCAGCGCCGCCAGCGGACGTCCTCCAGGGCGCGCCGCGCGGTGTCGTCGAGCCCCGCCAGCAACGGATGCGAGGCATCGACGATGCGGGCATGCACGCCCGGCGGCGGCGCCGTCACGACGGAAACGGGCACCGGCAGGCCGAGGGCCGGCAGCAGCACGTCCTCCAGGTTGGCCACGACGAGCGGGTCGCCCGCCGCGAGCAGGATTCCGCGGCCGGCAGCCAGGCTGCCTGCAAGGGCATCCAGGCCGGCCCGTCCCGGCGCGCCCGGGTCGACGAGCGCGACGACGGCGGCCTCGGCGAGCGCGGCGCTCGTGACCTCGTCGCTGGCGCGCGCGGTCACGGTGAAGGCGCCCGGGGCGCCGCCGGGCGCCAGGGCCTGCGCCAGGTAGCGCCAGCCGCCGCGACCCGCGGGCCCGTCGCCGGGCCGGTCGGGTCCGTGGACCACCAGAACACCCAGGGCCGGCGGTACCGCGAGCACGAACGGGCGCCGGTCGTCGGCGGCCAGGATGTCGCTCTCGGTCCGCACCCAGCCGGCGTGCAGTCCCGGCGGCGGCACGGTGATCGCGAACTCGATCCCGGTGGCATCGCCGGGCCGCCCGGACGCGACGGCCTCGGCCACCGCGACGCCGTCGAGCTCGAGCGCGAAGACCTGCCCGCTGCGGGCCGGGACGACGGTGGCCCGCACCTGCGCCGTCTCCCCCGGTCGCAGCGCGCGGCCCGGCACCGCGACCGCGACGACGCCGCCCGTGGCACCGCGATCGGGGGCCACCTCGCGCAGGAGCACGCGCGTTTCGCGGGCGCCCATCAGCGCCTGCGCCGCGTCCGCGGCGCCGGCGTCCGCCAACGGCTCCTGCAGGTCGCCCAGCAGCACCAGGCTGACCGGCGCACCGGGGGCGCGGGCCGCCTGGCGCGTCGCCTCGCGCAGCACGGCCGCCAGGTCCAGCGCGCCGTCGCCGGGCTGCACATCGCCCAGCGCGGCGGCCGCCGCCTCGCCGGCCGGCAGCCAGTCGCCGAAGAGTGCCTCCGTGCGCGCCCCCGCGACGATCACCTGCACCGTGGCGCCGGCAGGGAGCTGCCGCACCAGGTCGGCGGCATCGCGACGGACGGCATCGAGCACCGTGCCCGCGCCGCGACGCGCGCCGGCGCTGGCGCTGGCATCCACGACCAGCAGGTACGAGCCGCCGCCTGCATCAGCCCCGCCCAGACCTCCCCAGCGCGGCCCGGCAGCGCCGGCGACGACCAGCAGGAGGGCCAGCACGCGCAGCAGCAGCAGCAGCCAGCGGCGCACGCCCAGCGCACGGGCCTGCCCCGCCCGCGCCTGCTCCAGGAAGCGCAGGTCGCTGAAACGCTCGCGCCGCGCGCGGCGCCGGCTGAGGAAGTGCAGGACCACGGGCAGGGCCGCGGCGACCGCCCCCAGCAGCAGGCCGGGATTGAGGAAGGACAGGGGCATCAGTACAGCCGCCGGCGCTTGCGCAGGTAGGCGCCCAGCCCCCGGGCGAACGGGGTGTCGGTCGTGACCTCCACCAGGTCCACGCGCTGACGGCGGCACTCTCGGCGCAGGTGCGCGCGCCAGCCCTCCAGGCGCTCGCGATAGGCCTCGCGCAGGTGGGCCGGCTCCAGCCGCACGCGCAGGCCGGGCTGCTCGAGTGCCTCGAACTCGACCTCGCCGCGATAGTCCAGGTCGACCTCGCGGGGGTCGAGGATCTGGAAGACGATCACCTCGTGCCCGCGGTGCCGGAAGTGCTTCAGCCCGGCCATGATCCGCGCCGGGTCATCCATCAGGTCGCTCAGCAGGATGACCAGCCCGCGACGGGGCACGCGCTCGGCGGCCCGGTGCAGCACCGCGCCCAGGTCCGTGCCCGTGCCCTGCGGCAGGTCGTCCAGCACCTTCAGGACCTGGAAGAACTGGCTGCGCAGCGAGCGGGCCGGCACCGAGACGAGCGGCGCCCGGTCGAACGTGAGCAGGCCCACGGCATCGTTCTGGCGCAACAGGAGGTAGCTGAGAGCCGCGGCCAGGTAGGCCGCGTAGCGCTTCTTGTCGGGACGCCGGTCGTCGCCGCGGAAATCCATGCTCGCCGAGCAGTCGACCAGGATCGTCGCCCGCAGGTTCGTCTCCTCGGTGAACACCTTCAGGTAGTGGCGGTCCGACTTGGCGTACGCGCGCCAGTCCATGTTGGCGACCGGCTCGCCGGGGATGTACTGGCGGTACTCGGCGAACTCGGCCGAGAAGCCGTGGTAGGGGCTCTTGTGGAGCCCGAGCAGGAAGCCCTCGACGACCAGCCGCGCCACCAGGTCCAGGCGGCCGAGCTGACCCGCCAGTTCCGGGGTCAGCAGCGGCGAGTTCACGCGCGGACCTCTTCGAGGATGCGGTCGATGAGCGCGTCCTTGGTGACGCCCTCGGCCTCGGCGTGGAAGTTCGCGACCAGGCGATGGCGCAGGACCGGGTGCGCCAGCCGCCTCACGTCCTCGATCGCGGGCGTCGGGCGCCCGTCCAGGAGCGCGCGCGCCTTGGCGCCGCGCACGAGGAACTGCGCGGCGCGCGGCCCGGCGCCCCAGGCCAGGAACTCGGCGGCCGTGCGCGACTCGTCGGGGGTGCCGGCACGCGTGGCGCGCACCAGGCGCACGGCGTAGCTGGTCACGTTCTCGGCCACGGGGACGCGCCGCACGATGTCCTGGCAGGCGAGCACCTCGGGGCCGTCGAGCACGCGGCGCAGCTCGCCGCCGCCCGCTCCCGTCGTGGCCTCGACGATCGCCACCTCCTCCGCGTAGGAGGGGTACCCGATCTTGACGTTGAGCATGAAGCGGTCGAGCTGGGCTTCCGGCAGCGGGTAGGTGCCTTCCTGCTCGATCGGGTTCTGCGTCGCCAGCACGAAGAAGGGGTTGCCCAGGTCGTGCGTCTGGCCGCCGGCCGTCACCTGGCGCTCCTGCATCGCCTGCAGCAGGGCGGCCTGCGTCTTGGGCGGCGTGCGGTTGATCTCGTCGGCAAGGATCACGTCCGCGAAGATGGGGCCGCGGATGAAGCGGAAGCGTCTCTGCCCGGTGCCGTGGTCCTCCTCGAGGATCTCCGAGCCGGTGATGTCCGACGGCATCAGGTCGGGCGTGAACTGGATGCGGTTGAAGCTGAGGTCCAGAACGCGCGCGACGCTGCTGATCAGCAGCGTCTTGGCCAGCCCTGGCACGCCCTCCAGCAGCACGTGGCCGCCGGCGAACAGGGCGATCATCAGCTCCTCGACCACCGCGTCCTGGCCGACGATGACGCGCGCGATCTCGCGCCGCATGCCCTGGTAGTGGTTGCGCAGGCCGTCGATGCGGGAGACGTCGTCCACGGTGTCGTCCTTTCGGGGTTCCGGTGGCTGGCGGCCGGGACAGGGACGATAAGGCCGCGGGCCGCGCCCGTCCACTCCCCCGCGCTGGCTCCCGGGCCGCCGCGATGGTACCTTCGGCGGACGGCGCGCGGTTGCGCGCCGGGAAGGATGGAGCCGGGTGCACAAGAGACTCTATCGGACCGTGGAGGCGCTGCTGGGGACGATCGACGACTCGTCCGGCGGCGAGGCGATGCTCCGGGACGTGCTCCACCTGCTGGTGGACAACCCGGCCGCGGAGCAGCTGGGCATCACCAGCGGGCGCCTCTACCGCGAGCGCAACCAGGACTACTGCCTGATCGAGAGCGTCGGCGGCCTGGGCGCCGCGCTGGCGGGCAAGACGATCAGCCGGGACTACCAGGTCGTCCGCGACATCGAGCGGCGCCGGCTGTGGGTCATCTCGCCGAGCTCGCCCGGCTTCGACCCCGCGGTGGAATCGCAGTTCGGCGACACCGACTCGGCCGCGATCCTGGTCGGCCGCGACCCGAACTACATCCTGAGCCTGAGCATCCGGCACCACGGCAGCGAGGAGGACCTCCTGGTCCTGCTCGAGACGATCCGCGCGGCCGTCGGCCTCAAGCTCCGCATGCAGGCCCTCGCCACCCAGATGCGGCAGGCGCGCAGCATCCAGCACTCGTTGCTGCCGGGCTGCCTGCCCGTGCTGCCGGGCTTCGAGGTCGCGGCGATCTCGCTGCCGGCCGACGAGGTGGGCGGCGATGTGTACGACGTCCAGGACGTGGAACCCGGCACGCTGGGGTTCCTGCTTGCGGACGCGAGCGGCCACGGCCTGCCGGCGGCGCTGCAGGCCCGCGACGTGGTGGTGGGGATGCGCATGGGCCAGGCGCGCGGCGAGAAGATCAATGCGACGATCGCCCGCCTCAACCGCGTCATCAACCAGGGCGGGCTGGCCAGCCGCTTCATCTCGCTGTTCTACGGCGAGCTGGAGGCGACCGGCAGCCTGGTCTACGTCAACGGGGGCCATTGCCCGCCGCTGCTGGCGAAGGCCGGCGGCGACGTGCGCGAGCTCATGACGTGCGGGCCGGTGCTCGGCCCGCTGCCGGACGCGACCTACCGGCGCGGCTACGTCTCGCTGGAGCCCGGCGACGTGCTGCTGGTCTACACAGACGGCATCACCGAGCGGCTCGATCCCGCGGCGGCGGGCGAGGACGACGTGCACGAGTTCGGGATCGAGCGGCTCGTCGAGGTGCTCGTGGCGTCGCGCGGACTGCCGGCCGCCGAAATCGCCGGTGCGGTGATCGCCGCAGCGCGCGCCTTCGGCCGCGAGGCCCCGCTCGCCGACGACGTCAGCGTCGTGGTGATCCGGCGCCTGCCGGCGGAGGCCTACCCGCCGGTCGGCGGGCTGGCCAGCGTGGCGGCCGGCACCAGGCGGTAGAGCGCGACGGTCCAGGGCTGGCGCTCGCGCAGCCCCACTCCCGCCAGTTCGCAGGTGCGCAGCAGCTCGAAGCGGACGCCACCGACGGTGCGCCCGGCCCAGCGGGGCGGGCCGTCGGTGCGGTCGACCAGGAAGGCCGGCGGGTGTCCGGGTTCGGCCGCGAGCCAGGAACCGGACTCGACCATGGCGGCGAAGCCCTGCCGGCGCCCCAGCTCGCGCACGGGCGGGCTGACCAGGCCCATGAGGTCCAGCACGCGGCGATCGCTGTAGCTGGCCACCGCGCCGATGTCCAACGCCGCCACGGTGCCGCCCGCCTCGAGGTTGGCCGCCAGCCAGCGCCCGATCTCGCCGTAGCAGCCGCGCACGCCGGGCGGAAAGGCGCGCGCATGGGGCAACACCTGCGCGCCGAAGACCCAGGCATTGACACCCAGCCCGAGGGTCACGCCGGCGATCGCCACCGCATGTCCGGCCCGGCGCGCAGCGCGGCCCAGGCCGGGCCCGTGCAGCAGCCACTCCACGATCAGGCTCAGGGCGAGCACGCCCACCGGCACGAGCGGGCTCACGTAGCGCGAGATCACCCAGACCTGGCGCGCGGCATAGCCGCCCACCAGCAGCAGCGTCCAGGTCACGGCCACGCCCACGAACGCCACCGGCCCCCAGACCGACCAGGCGCCGCCGGCGCCAAGTGCGGTCGTTTCTTCCTCCGGGACGGCGTGGTCCGGCTCGTCCAGGTCCTCCGGCTCGCGCCGGGCGACAAGCACCAGCACGACCAGCACCACCGGCACCACGACGTAGAGTCCGGCCACCGTGAGCAGGGGCAGCGACGCCTGCCACAGGCCGGCCAGCAGGGTGGGCGGATCCGCGGCGAGGACGCCGCTCTTGGCCGCCGCCGTGTCGGGCAGGGCCCGGCCGAAGGCCCAGCGGGCGTAGAGCAGCCAGGGACCGGCGGTGACAGCCCAGCCCGCCGCTGCGGCAAGGGCCGGCTCCACCGGGCGCGCGCGGTGGCGCGCCCCGACGCCGCCGACGGAGCTGGCGCGGTAGTACTCGAACCAGAGCAGGATGGGCAGGGCGACCGGCGCCAGGAGCAGGAACTCCGGGCGCACCAGGCCGGCCAGGCCCGCCGCGACGCCCCAGCCCAGGTACCGGCGCCAAAGCGGTTCCCGCGTGACGCCCCAGCCGAGGTCGCGCCCCGTCACCAGCGGCCACAGCAGGACCAGGAGCGCCAGCGTCGCCAGCGGCGTCTCCATGCCGGAGAAGGTCCAGCGCAGGAACCAGGGGTCGGCGGCGATCAACGCCAGCACGATGCCCTTCCAGCGCTCGGGGTAGGTGAAGCGGCAGAGGATGCCGTCGGCGACCACGAGGACGCCCACCCCGCAGACGCACCCCAGCAGCCACGCCGCCAGGTCCGGCGCCAGGCCCAGCTTGAGCAGGAGGGCCAGCCCGAAGATCCACAGCGGGCTCGTGGCGCCGTAGGTCGGCTCGCCCGGGTTGAAGGCGATCTCGCCCCGCTCGATCAGGTGGCGGGCGTAGCGCAGGTGGATGAAGGTGTCGTCGGTCGTGTATCCGCGCAGCAGCCAGCCGCCCACGGCCAGGATGCCGAGGGCGATCAGCAGCCGGATGAGGCGGGGTCGCGGCATCGGTGAAGCATACGCGCCCGCGCCCGGGCCGTCCAGCGGCCAGCGGGCGCGGGCGCGAGTTCGCAGGGACCGGCGCTCAGCGCAGGAACATCGGCAGGGCCTCGACGCCGCGGATGAGCGGACGGTACTCCCGCGGGTCGTAGAAGCGGGCCACGTCGACCCGCTTGACGCCGGCGGTGATGGCCGCCAGGTCGACCGCCGCATAGCGGCCGTCCCGCAGCGCCGTCATCAGGCCGGTGCGGCCCTCCAGCAGTAGGTCCATCGCCAGGTTGCCGAAGTTCATGGCGACCATGCGGTCGAGCGCGTCGGGCGCGCCGCAGCGCATCATGTAACCCAGCTGCTGGTAGGTGACGCCGTGGCCGGTCAGCTTCTTGAGCTGTTCCGCCGCCCACATGCCCACGCCGCCCAGCTTGCGGTGGCCGTAGGCATCCTCCTCGCCCGTCTCGACGATGCCGCCGCCGTGCGCGACAGCGCCTTCGCTGATCGTGACCATCGCGTAGTGACTGGGGTTGTCGCGCTTGTCGCGGGCCACCATCTCGGCCAGCAGGCCGATGTCGAAGGGGACCTCGCTGATGATGGCGCGGTCGACGTGCGCCAGGTAGCTCGAGACCAGGCACGTCTCGCCGCTGTTGCGGCCGAAGAGCTCCACCAGGCCGATGCGCTCGTGCGAGCCGATCGGCGTGCGCAGGTCGCTGATGGCCTGCACCGAACGCGTGACGGCGGTGCTGAACCCGATGCAGAAATCGGTCCCGTAGACGTCGTTGTCCATCGTCTTGGGGATGGCCACCTGCGGGTAGCCCGCCTGGTGCAGGCGCGCCGCGTAGCTGAGCGTGTCGTCGCCGCCGATGGGGATCAGCGCGTCGATCTCCAGGTGCTCGAGGTTGGCCACGACGACGTCGGTGAGGTCGGCCGGGTAGGAACGGTCCGGCCGGACCAGGTGCGCGGGCATGTCCTTCTCCCGCACGCGGCCCGGGTTGGTGCGCGAGGTGTGCAGGAACGTGCCGCCGGTGCGATCGATGGTCCGCACGTGGCTCCATTCGAGCACGGTCCGCCAGTGGCGGTTCCAGTCCTCGTCGGCGTCCGGCCGGTAGTTGATCAGGCCGCCCCAGCCGCGCCGGATGCCGACGACCGAGATCCCCTCGTTCTTGGCCCGGGTCACCACCTGCTTGATGGCCGAATTGAGGCCCGGCACGTCGCCGCCCCCGGTCAGGATGGCGATGCGGCGCAGCTTCCTCGACATGTCCCGCTTCCTCCCCGCTGAAACCGTTTTCCCTGCCCTCGCGGCGCCATTATCGGGCCGCGGGGCAGGCAGGGCAAGTCCCCGTCGCAGGAAGGCTCAGTCGGCGCCCGCCTCCGGGCAGCCGGCGGCGAGGAAGGTGCCGCGGCAGGACATGCGGGCGATCGCGCGCATGTCGTCCTCGCTGAAGCCGAACGTCTCCATGGCCAGCTCGTACTCCCGCGACAGCGTGGTGCTGCTGACCGTCGGGTTGTCCGTGCACAGCGCCACCTTGATGCCGGCGTCCAGGAAACGCGGCAGCGGGTGTTCCGCCAGCGAGGGAACGGCGCCCGTCTGGAGGTTGGACGACAGGCAGACCTCGAGGTAGATGCCGTCTCGCGCCAGCCGCTTCATCAGCTCGGGATCCTGGCCGGCGCTGGTGCCGTGGCCGATGCGGTCGGGGTGCAGGTACTCGAGCGCCTCCCAGATGCGCTCGGGGCCCTCGCTCTCGCCGGCGTGGGCCGTGGTCTTGAGGCCCATCTTCGCCGCCAGTTCGTACGCCTCGCGGAACAGCACCGGCGGGAAGGGCGCCTCGTGGCCGGCGATGTCGAAGCCCACGACGCCGGCGCCGCTGTGGAAGTCCTCGCGCTCGCCGAGGATCTCGCGCAGGAGGATGCGCGCCATGTTGCCGCCGTGGTTGCGCATGGCGATGACGTTGATGCCCACCTTGAAGTCGGGATGCTTCTCCGTGAAGGAATCGAAGCCCTTGCGGGTGGCCGCCAGCACCTGCCGGCTGGTCAGTCCCGCGCGACGGTGGATTAGCGGATTGATGCGCAGCTCGAGCAGGCGCACGCCGTCCAGGTAGGCGTCCTCGGCCAGCTCGTAGGCGATGCGCCGGATGTTGTCGTAGAACTGCGTGTACTGCAGTGGCACGTGGAACTTGTCGAGGTAGTCCAGCAGCGTGCTGTCCCGGCCCTCGTCCCACTGCAGGTAGTGGCGGAACTGCTCGAAGTCCAGGCCCGGGACCGCGCTGTAGTACTTCTCGGAAAGCTCCCAGAGCGTGGCCGGCCGGATCGAGCCGTCGAAGTGGCGGTGGATGTCCGACAGGTGAAGCGTGCGGATGAATTCCCGCCTGTCCTGTGAGGTCATGATTCTCCCTTCGGTTGCGGCGCCCGACCCCCTCTTGCGGGTTGCCGGCCGGGGCCGGGTAAATTCGGGACACGGTAAACATGAAACGAGCGGCTGTAAAGGGCACCGGAAGTTCTTGGACTTCCGGACGTGGCGGCGATAGATTTCGAGCGGAGGCTATCACTTGGGCCAGGGCGCCCGTGACGCCTGAACGGCGCCAGCCGGGTGCCCGCCCGCCGGGGGACAACGGCGGACCGGCGTGAGGTCCGCAGCGGAGCAGGCACTGCGATGAAAGTCAATACGAGGGTCCGCTACGGTCTGCGCGCCATCCTGCAGATCGCCGAACAGTATGGGGGCGAGCCTGTCCCCATCAGCGCCATCGCCGAGAGCCAGGAGATCAGCGGCAAGTACCTCGAGCAGGTCGTCGGGGCGCTGCGCCGCGCCGGCCTGATCGTCAGCCGCAAGGGCGTGCGCGGCGGCTACACGCTGGGCCGCCCGCCCGCGGAGATCACGCTCTGGGAGGTCATCGGCGCCCTCGATGCCCACACCGCCCCTGTCGACTGCGTGCCCGAGCCCCAGACCTGCGATCGCTCGGACGGCTGCCTGACGCGCTCGATCTGGACGCTGCTGGACGCGCGCCTCAAGGAGTTCTGGACGGGCTTCACGCTGGCCGACCTGGTCCGCGCCATGCGCGAGGAAGGCCACTTCGAGCTTCAGCAGCTGGACGCCGGCGGGCCGGACCCGCAGCGCTGAACCTGACAGCGCACCTGGGTCGCCCGGCACGGCGCCGGGGACCGCGGCGCGCCGAACTGCGGCCGGGCGCGCCGGCGCCGCCGCCCCCGGGAGATCATCATGGACTTCACGGCATCGCTGCGCGCCCGGGCCGCCGGCCTGGGCAAGACCATCGTCCTGCCGGAGTGCCTGCTGGACGACCGGACGCTGAAGGCCGCCGCGCGCATCCGCGACGAGGGCTTCGCCGGCGTCGTCGTGCTGGGCGCCGAGGCGGAGGTGGCGGCCAAGGCGGCCGCGCTCGGGCTGGATGCCGCCGGCCTGCGGGTGATCGACCCCGCCCGGTCGTCGTACCGCCCCGAGTTCACGCGCGAGTACTTCGAGCTGCGCCGCCACAAGGGCCTGACCGAGGACGAGGCGGCGCGCACGCTGGAGGACCCGCTCTTCTTCGGGGCGATGCTGGTGCGTCGCGGACTGGCCGACGGCATGGTCGCCGGAGCGGTCAACTCCACCGGCAACGTGCTGCGCGCCGGTTTCCAGATCGTCGGCATGGCGCCCGGCACCTCGATCGTCTCGAGCTGCTTCGTCATGGTCAAGGAGGGCTGGGAGTTCGGCGACCACGGCCGCCTCGTGTTCGGGGACTGCGCGGTCAACCCGCAGCCCGACGCGGAGCAGCTGGCCGATATCGCCATCGCCAGCGCCGCCACCGCGAAGGCGCTCTGCGGCTTTGAGCCGCGCGTGGCCATGCTCAGCTTCAGCACCATGGGCAGCGGCGCCGGCGCGGATGTGGACAAGGTCGTCGCGGCGCTGGAGATCGTGCGCCGCAAGGCGCCCGGACTGGCCGTCGACGGGCCGCTGCAGGCGGACGCCGCGCTGGTGCCGGACATCGGCACGCGCAAGGCGCCCGGCAGCGCCGTGGCGGGCAGCGCGAACGTGCTGATCTTCCCTGACCTCGACGCCGGCAACATCGGCTACAAGCTGGTGCAGCGGCTGGCCGGTGCCGAGGCCGTGGGTCCGGTCCTGCAGGGCATGGCCCGGGGCGTCAACGACCTGTCGCGCGGCTGCAGCGTCGAGGACATCGTCAACGTGGCCGCCATCACCGCGCTGCAGAGCGCCTGAGGTCGCGCCCGCCATGTTCAACGTCCTGGTGATCAACTGCGGCAGCAGCTCGCTGAAGTACCAGCTCATGGAGATGGACAACGAGACGCTGCGCGCCAAGGGCCTGATCGAGCGCATCGGGCTGGCGCAGGGCATCCACACCTTCAGCCCGGCCGGCAAGCCGGCGGTGACCGAGGAACTGCCGATCGGCGACCACGCGCGCGCCTGCGAGCTGGTGCTGGCGGCGCTCCTGCACCCGGAACACGGCGTGCTGGAGTCGCTGGGGCAGATCTCCGCGATCGGGCACCGTGTGGTCCATGCGGGCGAGCGCTACTCGGCTTCCGTGGTCATCACCGACGACGTGATCGACGCCCTGCGCGAGTGCGTGCCGCTGGCGCCGCTGCACAACCCGGCCAACATCACCGGCATCGAGGCCGCACTGCGGGTGCTGCCGGGGGTGCCGCAGGTGGGCGTGTTCGACACGGCTTTCCACCAGACGATGCCGGACATGGCCTACATCTACCCCATCCCCTACCATCTCTACACCGAGCACAAGATCCGTCGCTACGGCTTCCACGGCACCAGCCACCGCTACGTCACGGCCCGTGCCGCGCAGATGCTCGAGCGTGACATCCGGGACCTCAGCTTCATCAGCTGCCACCTGGGCAACGGCGCCTCGGTGGCCGCCGTGCGGGGCGGCCGTTCGGTCGACACCTCGATGGGCCTGACCCCGCTCGAGGGCCTGATGATGGGCACGCGGAGCGGCGACATCGACCCGGCGCTGGTCGGGTTCCTCTCGCGCACGCTGGACCTGGACCTCAACGGGGTCGAGAAGATCCTGAACAAGGAGAGCGGACTGCTCGGCATCTCCGGGATCAGCAGCGACCTGCGCGACGTCGAGCGCGAGTACGCCAAGGGCAACGACCGGGCGCGGCTGGCGATGGAGACGTACGCCTACCACATCCGCAAGTACATCGGGGCGTATGCGGTGGCGCTCGGGCACGTGGACGCGATCATCTTCACGGCCGGCGTCGGCGAGCACGCCTCGCTGATCCGCGAGTGGGCCTGCAAGGGACTCGACGCGATCGGCGCCACGCTGGACCCGTTCAAGAACGCCACCCGCCACGACGAGTCGATCATCAGCAAGTCCAGCTCGCGCGTCCGCATCATGATCGTGCCGACGAACGAGGAACTGATGATCGCGCGCGACACCGCGCAGCTCGTGCGCGCCTGAGTTCAGCGCGCCCCGCCGGCCGGGGAAGTCCCCCCCGCCTCCTGGCGGAACCAGGCGAGCACCTGCATGACGCCGACCGGCCTTCCGTCGGCGTCGACCGCCGACGCCTCCCACGCGTGCAGGCCCGGCGCCAGCGGCGGCAGCACGGCCGTCAGGCCCGCGGCCGCCGATTCGGCGAGCAGCACCCCGTCCAGGAACACGCCGTAACGCGCGGCCCCGGGCACCGCGGCCCAGGTGAAGGTGGCCACGGTGTCTCCGGCGGCAAGGCGGCCGGGGCCGGGCGGCAGCGCGACGATCTCGTGCAGCACCGGCACGTCCCCCGCGTCGGCCTCGGTGCCGGCGGTCACCGTGACCGACGGGCCGCCGCCGTACCAGGCGCCGTCACCCACCGCGAACCCCGGGTGCACGCGGTAGCTGCCTGCGGGCAGGCCCGGGAACGTGAAGCGTCCGTCGGCCCCGGTGCGCGCGGCGAAGCCCGCGGCGCCGACCGCGCCCTTGTCCGAGGACGGCTCGCCAAAGGGCGCCAGCGCGACGTCCAGGCCGGCGACCGGCTCGCCGAACCGCACCACGCGCCCAAGCAGCGTCCCGGTGTCCGCGGCGCCGAGGGGCGCCAGCTCGACGATCAGCTCGGTGACCATGGCCGGGTCGATGCCGCCCGGCGGATCGTGCACCACGAAGGCGGTGCGGTAGCCGGCGCGCGAGACGACCAGCGGCAGGACCTGGATGCCCGTGCCGGTGTCGCCGAACATCGCCACGGGGATGTCGCTGACGGCGAAGCGCCCGTCCGGGCCGGTGACGTCGTCGCTGGGATGGGCGCCGCCTCCGTAGGCGACCGGCCACGGGGACAGCGAGATGAACGCGCGCTCGAGCGGCTCGTCGGTGTCCGCGTCGACCACGGTGCCGGCGAAGACCGGCGGACCGCCGGGGCTCCGGCGACGCGCGACCTGGATCGTGTTGACCGTCGCCGGCGAGGCCGCGGGCGCACTGGCAACCGCCGGTTCGGCGCCGCCGCGTCCGCCGGCGCGCCGCAGTCCGCCCCGCCAGTCGGGCTGGTCGAGGACCGCCCAGTCGTCACCGCCGAAGACGGCCAGGCGCGGCGCGCCGGCGCCGTCGCCGGGCTCCAGCGCCACCGGTCCGCCCGCCTCGCTCACGACCGGGCCGTCCAGCGGCCGGTTGGCGGCGGCGTCCATGAGAACGAGCTTCACGCCGGCCACGAGCCGACCGTCCGCCTCGTCCCGTACCTCCACCAGGTACCGGTCGGCGGAACCGTCGCCCGAGCTCCCGCAGCCCGTCGAACCCACGACGATCGCGGCAGCCGCGGTCCACGAGCACGCCCGGCGCCGCATCAGGCGCCGACCGCCGCCGCCTGGCGCTGGAAGTGGAACGAGCCGCGCATGACGACGGCGCCGCCGGCCGTCAGGTCGACCGTGGCGACATGGCCGGCCGGCGCGTGCACCGTCAGCTCCGCCAGGTTCGGCCGCCCCAGCGAATGGCCCTGCTCCGTCACCATGTGCACATGCTCGCCGGCCGGCAGCAGCCCGTGCCGCACGACATACGCCGCCACCGCGCCCAGGGCGGTGCCGCTGGCCACGTCCTCGTCGGCGCCCACGCGCGGGTGGAAGAACCGGCAGTGGAAGTCCGCCGCCTGCCCGTAGGTGTCGGGGCAGAACAGGGTCAGGCCGCCGGCGCCGCGGCGGTCGGCCAGCGCGCCGATCGCCTCGATCGCCCCGAACGCGCCGCGGATCGCCTGCCGGTCGCACACCGGGACCACGACCTGGTCGAACCCGCAGCTGACCCGCTGGGGACCGCACCCGTCCAGCCCGATCATCGCCTCGGGCACGCCGAGAGCCGCGGCGACCTCGGCGGCAGGCACCGGTTCGCCGAAGCGCGGGCCGGGCAGGCGCAGCGTGACCAGCGCCTGCCCGTCGGGCGCCTGCTGCAGGCGCACGGGAAGCAGGCCGGCGCCGGTCTCGACCAGCAGGTCGAGGCCCTCGGGTGTCGGCCGGTAGAAGCCGCGGTCGGCCATCGAGGCGAACGCCGCGATGACGACGTGCCCGCTGAGCGCTGCCTCGCGACGGCGCGTGAAGAAGCGGAGCTTCAGGTCGGCGCGCGGGTTGTCGGGAGGCAGCACGAAGCCCGCCTCCATCGACAGTTCCCCGGTGATCTGCAGCATCTCCGCCTCGGTCAGGCACGAGGCGTTGGGGATGATCGCCGCGGGGTTGCCCGTGAAGGGACGCGAGGCGAACGCATCGACGATGTGGAAGGGAATGATCGCCATGGTGCCCTCGATTCGCCGTGGCGGCTTCCCGGCGGAGCCGCCGTTCGTGCCGGAGCCGCGGCCCGGCGGGCGCGCGGCGCGAGTGCGATGGATCGTCGGACCAGGCTGAGGCCATCAACATACCAGAACC
>JAYRFB010000108.1:0-37742 GCA_041908585.1 Candidatus Krumholzibacteriia bacterium
GCGTCGGGGCGCCCCGCCGAGGCCGTGGCGCCCCTGCAGCGGCTGCGTGCGCGGACCGACGACGAGCAGGTGAGGCAGAACCTGCTGGCGGCGCTGTCCGGCGCCGGCCAGGACAGCGCGCTGCTGGCCCTCGTCGGGGAGCGCGCGCCCGCGACCTGGTCGCCGGACGAATGGCGGCAGGCGGTCCAGTCCGAAGGCCGGCGCGGCGGCGCCCGGCTGGCGCAGGCTGCGCTGGCTTTGGCGGACGCACGGGATGGCGCGTCCGGGCTGCCCCGGGACGACGACCTCTTCTGGGCCCATGCGGCGGCGAACCTGCTGGCGGCAGCGGATCCCGCTGGTTCGCTCGCGGCCATTGATCGCGCACTGCGGCTGCGGCCGGGTCACCCTGTCTACCATCGCAACCGGGCGGCGGCCCTGGCCGCGCTTGGGCGCGGGGACGAGGCGCGGCGCGCCCTCGACGCAGCCGCAGGTGCCGGACCCGGGCCGGAAAGGCAGCATCGTTGAGAAAGCCGTCGTGCCGCTTTGCTGGAGTCCGTGCGGTGCGGGCTACTGCCTGCGGCCTGCCGTTCGTGGCCGCGTTGTCGCTGGGCCTTGCCGGCTGTGCGACGCCGGCCCCCCGCACAACCCCGGTGCCGCCGGCCGGCCCGCCACCGCCGGCGCCAGCGCCCGGCAGGGTGGACCTGCAGGAGGCCCCGGGACCTGCGGGCGCCTGGCGCGAACACCGCCTGGCCCGCTGCCGTCATGACCTGGACGTGCCGGCCGGCGTGGAGAAACTGCTGGCAACGGTCTCGGAACTCTACCGCGAGCGATCCGGCGCCGACGGCATGGTGGAGATGGAACTGGCGTACGCCGCCGGGGAGCGCCATCCCCTGGTCCTGGTGGCGCTGGGACAGCTCTACCTGATGGCGGGCCAGGGCGAGCCGTCGCTGCTGCCCAACGAG
The DNA here is from genome assembly GCA_041908585.1 of Candidatus Krumholzibacteriia bacterium. Classification (GTDB taxonomy): domain Bacteria; phylum Krumholzibacteriota; class Krumholzibacteriia; order LZORAL124-64-63; family LZORAL124-64-63; genus CAINDZ01. Next base: position 942 of record JAYRFB010000108.1, read on the forward strand.
GGCCCCGCGCGCGATGTCGGCAGCTGGGAACGCAACCGACCGCGCCTGCTGGGCCGTGCCGGCCTGCTGCTGGAGTCGGCCCGGCAGGCCTGGCCGGATGATGCCGGCATTGCGTACCTGCTGGCCGACGTGGCCCGCGCGTCCGGCGACACCATGTCGGCGGCGGCGCGCGTTGCCGCGGCCGCCGACCAGTGCACAGGCGGCAGGACGTTCGGCCTGATGCGATTCTACCAGGAGCTCAACCGCTACCCCGCGCGCCATGAGGGCGGGCCGGCCCCGTCCTATCCCGAAGAGGCGATGCAGGCCCGGGAGCAGGGGGAGGTGGTGGTGGACCTGCTGCTGGACCCGGCCGCGGCCGTGCGTCAGGTCCATGTCGTGTCATCGCCCTCGCCGGCCTTGTCCGGGGCCGCCGCCGATTGCCTGCGGCAGGGCCGCTTCTCGGCCGCCCGGCTCGGGAAGTACGCGGTCTGGAGCTGGCTGCGGGTCACGGTCGCCTTCCGGCTGGAGGGCTGAGCGGCGCTGCCCCACTCGTGCGGGCCGATGCCGCCGAATCAGTTGCCGGTTGCTTTGAACGCCGGCTTTACCTTATTTTTCAACGTCCCTGGTGGGGCCCGGGCGGGAACGCCGACGGGCCGCACGGCTTACCCCGCGCCGGAGGTCTTCCCAGACATGACGTGGCTGCGCAACCGCTGCCTGCCCTTGGCTTATCTCGCCCTGCTGGCGGCGTTGGCCGTCGTGGGCTGCACGAGCAAGGAGGACCCGTCCGAGGTGCTCGTCGTGTGCGGCAACCACTCGTGCGGCGACCTGGTCATGGTCACGACCGACACCTCCTCCGACGGCTACCACTACCTGTATCCGAAGCTGTCTCCGGACGGCGGTCGGATCGCCTTCACCTGCGACTGGTGGGCGCTGCCTTCGGACCCGCGCTACGGCGGCGACGACTTCTTCGTCAACCACCGCCAGGTCGGCGTGATCCCGGTGCAGGTCGGCGTCGAGCCCGTCGACGACCTGACCGTGCTCGGAGCGCAGCTGGTGCGGGTCGAGGACTTCACCCTGCAGCTGTCCGGTGTGGGCGACGTCCAGCAGGGAGCCCGGGACTTCGCGAAGGGCGCCCCCCTGTGGGACGTGAACCTGCCCAACACCCTGCTGATGCCGATCAAGGTGCGCGTCGGCTATCGCCTGTTCCGGGCCAACATCGCGAACCCGGCGCAGACCACCGTCACGCCGCTCTTCCTGGAGCCGACCGACGCCAGCCCCTCGCCCGTCCTCTGGCAGCACACCGAGCCGGCCCTGTCGCCCGACGGGCGCTGGCTGGCCTACATGCGTTCCGGCTGCACCATTCCCGACTCGCTGGAGACCTGCACGGGCCTGGCGATCTGGATGCTGGACATGAACACGGTCGGCGCCGATGACGGGTACGGCGCGCGCGCCTTCCCCGTGACGGGCGAGTATTCGCGCATCGAGACGCCGGCCTGGTCGCCCGACGGGACGCGCCTGGTCTTCTCGGGCGGGATGGACCTCGCGGGTGGCCGCGGTGTCGGCACCGAGCTGTTCACGGTGGACTTCGACACGACGGGCCTGGCCGCCGGGACGATGGTGCTGGACCGCAACCTCCGCCGGCTGACTTCGACCACGATGAGCGCCGGCGACCCGATCAGCGGCATCCTCAACACGGCCCCGTGCTATTCGACCGATGGCGCCGAGATCTACTTCGTCTCGACCCGTCGCGTGCCGGCGCTGACGCTGCACGACCGCAACGTGTGGCGCGTGCCGGCCGATGGCAGCCTCGAGCCCGAGATGTACTATCATACCCGCGGCGATGAGTCGAACCCGACGATGAACGCCGACGGCTCGCTGCTGTTGAGCAGCACGCTGGGCTTCCCGACCGAGATGCTCGACCGTCTCGAGGAGGAGGCGTACCAGCGGATCCGGCAGCTGGACGAGGAAGCCGCGGCGAACGACCCGGAATATATCCGCAAGTCCGAGCTGCAGATGCGGACCGAGGCGGCCGAGGAGCGCCAGAAGCTGGCGTTCTTCGAGGGCGTCATGTCGCACCTGTACTTCTACCGCCCGTAAGGCGGGAACAGGGCCGATGACCAACCTGGTCCAGTTGCGGCGCCAGATGGTGGAGATCGGGCGCCGGCTGAAGCAGCAGAACCTGATCGTGGCCGCCGAGGGGAACCTGTCGGTTCGACTCGGCGGCCATGCGTTTCTGGTGACCCCTGCCGGAGTGGGGAAGGGCGACCTGCGCGTCCAGGATCTGCTGGAGATCGACGCCGCCGGCCGGTGTCCCCGCGGCCGTCCCACCAGCGAATGGCCGCTGCATCGCCGGATCTACGAGACGCGGCCGGACGTGGCTGCGATCTGCCACGCGCACCCGCCCTGGGCGACGGCGTTCGCGGCGGTCGGTCGGGACCTCGACGGCTCGCTCCTGACCGAGACGGCCGCGGTGCTGGGGCGCGTGCCGGTGTGCGAGCGCGCAGAGCCGGGCACCGAAGGCGCGGCCAACTCCGTGCTGCCGCACATCCGCGACCACGATGCGGTGCTCCTGGGCAGCCACGGCGCGGTGACCGTGGGGCGGGACCTGGCGGCGGCCTTCGCCCTGCTCGAGACGGTCGAGCGGCTGGCGCAGGTCACGCTGCTGGCCGCCATCGCCCGCGGCGAGGGCGGCAACCTGCCGCCCGGCGTGCGCTGAACCGTCCCCGTCAGTCCTGCCCGCCCTCGTAGATCACCGACAGGCGCTCGACGATCGCGCCCCAGCCGAACCTCTCCTCGATGAGGCGCCGGCCGCCGCCGGCAAGTCCGCCCGCCAGCCCCGGGTCGCCCATCACCCGCAGGACGGCGTCGGCGAAGGGTGGTCCGGGCGCCGCGACCAGCGGGACAGGCTCCCCATCGGCGGCGATGCCCTCGGCCGCCACGGGGGTGGCCACCACCGGCACGCCGCGCGCGAGGGCCTCGAGCACCTTGATCTTGATCCCGCCGCCCTCGGTCAGGTGCGCGGCGAACACATGGCAGGCGCGGAACAGGGGCGCCAGGTCGTCGACGTAGCCATGTGCGGCGACGCCGCGCCCGCGCCAGAGGTCGGCGCCGCCGAGTGTGGCGAGGAACTCCGGCGAGCCGCGCCCGGCCAGGTCCAGGCGGGCTCCGGGAATCGCCGCCCGAATGAGCGGCCAGGCTTCTTCCAGGAACGCGCGCGCGCCGCTCCGGTTGGGGCCGTGCGCGAAGGAGCCGACGAACAGCACGCGCCATTCGCCCGGGTCAGGCCGCCAGTCCGCCAGAACGGCCTCGAGATCCATGCCCAGGGGCACGGTCTCGAGCCTGGTCCCGCCCATCGCCGCCAGCAGCCGACGGTCCTGGTCGGTGACGCAGAGCGTGCGGTCCGCCCACCCGCAGGCATCCACCTGCAGGCGTCGCCAGCGGGCGGCCTCCCGGCGCGCGAGCAGGCGCGCCAGCGGGGAGGTGGCCAGTTGCGCCCGGCGTTCCCTCGGCAGCGAGCCCAGTTCATGGGTGTTGAGCACCAGCCGCGGGCGCTGGTGATCCGGAAGTCGCCGGAAGTCGCGGCAGTGCAGGGCGAGCTGGAGGTACTCGAACTGCACGGCTTCGGGCTGCTGCTTCGCGGCCACGGCCGCCAGGCCGGCAGCCAGCGCCGGCGACCAGTATTTCTCGACGTACAGGGGATACCCGGAGGCGAGCGAGCGCGCAGCGGCAGCCGCGCGTGCGCGCAGGAGCGCCGCGCGCGGATTCGCGCGGAAGCCGCGCGCCGCGAACGGAAGCGACGCCACGGTCACGCCAAGGGCGCGGACGTCCTCGACCAGGTCTTCCTCGCCCGGGCGCACCAGGCAGGCGGCCGTAACCTCGTGCCGGCGGGCCAGCCAACGCAGGAGGTCGCGAACGGCGGTCCCGCCGCCGTGGCCGACACGGCGATGGGGGAGGTACGGACTGGCGACAAGGATCCTCACCGTGGGGCGCGGCGGGGCCGCGGGAGCTCAGAACGGGACATAGCCGCGGGCCATCGAAAGGTCGAGCTTCTTCCGCTCGAACTCGACCTCCCAGGCCGTCGACCCCTCCTCGAGCTGGGGCTTGTTCTTCAGGAGGAACGCGGTCGTCTGTTCGTCGATCTCGTCCTCGATGCGCAGGTCGGCGATGATCAGCGCCTCGATGAGGCGCGCGAAGTCGTTTTCGGCCATCTCGAGGTCGACCAACTCCTCGTCCAGCAGCCGGTCGCTGATCTCCCGTGCCAGGACGGTGATGCGCTCTTCGGACAATCGCAAGGGGAGGCTCCTTCGCGGCGATGTCGTGCCGTGTCGTGCCGTTCCGCGCCGTTCCGCGCCGTTCCGCGCCAAAGGCGCGAACGGGCATCTAGAGGACGAACTTGCGCTTGCGGGCGAGCTCCCGCTTCATCTTGGCGCGAAGCGCGCCCACGTCCATCTCCATGGCCCGGATCTCGTTGACGTTCTGGGCCAGCAGGCGCTCGACCTCCTGGTCGATCTCGTCTTCCAGCCTCATGTTGTCGGCCAGGGTGTCCTCTATCGCGCGAAGCACGAGATCCGTGTTGCCGGCCGGGTGGATCCGTGGATCCTCCTGCATCAGCTTGAGGACGCGCTTGCCGAGGTGCTCGATCTTGCGGTTGCTCAGGCGCACATCAACCTCACTGATCCGGATCCCCTCCGGCACGGGAACTGCCCGGTCCCGGAATCGCCCGGCTTGTGATTCGCCCGGTCAAGGCCCCGCCGGCCCAGGGCATTCCGGCCTGGTCCCGCGGCCGGCAGCGGGATACGCTGCAAACGCCGTCGCCGCCATTCAAAGGCCTCCAAGCGGGGTTGGCAAGGGAAAACGGCTGGGCTATTGTGGCGGGTCGCCGGCCACGACGCGGGAACCCCGGCCGATGCTGCGCGTATGAGCGGCCCGCGACGAAGTTCTTCACCGCCCCCCGATTGCGGCCGCCTGCGGCCCGGAAGGTGAACATGTCCGACCTGCATGCGCTCGACAAGGTCCGCGCCGAGGAACTCGCTTCCCGGCTGCGTGGCGTCTACTCGGAAGTGGGCAAGGTCATCGTCGGTCAGCGCGACATGATCGAGGGACTGCTGCTGGGCCTGATGACCAACGGGCACATCCTGCTCGAGGGTGTGCCGGGACTGGCCAAGACCCTGGCCGTGAGCACGCTGGCGCGGACGGTCAATACCGGATTCCGGCGCATCCAGTTCACGCCGGACCTGTTGCCCGCCGACGTGACCGGGACCACCGTCTACAACCGGGACACAGGCGGTTTCTCCGTCAAGATGGGGCCGGTGTTCTCGAACATCATCCTGGCCGACGAGATCAACCGCGCGCCGGCCAAGGTACAGAGCGCCCTCCTCGAGGCGATGCAGGAGCGGCAGGTGACGATCGGCGGGGAGACCTACCGGCTGCCGGACCCGTTCCTGGTGCTGGCCACGCAGAACCCGATCGAGCAGGAGGGCACGTACCCGCTGCCGGAGGCGCAGGTGGACCGCTTCCTCCTGAAGCTACGGGTGGGGTACCCGACGCGCGATGACGAACGCGCGATCCTCGAGCGCATGGCCGGGCGCGAGGTGCCCGAGGTCCGCCCCGTGCTCGAGCCGCAGGGACTGGCGGAGATCCGTGCCGCCGTCAACGCGGTCTTCGTCGACGAGAAGATCAAGTCCTACGTGCTGGACATCGTGTTCGCCTCGCGGGATCCGGAGTCGGCCGGGCTCAAGCTCGCGCCCTTGATCGCCTGGGGCGCCTCCCCGCGGGCCACCCTCGCGTTGACGCAGCTGGCCCGCGCGCGGGCCCTGCTGCGCGGGCGCGCCTTCGTCATCCCGGAAGACGTGAAGGCCGTCGGCCACGACGCGCTCCGGCACCGGATCCTGGTCACGTACGAGGCCGAGGCGGAGAACCTGACCGCCGACGACATCGTCACGTCGTTGCTCGACGGCATCCCTCTGCCGTAGCCGACCATGGCCCAGGAACGCAGCAGCGTGCAGATTCCCGCCGAGATCCTCGCCGCCGTGCGAAGGATCGAGATCCGTACGCGCAGGCTCGTCGACGAGGTGTTCTCCGGCGAGTACCACTCCGTGTTCAAGGGCACGGGCATGGAATTCCGCGAGGTGCGCGAATACGTGCCCGGCGACGACGTGCGCGCCATCGACTGGAACGTGACGGCGCGCACCGGCCAGCCGTTCGTGAAGCTCTACGACGAGGAACGCGAGCTGACCGTGATCCTCGCCGTCGATCTCAGCCGGAGCGGCCGCTTCGGCAGCGGCGGCCGCACCAAGATGGAGGTCGCGGCCGAGCTCTGCGGCGTGCTGGCCTTCGCGGCCATCGCCAACAAGGACAAGGTCGGCCTGGTCATGTTCAGCGACCGGGTCGAACGGTATATCCCGCCCGCCAAGGGCCGCAGCCACGTGCTCCGCCTGATCCGCGAACTGCTGACGTTCCGGCCCGAAGGCAGGGGGACCGACCTGGATGCGCCGCTGCGCCTGCTCGGCTCGGTCCTCAAGCGACGGGCGACCGTGTTCCTGGTCTCGGATTTCTGGGCCGGCGACTTCACGACCACGCTGTCGGTGCTGTCGCGCCGGCACGACGTCGTGGCCGTCCGCGTCAGGGACCCGCGCGAGGCCGAGCTGCCCGCGGCAGGGCTCGTGGAATGGGTTGATGCCGAGACCGGGGCGACCGCCCTCGTCGACACCTCATGGCCGCCGCTGCGTCGGCGCCTGGCCGCCCGCATCGCCGCGCGCGACGAGGTCCTGCTGCGCCTCTTCCAGTCCCGCGGCGTCGACCTGGTCGACGTCGATGCAACCGGCTCGTATGTGGAGCCGCTGCGGCGTTTCTTCATGGCACGCGAGGGGCGACGCGGCCGCCGGGGTATGCGATGAACCTCCGCGGATGCAGCCGGCGGGCGCTGCCCGCCATCGCCCTCCTGCTGGCGCCGGTGCTGGCGGGGCCGGTGGCGGCGCAGGCCCCGGCGTCGGGGCCGGGCGCGGGCGGTTCGCCCGGCGGCGCAGCGCCTGACACCGCGCGCATCGCCTTCACGGCGGTCGCGGCGCAACCGGCACCCGCGGCCCTGCACGTCTTGGCGGACACGGTCGCCTTCGGCGGCGCGCTGCCCGTCGCCTGGGACCTGGCGCCGGGGACCGCGGCCGGGGCGCCGTTGCCGGTCCCGGCCGGAGGTCAGCTCGTCGCCATCGAGCCCGCGGCGCGGCCCTGGTGGCGGCCCTGGGCTGGCGACGACGTTGCTGCGCCCGAGGCGCGCCTCGAGTCGCTGCCACCGGCAGCCGGCGAGCGCGTGGTGGCCTGGTATCGTGTCTACCTCACGGGACCCTTCCGCCTGGACTGGCAGGGGCGCGCAACGCCCGTCGTCTCGGTGCGCGGACGGGTGTCCGAAGCCGGGCGCATCGCGGAAATACGGGACCCTCGTCCCCTGCCGTGGCTGACGCCGGCGGCCTTCGCCGCGCTGGCACTCGTGCTCGCGCTGGCGGCGCTCCTGTGGTGGTGGCGCCGCGGTCGCCGCGTGGACGGCCACGGCGACTGGCCGCTGCCGGAACCCGCCTGGCTGTCCACCTCGCTCGCGCTGCGCGAGCTTCTGGCGGAGCGGCACCTCGAGCGCGGGCAGGCCCGCGAGTTCCTCGACCGTCTTGCCGGCGAGGCCAGACGGTTCGCCGCCGCCCAGTACCGCGTTCCGGCGACGGACCTGACCGGCGGCGAACTGGCGGCGGCCTGCGCCGCCCGGGGGCACGAGCCGACCACGGCCAGGGCACTGGCGCGCCTGCTGGACGCTGCCGACCTGCATCGCTACGATCCGGAGGAGCCCAGCCCGGCCTTCTGCCGCGAGCGGCTGGCTGAGTTCGTGGCCTGCGTGGCTGCCGATCGCGTCGAGCCGCGCTACGTGCCGGTCGCCGCCGAGCGGCGCCTGGCGGCCGACCGGGCCTGGTCGGAGGTCGCCCCCGGCGGAGCCGCACCGGCAGGAATCGCAGCGAGGGGGGGCGGCGCATGATCGAGTTCGCCCGGCCCTGGTACCTGGCGCTGCTGCCGCTGGTCATCGCCCTGGCCTGGTGGCGGAGCCGTGGCGGCCCCGTTTCCGGTCGGCTGCGTCACCCCCATCTGGGGCTCTTCGGCGCCGGGGCGCCGGGTGCGCGCGCGCGGGCCGTGCGCCTGCTGCCGTGGCTGTCCGCGCTGGGGCTGGCGCTTCTCGTGGCGGCGGCCGCCGGGCCGCGCCAGGCGCATCGCTCGGAGGAGGTGGAGGGCGAGGGCACCGACATCGTGCTGGCCCTGGACATCAGCGGCAGCATGCTCTCGCTCGACTTCCAGCCGCTGGACCGCTTGGAGTCGGCCAAGGCGGTCATCCGCGAGTTCATCGCGGGCCGGCCCCACGACCAGATCGGGCTCGTCGTGTTCGCCGCGCGCGCGTTCACGCAGTGCCCGCTGACGCTGGACCACCCGATCCTGACGGGCTTCCTGGACGAGATCCGCGTGGGCCTGGTCGATGACGGCACGGCGATCGGGCTGGGGCTCGCGACGGCCGTGTCCCGCCTCCAGAAGTCGGAATCTCCCAGCCGCACGATCATCCTGCTGACCGACGGCGTGAACAACGTCCCCACCCTCGAGCCCGAGACCGCGGCAAGGCTGGCCCAGACATTCGGCATCCGGGTCTATGCCGTCGCCATCGGGCGCCAGGGCCTGGTCCCCTTCCCGGTCGAGGACCCCATCTTCGGTCGCCGCACGCGCCAGGTCGAATCGAAGATCGACCTCGACCTGCTGCGGCGCATCGCCGCCACGACCGGCGGCGAGATGTTTCAGGCCACCGACCCCGAGGCGTTGCAGGCGATCTTCCGGCGGATCGACGAGCTGGAGAAGGTCCGCTACCGCACCACCGTGAGCACCTGGTACCGCGAGCGCATGGCCTGGTTCGCGACTCCCGGCCTGGTCCTGCTTGTGCTGGAGGCGCTGTTGGGCGCGACCTGGCTCAGGAGGTTGCCGTGAGGTTTGCCGCGCAACCCTGGCTCTGGGTCGTGCCGCTGCTGGCGGTGCTGTGGCTGGTGCTCCGCCTGCGCGCCGGCGCGGCAAGGCGGGACCTGCGCCGCCTGCTCGGCGAGCACGCCACGACCCACGTGGAGGAACGCCACGAGGCGATCGCGACCTGGGACCGGTTCCTGCTGCTGGCCGGACTGTTCTGGCTCCTGATCGCGCTGGCCCGCCCGCAGTGGGGCGCCAGTGAGGTGACCGTCACGCAGCAGGGCTCGGATGTCGTCGTCGCGCTCGACATCTCCAACTCGATGCTCGCCGAGGACGTGGCGCCGAGTCGACTGGAACGCGCCAAGACCGAACTGGGCAGCTTCCTCGCGCGCGTGGGGGACAGCCGCATCGGCCTCGTCTTCTTCGCCGGCGCCGCCTTCGTCCAGTGCCCGCTTACGCTCGATTACGGCACCGCCGACATGTTCCTGAAGATGGCTGACACGGATCTCCTCTCCGAGCAGGGTACAGATATCGGCGCGGCCCTGGCGACCGCGCGGCAGCTGCTGGCGCGCGGTCGCGAAGGCGACGCTGCCGGGGGCTTCCAGGCCATCATCCTGGTGACCGACGGCGAGGACCTCGAGGGCGACTGGCTGAAGGAGGCGGAGTCCTGCCGCCGCGAGGGGATCCGCGTGATCCCCGTGGGAGTCGGCAGCACGGAGGGCGGCCTGATCCCCGCGGTGGATGGGCAGGGGCGCCCCGCCGGCTACCTCAAGGACGAGCAGGGCAATGTCGTCACGACGCACCTGGACCTGCAGTCCCTCGAGCGCCTGGCCTCGCTCGGCGATGCCGGCACGTTCCGGCTGGGCGTCGATGGACTGGCCGGAGACAGGCTCTTCCGCGAACTGCAGCGGCTCGGGCGCCGCGACCTGGAGGACAGGCGCGTGTCGGCCTACCAGGAGCGTTTCGTCTGGCCGCTGTCCCTGTCGATCGCCTGCCTGCTGCTGCGCCTGGCCCTGCGGCCGCGGCGACGGCCCGCGGTGGCGCTGCTGGTCGCGCTGGCACTGCTGGCGCCCGGCGCCGCGCAGGCGGCAGGCGTCGTGCGCGACGGAGCCGCGGCGGCCGCCGAGGGCCGGCGGCTCTACGCGAAGGGGGACTACGAGGGGGCGCTCCAGGCCTTCGAGAAGGCCGTCGTGCAGGCTCCCGAGGATCCGCGGCTGTGCCTTGCCGTCGGCGAGGCCCTGTTCAGGTTGCAGAAGTACCCCGAGGCCCAGCGCGAGTTCGAGCGCGCTCTCGGGCTGGCCGAGGATCCATCCCTGCGGGCGGAGGCGCTCTACAACCGCGGCACGACGGCCCTGGCCTCCGGTGACACCGAGGGCGCCCTCAAGTCCCTGCGCGAGTCCCTGGCCATCGAACCCGATCGGGAAGATGCGCTGTTCAACCTGGAGGCGGCCCTGCGGCGACAGCAGCAGGAACAGCAGCAGCAGCAGGACGAGCAGAAGCAGGACCAGCAAGAGCAGGACCAGCAGAAGCAAGACGAACAGAAGCAGGACGAACAGAAGCAGGACGAACAGAAGCAGGACGAGCAGCAGAAGCAGAACGACCAACAACAGGACCCGCAGCAGAAGCAGAACGACCAACAACAGGACCAGCAGCAACAGCAGAACCAGGAACAGCAACAGCAGGAACAGCAGCAGCAACAGCAACAGGAACAGCAGCAGCCGCAGCCGCAGCAATCCCAGAAGGGCCAGGCGCCGGAGTTGACCGATGAACAGGCAGCGCAGATCCTCAAGGCGCTCGACCGCGACGAGGAAGAGTTGAAACGTTCCCTGCAGAAGCGCGTCCAGGGGGGCAAGCCCCGGAGCGGGAAGAGATGGTGAGGGCGGTGCCGGTCAAGCTCATCGATCGCGGCGCGCTGGCCGCGGCGGCCATCGCGGCCCTGGTCCTGCTGGCCGCAGGCCTGGCGCGCCCGGCGGCCGCGGCCGTGTCCTGCCGCGCGGAAGTCAGCCGCAGCACCGTGGCGCGGGGGGAGGATGTCGTCCTCGTCGTGACGGCCCAGGGCGATATCGGCTGGTCGCCGGCGTTCCAGCTGCCCGACCTGCCGGGCATCCGCGTTTACGGCGGCGGCACGAACCAGAGCATGACCGTGGTGAACGGGCAGACGACGACGGTCGTCTCCCGGACGTACTACCTGCGCGTCGAGAATGAGGGTGAATTCACGATCGGTCCCGTGCGCGTGAACACGGCAGCGGGGACCTGCGAGACCACGCCGATCGCGATCAAGGTCGTCGCTGGGGCGGCGCCGCCCGCGGACACGGGCAACCGCGTGCCGCGTGGCGGCACGGCGCGCCCGGCCGCCGGATCCGAGGACGTCTTCGTGACCATGGAGGTCGACCGGCCGCAGGCCTGGGTGGGCCAGCAGGTGGTGCTGTCGTTCCGGTACTGGCGTCGCATCCAGCCCTGGAGCTCGCCTTCCTACACCCCGCCGCGCACGGAGGGATTCTGGCGCGAGGACCTGGGTACCGAGCGCAATTTCCGCGAGGTGCACAAGGGCCAGGTCTACAACGTCACCGAGGTCCGCTATGCGCTCTTCCCGACCCGTGCCGGCCGCCTGCGGATCGAGCCGGCGGAGCTGAGCTTCCCGGAGGACCTCTTCGACCGCTTCTTCAACTCGCGCCAGCAGTCGGCGGGGCCGAAGGTCCTGCGCACGCGGCCCGTCGAGGTGGATGTCCGCGAACTGCCTGCCCCGAAGCCGGCAGGGTTCAGCGGCATCGTCGCCTCGCGCTGCGAGCTCCAGGGCACGATCGGGCGCACCAGCGTCCCGCGCGGCGAGGCCGTCGAGCTCAAGTTCACCCTTGAGACGGATGGCTTCCTGAAGGGTTATGCCGGCCTTGAATTGGCCGAGCCGGAAGGCACCCGCCTGCACGATGCCGCGGAGAACGTTGCGAGCGCCCCGCGTGACGAGCGCCTGGTCGGTCGCCTGACGGCCGAGAAGGTCCTGGTCACGACGCGCGAGGGCACCGTGCACGTTCCGGCGGTGGAGGTCACCTGGTTCGACGTGAGCCGCGGGCAGTACCGCACCGCCGCGACACCGGCGCGCGAGGTGACCGTGACGCCCAGCGATCGGCCCCTGGCCGGGGGCGAGGACTCCGGATTCGCGCGCAACGAGATCGCCCGCCTGGGTGACGATCTCGCCTTCATCCATGCCGGGCCCGCGCGGCGCGTCGGCGGCCTGCCCGCGGTCGGCAGCTTCGGCTGGTGGGCGCTGGCGCTGGCCCCGGCGGTGTTCCTGGCGGGCGCTCGCTGGTGGCTGGAGCGGCAGGCCGCCGGCCTGCGCGACCCGGCTACGCGCCGGCGGCGCGGGGCCCTGGCCCGTGCCCGCGGGCTCCTGAATGAAGCCCGCCGGTCACCCGACGGCGAGGCGGGCCTGGCGCTGGTGGCGCGGGCCGTCACCGGCTACGTGGCCGACAGCCTCGACCGGCCACCCGGCGCGGTCGGGTCCGCGGAAATCGAGGCCCTGGGCTCTGCCCGGGGCTGCCCGGAGGCCGCGCGTGACCTGGCCGACCTTCTCGAGCGTTGTGACCGGGCCCGCTTCGGGGGCCAGGCCGCCGGGCGCGCGGGCGAGCTGGCCGACGCGGCGCTGCGGAACCTGGAGCGGCTGGAGCGCGGGACGGCCGGGACTGCGCGCACGCCGCGCGGACTGTCCGCCGGCGTTGTCGGCGCGCTGATGGTGGGAGCCCTGTGGCTTCCGTTGGCGTCCGCGGCTGCCGATCTCGCGACGTTGATGGTGACCGGCAACCAGGCGTACACCGAGGGCCGTTTTGACGAGGCCCGGGACGCCTACCTGGCCGCCCGCGAGCTGGCGCCCGATTCGCCGGACGTGCACTACAACCTGGGCAATGCCGATGCGCGCGCCGGCCGCGTCGGGCCTGCCGTGGCCAGCTACCTCCGCGCCCAGCGCCTGGCGCCACGCGACGGCGACGTTCGCCGGAACCTGGGCTGGCTCAGGCAGAATCTCAAGGACCTCGAGCTCTCGGACCGCTCGCTGCCCCTGTTCGTGGCCCAGGCGGCCGCGGTGGTCGGCGCCCTCTCGCTCGACGAGTGGGGGAGCGTGACCATCGTCGCGCTCTGGCTGTTGGCCGGCTCCGTCGGCTGGGGCTGGTGGCGGGGACGGTCCGTGTGGCAGCGTCGCTCGCTGGTGGCGGCGGCCGCGGCGGTCCTGCTGGCGGGTGCGGTGACGGCCGTGCGCTGGCAGCAGGAGCGCGTCCGGGACCAGGCCGTCGTCACCGCCGGTGCCGTCGCGGTGCGCTCGGGCCCGGCCCAGAGCTACCCGACGCTCTTCGAGGTGCATGAGGGCCTCGCGCTGGATGTGCAGGAGCGGCGCGACGGCTGGCTGCGCGTCAGCCTGGGCGGGGACTGGCAGGGCTGGTTGCCGGACGAGGCGGTGGAGTCGGTCCGGCTGGCGGCCGGCGCGGCGGGCAGAGCTCAGCCGGCCGGACGATAGGTCGCCGACGTGCGCGGGGTTTCGCGCACGGTCACGTCGGCCAGCTGCGGCAGCAACGGGCGCAGCTTCGCGAAGAGCCAGGTCGCCAGGACCTCGGCGGTCGGGTTCTCCAGGCCGGGCAGGTCGTTCAGGCAACGGTGATCCAGCTCCCGGATCAGGGGATCCACCGCGCGGCTGACGTCGCCGTAGTCGACGACCCAGCCGAGCACGGGATCCGGCGCGCCCTCGAGGCCGACCTCGACCGCGTAGGTGTGCCCGTGCAGCCGCCGGCACTTGTGGTCGACCGGGACGTGCGGCAGGTAGTGGGCCGCATCGAAGCTGAACGATTTCGTGATCCGCATGCTCGCCCGATCCCTTCCCTCATCGGCCCTTCCCTCGACCAGCCCTGCCGGCTCCGGGAAGCCATGCCCCGGATCCGCCCGCCCCGGAGCCTTCCCGGCGGGTTCCCGCGCCCGCGACGACCGCCCGGCGGCCGGCGTCAGCCACCGCTTCCGGGAACCATGATACGCCCCGGGGCGCCGGCGGCAACCGCCAGCACGCCCCGGCTGGCCGGCCTGCGATTTCGCTTCAATCGGGCCGGGCGCTGCCGATCCCCTGCGCGAGGGGGCGCCGTGGGGGCCCCGAGGCGGGCGGCAGGCAGCCAGCGAGGACGCGCTTGAGCACGGGAACGAGCGAACTCCAGGACATCCGGCAGACGCTCTCGCGCCTGCAGGCACGCGTGCGCGAACTGACGGTCGAACCCTCCGACGAGGCCGCCGCCGTCGCGCCCGAGGCCGATACCGAGGTCGCGCCGCTGGCGATCGACCTGACGCCTCCCCAGCCGGGAGCCGGCGGCCTTGCCCTGGTGAACGCCGGGATCGCCGAGCTCTCGACCCTGACCCGGCTGAAGGACTTCCCGGAGTACTTCGTGGGATTCGCGCGCCGGACGGGATTGCGCCTTCTGCTTCTCAAGCGCTGGTCGAGCGGACTGCAGGTCTTCCTCGAGGAGAACGTGAAGCTGCCGCCGGAAGCCCGCAGCAAGCGGCGCGACGGGCGGGCACCCATCCCGAGCACGAAGGACGACATCTTCGCCGCGGTCGCCCACGATGGCACGGTCTACTGCGGCCCGGTGCCGCAGAAGCACTTCCCGCTGGACCTGACGATCCTCCTGGGCAGGGGCGCGCGCGATCGCCACATCGTGGTGCTGCCGATCCCGGCGCAGGGTCACTGGAACACGTTCCTCTACCTCGATGCGGACGAGCCCGGCGACCCGTCGCTGGCGGCCGCCGGCGTCCTGGCGCATTTCGCCCTGTCACGCATGTGCCTGCTCGAGCGCGGGCTGCAGGTGCGGCAGGGCCAGGTGTCGGCCATCCTGAACGTCGAGCTGGACCGGCGCCGGCGTTCGCGCGACCGCCAGGACCCGGAGCCCCGCTCGAGGCCGGCCAGCGAGGCCGTCGCGCTCTCGCGCGGCAGGGTGCCGGAAATCGACCCCTTCACGACCCCGACCTCGCCCGAGCCTGTGGCCCGGCCGCTGGCACCGGCGGGCGCGCGACGGCCCGCAACGGCGCCGGAGGACCTGCAGGTCTTCGCCGAAGACCGCGCCCCGGACCCGGCGACCCCGGCCGCGCCGGTCCCGACCGTCGTTGCCGACACGCTGCGGCATGCCCTGACCCCCGAGATCATCCTGCGCCACAGCGGCGAGCTTCCCGCGCTGCCCCGGGCCGCCTGCCACATCATGGCCGTGATCGAGGACCCGCGCACGACGGCGACGCGCCTGGAGAAGGCGCTGGCCATGGACCAGGCGCTGACGGCAAAGGTCCTGCGCATCGCCAACAGCCCGTTCTACGGCGCCGCGCGCCAGATCACGACGGTGAGCGAGGCGATCGTGCGCCTGGGCTTCGTGGCGATCCGCAACTGGACGCTGGTCACGGCGGCGCGCTCGGTGTTCCTGGCGCCGGGGGCCGGCATGCTCTACCAGAAGATCTGGCGGCAGTCGGTGCTGTCGGCCATGGGCAGCCAGCTCGTGGCGCAGGCCGTCGGTCGTGTGCAGCCGGAGGGTGTCTTCGTCGGCGGCCTCATGCAGAACATCGGCCAGCTCGTGCTCGCGCGAAGCCACCCGGAGCTGTTCCAGGAAATCCTCGCCGAGTCGGCCGAGAGCGGCCAGCCCTACCATGAGGTCGAGCTGCGCGTGCTCGGCTTCGACCATGGCGAACTCGGCGCGCTCCTGCTGCGGGAATGGAACCTCACCGAGGACCTCGAGGACGCGGTGCGCTGGCACCACCGCTTCGAGCAGCCCGACGCCCGAAACGTCCGGGTGGCGGCAATGATCGCCCTGGGCGAGGAGATCGCGCGCTGCCAGGGCGGCGACGAGGGCGAGGTCGACCCGGCGGTCGACGAATCCGCCGCCGCCGCGCTGCGCCCTGCTGCCAGCCTCCTGGGGCTTACCCCCGAGCGCGTGACCGACCTGGTCAAGCGCGCCGGGGCCCTCAAGATCGATCCCCACTTCTTCAGCTGAGGTCCTGCCGCGGGCGTCACCGCGTCGGCGGCAGGTCCTCGACCGGCGGCTCGAAGTGCGCCCGGCAGCGGGCTTCGTACGTCTCCGCCGCGCCCACGACCACCTGGGCCGTGTCCCGCGTCAGCCGCTGCGTGAAGTTCGCCGGGTCGCCGCAGGTCATGCAGATGGCCAGCTGCTTCGTGACGTACTCTGCCCGGCACATGAGCAGCGGCATGGGGCCGAACGGCAGCCCGCGATAGTCCAGGTCGAGGCCGGCGACGACCACGCGCTTGCCCAGGTTCGCCAGGCGCGTGGCGACTTCGACGATCTCCGAGCCGAAGAACTGGCCCTCGTCGATCGCCACCAGTTCGGTGCGGTCGTCGACCAGGTTGAGGATGTCGCGCGCGTCGGTCACCGCGATTCCCGGCAGGCTCTGCTGGCTGTGGGAGACGATGCTGGTCGCATCGTAGCGGGCGTCGATGCCGTGCTTGAAGATCTGGACGCGGCGACGCGCGATCTGGGCCCGGCGGATGCGCTTGATGAGCTCCTCGCTCTTGCCGCTGAACATCGGTCCGCAGATGACCTCGAGCCAGCCGGACTTGCCATGGACGATCTGCATCGGTCTCCTCGGGGTGGCGGCGCGCCCGCGGCGGCCCGGCGGACGTCGCTCCTTGTCAGGAGTGGCCGGTCCAATCTATTCTACCGGGGCTTTCGCGCCAAGCCCCTGCTGCACGACCCCGGAGGGAAACGGATTTGTCGACCTGGACCCGCGCCGATTTCGCCAGGATCTGCCGCCCCGGGGTGATCGGCATGCTCCACCTCGGGCCCCTGCCCGGCAGCCCGCAGTGGGGCGGGAGCCTGGATTCCGTCATCGACGCCGCACTCCGCGATGCACGCGCCCTGCGGGAGGGCGGCATGGCGTCGCTGATGCTCGAGAACTTCCACGACATCCCGTTCCACCCCGATGTCGTGCCGCCGGTCACGGTCGCGGCGATGACCGCCGTGGCGACGGCCGTGCGCCGGGCGCTGCCCGACTGCGCCCTCGGCATCAACGTCCTGCGCAACGACGCCGAGGCGGCGCTTGCGATCGCCGTCGCCGCCGGGGCTGCGTTCATCCGCGTCAACGTGCACACGGGCGCCGCCGTCACCGACCAGGGG
This sequence comes from Candidatus Krumholzibacteriia bacterium, assembly GCA_041908585.1. Classification (GTDB taxonomy): domain Bacteria; phylum Krumholzibacteriota; class Krumholzibacteriia; order LZORAL124-64-63; family LZORAL124-64-63; genus CAINDZ01. The sequence continues at coordinate 18,026 of JAYRFB010000108.1, forward strand.
CTGCTCGAGGGTCGCGCCTGGCGCACCCTGCGCCTCCGGCGGGAATACGGTGCCGCCGTGGGTATCCTCGCCGACGTGCGGGTCAAGCACGCGGCCCCGCTGGCGCCGAGGCCGGAAGCGGACGAGGCGCGCGACCTGCGCCTGCGCGGCCTCGCCGATGCCCTGGTGGTGACCGGCGCGGCCACCGGCGCCGGCGCCGATCCCGGGGAACTGGCGCGGCTGCGCGAGGTGCTGCCGGATTGCCCGCTGCTCGTCGGCAGCGGCGTCTCTGCCGAGGGCCTGGCCCGGTTCCTGCCCGCGGCCGACGGCTTTATCGTCGGCACCAGCCTCAAGGACGGCGGCGACGTGGCCGCCCCGGTCAGCGCAGCCCGCGCGGCCGCCTTCGTGTCGCGGCTGGAAGCCGCCCGGAAAGGACTCGCGTGAACATCCTGGTCACCGGCGGCGCCGGGTTCATCGGCTCGAACCACGTGCGGTTCCTGCTCGCGCATTCCGCGGACAGGGTCGTCAACCTGGACCTGTTGACCTACGCCGGGAACCTGGAGAACCTCGCCGGCTGCGAGGACCATCCGCGCTACCGGTTCGTCCGGGGGGACGTGCGGGACCGTGAGCTCGTGCGCGGCCTTCTGGCGTCGGAGTCCATCGACGCGGTCGTCCATTTCGCCGCCGAAAGCCATGTCGATCGCTCGGTCGAGGGCCCCGAGGTCTTCGTCACGACGAACGTGCTGGGCACCGAGATCCTGCTGGAGGAATCGCGCGCGGCCGGGGTCAAGCGCTTCGTCATGGTCTCGACGGACGAGGTCTACGGTTCCCTCGGCAGCGAAGGGCGCTTCACGGAAGAAACGCCCCTGGCGCCCAACTCGCCGTACGCCGCCAGCAAGGCTGCAGCGGACCTGCTCTGCCGCGCCTTCCACCACACGTTCGGGCTGCCGGTCGTGGTCACCAGGTGCAGCAACAACTACGGCCCCTACCAGTTTCCCGAGAAGCTGATCCCCCTGATGATCGCCAACGCCCTGGAGGGCAAGCCGCTGCCGGTCTACGGCGACGGGCTGCAGGTGCGCGACTGGCTGTTCGTGGAGGATCACTGCCGGGCCGTCGACCTGGCCCTGCGCCGGGGCCTTCCCGGCGCCGTCTACAACGTCGGCGGCGGGAACGAGATGCGGAACCTGGAACTGGTCAGGCTGCTGCTGGACCGGCTGGGGGTGGGCCACGAGCTGATCAAGTTCGTGGCGGACAGGCCGGGGCATGATCGCCGCTATGCCATCGATGCCTCGCTCATCCAGCGCGAGCTCGGCTGGTCGCCTTCGGTCGATTTCGCCGCCGGGATGGCGCTGACGGTCGACTGGTACCTGTCCCACCGCCCGTGGTGGGAGAAGATCCGCAGCGGCCGCTACACCGAGTACTACGCGCAGATGTACGGCCCGGGCGGACGCCACGCGGGCGGGGACGCGGCCCGGTGACGGATTCCGTGCGCCTGCCCGACGGGCGCGGCCTGCGCCTGGACGCCGGGCTCGCCGGCAGGGTCCGCTGCGGCGCGCTCGTGGCCGCCGGCCCGTTCGCCGGCGACGCCGCGGCGCTGGCCCTGCGCACGGAGGGGCTGGCCCGGGAACTGCGCGCACGCCACGAGGGTTGCCCGCCTTCCGCCGTGCCCGGGCTGGCCGAGGCGAGGGCGCTCTACCGCTCGTTCGGGATGGATCCGTCGCGGCACCGGCCGAGCAGCGAGGCGCTGCTGCGCCGCGTCCTTCTCGGCAAGGAGCTCTACCGGATCGGGTGCGCGGTCGACACCTGCAACCTGGCCTCGTTGTCGTTCCTGCTGCCGATCGGGCTCTACGATCTCGGGCGGGTCGACGGCGACATCGAGCTGCGCGTCGGTGAGGTCGGCGATGCCTACGCCGGCATCCGGAAGGACGACGTCAACGTGGGGGGGCGCCTCGCGCTCTACGACCGGACGGGCCCGTTCGGCTCGCCCACCAGCGACTCGGCGCGCACCAGCGTCTCGGACGGGACGCGCGACCTGCTGGCCGTGGTAATGGCCACCGGCGCCTGCCCGACGGCCTCGATGTCCGGCCATCTCGACGTGCTGGCCGGGCTGTTCGTGGAGCATTGCGGCGCCCGCACGGGCTGGCGGGCCATCCTCGGACCCGCGGAGGACTGATCGACATGTTCGCCCGACTTCTGGCCGGCGCCGTTGCGCCGCTGCTCCTGGCCGCGGCGGCGGACTGTCTCGCGGCCGCCGGGGACCCGCGCGCGGCAGCGCCGATTCCGCTGGCCGTGGAGCTCCGCGCGCGCGTGGAGACGCTTTGCGCGCCGTCGCTGGCCGGCCGCGCCGCCGGCTCGCCCGGCGGGGCGCTTGCTGCCGACACGCTCGCGGCCTGGTATGCCGCAGCCGGGCTGCGGCCGGCGTTCGCCGGCGGGTGGCTCCAGCGGTTTCCCCTGCACGGCGAGGGCTGGACCGGGCAGCCGCTGGACGGCCGCGAGGGACGCACCGTCGGTGCGATCCTGCCGGGCGCGGGACGCCTGGCGGGGCGCTGGCTGGTCGTTGCCGCGCACCTCGACCACCTCGGCCCGGTCGCCGGCGACCTTCCTGAAGGTGAAGTCCCGGCTGCCGGCGCATTCTATCCCGGGGCGAACGACAACGCCGCCGGCATCGCCGTCGTGCACGAGCTGGCAAGGCGGCTGGCGGCGCTTCCCGAGGACGCATCCGGCGACCGCCGCGGCGTCGTCTTCCTGCACCCGGATGCCGAGGAAGTGGGCCTCCAGGGCGCTGCGTGGTTCGTCGACCATGCGCCGGTTCCTCTCGACAGCGTCGACGTCATGGTCAACCTGGACACCGTGGGGCGGCTCAGCGACGGCCGCCTCATCGTGAGCGGGATCGGCACGGCGGTGCCGCTCGAGGCTTCGGTGCGGGCGGCGGCCGTGACCGCTGGCCTCGGCATCAATCCCTCGCGCGGCGGCTGGTCCGGCAGCGACCACATGGTCTTCAACACGCGCGAGGTCCCGGTCCTGTTCCTGTTCGGCGGTCCATACGCCGAGTACAACCGCCCCGCGGACGAGCCGGGCATCCTCGACTATGCCGCGATGGAGAGGGTGCTCGCGTTCACGCAGTCGCTCGTGGAAGGGCTGCGGATGGAAGCCGGCCCGTTCGCCTGGGTCATGGTGGAGGGGACTCTGCGCGAGGATGCCGGCGCGACCGTGGAAGGCAACCGGCAGACCTGGCTCGGCACCATGCCGGACTTCACCGAGGGCCAGGCCGGCTACCGGATCGCGAGCGTGTTCGCCGACAGCCCGGCCGCGGCCGCGGGGTTGGCCAAGGGCGACCTCCTGGTCAGCCTCGGCGGCCTCGACGTGACGGACCTGGCGACCTTCACCAGGGCCCTGCGGGCCCGGGCGCCGGGCGACCTCGTGGAGATCGGGATCGTGCGCGAGGGCCGCTCGCTCCGCTTCACCGTCCAGCTCGGCGATCGCGCCCAGCGCCGCTGACCGGTCGGGCGCTGCCGGCCGGCGCCCGGATGCAGCGGGCGCTCACTCGTCCTCGTGGTGCGCCTCGACCGGGTACATCGCGTCGATCGTCGCCTTGTACGCCCGCCCGATCTCGAAGCGCTTGACCTTCAGCGTCGGCGTCAACTCGCCGTCGGCGAGCGTGAACTCGCGCGGCAGCAGGGTGAACCGCTTGACCTGGCTGAAGCTCGGCTGGTGCTCATTGATCCCGTCGATGATCCGCTGGTACAGGCGCTGGACGCGCGGGTGCGTCACCAGGTCGGCCGGCCGGTCGACGCCCAGCTCGCGAGCGGCGGCATAGCGTTGCAGGTTGGCGAAGTCGGGCACGATCAGCGCCGAGAGGTACGGCCGGCGGTCGCCGATGATCACGGCTTGCGCGACGTACTTGTCCGCGGCCAGGCTGCCCTCCAGCGGCTGCGGCGCGATGTTCTTCCCGCCCGCGGTCACGATCAGTTCCTTCTTGCGGTCGGTGATGAACACGAAGCCGTCGGCGTCGACGTGTCCGATGTCGCCCGTCGACAGCCAGCCGTCGGCATCGAGGACCTCGGCCGTGGCCGTCGCGTTGCGGTAGTAGCCCTTCATCACCTGCGGCCCGCGGCAGAGGATCTCGCCGTCGGCGGCGATGCGGATCTCCGTCTCGGGAATCGTCCGGCCCACGCTGCCGAAGCGGATCGCGCCGGCCCGGTTGGCCGTCAGGACCGGCGAGGTCTCGGTCAGGCCGTAGCCCTCGAGGATCACCGCGCCGGCGCCATGGAAGAACTTGATGACCCGGGCATTGAGCGGCGCCCCGCCCGAGACCATGAGCCGGATTCGCCCGCCCAGCCGGGCTCTCAGCTTGCCGTACACCAGGCGGTCGGCCACCGCGTGTGACAGTCGCAGGCCCAGCCCGGCACGCGGTCCGTCGACGTCGGCCTCCGCCTTGCGGATCGCCACACGCCGGGCCCAGAAGAAGATCTGCCGCTTCGGGAAGCCTGCCGCCGTGGCCGTGGTTGCAGCCCCGCCGTGGATCTTCTCGTACAGCCGCGGCACGCTGATCATGATGGTCGGGCGTGCAAGCGCCAGGTCCTCGGCCAGCGTGTCGAATCGTCGCGCGTAGTAGATGCCGACCCCGCGATGCAGCATCGAGTAGTAGCCGGCCATGCGCTCCAGCACGTGGCTCAGCGGCAGGAAGCTCAGGCAGAGGTCGGCCGGCCCGAACTCGATGACCCTGGTGACATTCACGATGTTGGAGACGAAGTTGCGATGGGTCAGCACGACACCCTTGGGATTCCCGGTGGTCCCCGAGGTGTAGATGATGCTGCAGACGGCGTCGGGGTCGCCGCCGGTCCAGTAGGCCGGGTCGGCGGCCGGCACCGTGGCCGCGCCCCGTCCGGCATCCTCGAGCCGGGCCAGCGCGAGCGCCCCCGGCAGGTCCGTGGCCTCGAAGGTGATCGCGTGACGGATCGTCGGCAGGTTGCCGCGGATGGCCGCGAACTTCCCGGCCTGCTCGGGCGTCGACAGGAAGATGGCGACCGGGGCGCAGTCGGCCAGGATGTACTCGATCGCGGGCGCCAGCAACGTCGCGTAGATCGGGACGGTGATCGCGCCGCAGGCCAGCGCCGCCAGGTCGGCCAGCGCCCATTCGTACCGGTTCTCGCTGAGGATGGCGACACGATCACCGGGTCCCACGCCCAGCGAACGCAGCCCCAGGCTCAGGTCCCGCACACGCTCGAGCACGCGGGCGCTGGGAACGGCGATGTAGGGACCGTCATCCGTACGGTAGGCCAGGCAATCGGCGCGCGGCCGCTCGGTGACCGCCGACCACAGCAGCGCGGGGATCGTGCCGACCGACATGGGGATCTCCGACTCGTCGGGGGTGCGGACAGGATGCCGCCGCAGGCGTGGTTTGCGCCGGCGGCGGCGTGGTGGCAATATCCTCCCGGTTCGGCGGGTGCTTGTCAATGCCGCGCCTCGGCGCGCGGCGGGAGCCGGGTCGATGGACGACGTTCGCTTCGGCGCGCCGGGCGCGCCGCCTCCCGACGGGTTGCACGAAGCGCTGCTCGACTGGTTCGACCGGCATCGCCGCGACCTGCCCTGGCGACGCCGACGCTCGCTCTACGGGACCTGGATCAGCGAGATGATGCTCCAGCAGACCACGGTCGCGACGGTCGTTCCCTACTGGGAGCGCTTCCTGGCGCGTTACCCGGATGTCGCCACCCTGGCGGCAGCGCCCGAGGACGAGGTCCTCGCATCGTGGTCGGGGCTCGGTTATTACCGCCGCGCAAGGCAGCTGCTGGCCGCGGCCCGCCAGGTCGTCGCCGATCGTGGTGGCGAGCTGCCGCGCGATGCCGATTCGTGGCGCGCCCTGCCGGGCGTGGGGCCGTACGCCGCCGGCGCGATCGCGAGCATCGGCCTGGGGCTGCCCGAGCCGGCCGTGGACGCCAACGTGCGCCGCGTGCTCGGGCGCTGGTACGGCGCCGGCGGGACGCTGGCGTCGTCGCGACCGGCAGCGTTGGCCGCGGCCGCGGCCGCGCTCCTGCCGCCGGGACGTGCGGGCGACTGGAACGAGGCGCTCATGGAACTCGGCGCCACGGTCTGCCTCCCGCGCCGCCCGCTCTGCACGGCCTGCCCGGCAGCCGGCCACTGCCGTTCCGCCGGGACCGAAGGCGAGCCCGGCGGGAGCCCAGCCCGCCCGCGGGCCGCGGCGGTGGGACTGGTGCTCGCCATCTACGTGTCCGGGGGGCGCCCCTGGCTGGAGGCGGCGGGAGGGCAGCCGCTGGCCTGCGAGACGTGTCTGGTGCCCGCGCGCGAGGAATTCGGCCGGCTCCACCAGGGGCTGCTGGGCCTGCCGATGACCGCCTGGTACGCCCTCCCGGCCGAGGCGGGCGCGCACGGCCCGGCAGTGGCGGCGCTGGCGAATGGGCTGGCTGGCCCAGCCGGCCGTCGGGTCCAACTGGGCACCGTCCGCCACGCCATCACGCGGTACCGGCTGCAGGCGGCGGTGCTCGTCGTCGACCTCGACGGACCGGCGCCGCCCGTGCCGGTCCCGGGCCGACCGGACGGCCTGTGGGCCGACCCGGCGGGCGCGGACGGGCTCCACGTCAGCCAGTTGGCACGCAAGGCATTGCGCCTGTTCCTGCGTTGACAGGGTTGACAATCCGGTTTCGATGCATCTCCTTTGCGGCGGATCCCCGGGATCACCCTACGTGCAACTGCGGAGAGGTTTCGCCATGCTGCAGATAACCAGGCAGACCGAATACGCGATCAGGGGGCTGCAGGAACTCGCCCGGCGCGACAGCGAGGCCCCGGTGCAGCTGAAGTCCATCGCCGGGGCCTGCGAGGTCTCGGAGGCCTTCCTGGCCAAGATCTTCCAGATGCTGGCGCAGTCGGGGATCGTGAAGTCCCATCGCGGCGTCAAGGGCGGCTTCAGCCTCGGGCGCCCGGCCTCGGAGATCTCGTTGCGCGAGGTGGTGGAAGTGTGCGAAGGCGGGATCGTGTTGAACCATTGCCTGCGCCACGCCGAGCCCTGCAAGAATTCCGAGGACTGCCACGTCGCGAAGGTCTGGAAGGAAGCGCAGGACGCGCTGACGGGCGCGCTCGAGCGGACGCGACTCGCCGACGTGATGTAACGGAAGCGATCGCGCATCGCGGCCACATGGCTGCGTGAGCGACATCGCGCGAAGGACATTGCAGGCGGGCGGCCTCAGGCGGGCCGCCCGCCCTCGTGTTCCCGGTGCGGTCCCGGGCCCGCTTCGCGTCGCCGGCGAAGCTGCCCGCAGGCCGCGGCGATATCGCGCCCGCCACTCAGCCGGATCGTCGTGTCGATGCCGGCCGCCGTCAGGATCGCCTGGAAAGCCAGCGTCGATTCGGTGGTGGCCGGCGCCTGCCGGTCGTCGTCCAGCGGGTTGAGCGGGATCAGGTTCACCTTGAAGAGGCCGCCCGCGGCCAGCTTGGCCAGCCGGCGCGCCTGGTCCGCATGGTCGGTGCTGCCGGCAATGAGCACCCAGGCGATCGTCGTGCGCCGCCCCGCCTGTCGCGCGTAGCGCCGGCCCAGGTCGAGCACCTCCGCCAGCGGCGTGCGGCCGGGCACCGGCATCTGCCGCCGCCGTTCCTCGTCCGTCGTCCCGCCCAGGCTCAGGGTCAGCCCGGTTCCCGGGGCCAGTTCCAGCAGCTTCCGCAAGCCGTCGCCGGGTCCGCTCGTCGAGACCTGGATGCGGCGCTTCGACATGCCCAGGCCCTCGGGGGCCATCATGACGGTCAGGACATCGCGCAGCGCTTCCCAGTTGTCCAGCGGCTCGCCCATGCCCATGAACACGGCGTTGAACTGGCGATCGCCATGTCCCGGCACCGGGTGGGCCAGCAGGTCGCGGCGCAGGTGGGCCACCTGCTCGAGGATCTCGCCGGCCTCCAGGTTGCGCACGAGCCCGCCGCGCGCCGTCGCGCAGAAGCGGCAGGCCATCGCGCAGCCGACCTGTGTGGAGAGGCAGAACGTGGCGTGGCTCTCCATCGGGATGATCACGCTCTCGACCGTCTGTCCGTCGCGCAGCCGAAAGAGGAACTTCCGCGTCCCGTCGGACCCCACCTGGCGCTCGAGCGGTTCGAGTCCCTGCAGGTCCCAGGCTTCGGCCAGTGTCGCGCAGAGCCCGCGGGGGAGGTTGCGCAGCTCATCCCAGACCAGGGCATCGCGTCCGTGCAGCCAGCCCGCCAGCTGCCGTGCGCGATACGGCTCGCCACCGGCGGCCGCGACGGCCTCGTCCAGCCGGGCGGGAACCAGCGAGCGCAGCAGCGGTTTGGCCATGGATGCCCCCGGGTGGCGCGTCGTCAGGCGCCGCCTTGACAGCGGTTCGGTCGGCGGCGCACAGTGCGGGCGACGCCGGCGCACAATGTCCTGTGCCGCCCGCCGCACCGCAAGGAGCTGACGTGAAGACCGTCCTGATCGTCGACGACGACCCCTCGATCCGCGACATCACCGCCCAGGCGCTGCGGTACGGCGATGCCTACGAGGTCCTGACCGCCTCCACCGGGGCCGAGGGCCTGACCATGGCCGAGCGTCACCACCCGGACGTCATGCTGCTGGACGTGAAGATGCCGGGCATGGATGGCCTCGAGGTGCTGCAGCGCTTGCGTCAGGCCGAGAGCAACGTGCCGGTCATCGTCATTTCCGCCCACGGCAACGTCGAGACCGCGGTGGCCGCGGTGAAGTACGGCGCCTACGACTTCCTGGAGAAGCCGTTCTCGATGAACCGGCTCATGGTCACGATCGGCAACTGCCTCGCGCACCACGAGGCCCTGGCCGATCGCCGCGTCATGCAGGACCAGGGGGACCGGCGCCGGGTCATCGTCGGTGACAGCCGGGCGATGCGCGAGGTCCGCTCCTTCATCGAGAAGGTCGCGGCCAGCGATGCCACGGTCCTGATCACCGGCGAGAACGGCACGGGCAAGGAACTGGTCGTCAGCGCCATCCATCGCGCAAGCGCGCGCCGGGATCGACCGCTGGTGGAGGTCAACTGCGCCGCCATTCCCAGGGAGCTCGTCGAGAGCGAGCTGTTCGGGCACGAGAAGGGGAGCTTCACCGGCGCGGACCGCCAGCGCACCGGGCGCTTCGAGCAGGCCGACGGCGGCACGCTGTTCCTGGACGAGATCGGCGACATGGGCGAGGAGGCCCAGGCCAAGGTCCTCAAGGCGGTGGAGGAGAGCCGTTTCCAGCGCGTGGGCGGCGTCGAGACGCGGCGCGTCAACGTGCGCATCGTCGCGGCCACCAACCGCGACCTGTCGTCCCCCCAGTCCGGGTTCCGGCAGGACCTCTTCTACCGCCTCAACGTGCTGTCGCTGCACCTGCCGCCGCTCCGCGAGCGCCAGGGCGATGTCCCCCTGCTGCTGGACTGGTACATGGCGGAGCTTTCGGCGCGCCTGAAACTGAAGCCCCGCCGGTTCGCGCCGGAAACGGTTGCGATGCTGGAGGAATACCGCTGGCCGGGCAATGTCCGCGAGCTGCGCAACCTCGTGGAGCGCCTGCTGATCCTGGCTCCGGAAGAGACCATCCGGCCGGTCGACCTGCCGCCGCTGCCGGGGGCTTCGGGGGAGCGGCCCGAGGAATCCGGCCTGCTGGCCGCCCGCGACTTCCTCGATTTCAAGACCCGCAGCGAGACGCTGTTCCTGCAGACGAAGCTCCGGGAGAACCTGTACAACGTCAGCCGAACGGCCGACGTCCTGGGCATGCAGCGGAGCAATCTCTACAAGAAGATCACCAAATATGGATTACGGACCCAGCCGGGGGGCGAAGGGCCCCGGGACGACAACTCCGATTGACACACCCCGGGGGTTTCCGTAACAATAATGGCATGGTCGCGCCGGAGCCGGGGCATGCACGATGGCGCCAGCGCGGCCGGGAACGGGGTGCCTTGGACAGGGGACGAGGGACATGAAGCTCTGCAGAGCGATCCTGTTTCTTCTGCTGGCGACCTGCCTGGTCGCCGGACCCGTGCTGCCCCCCGCTGCCAATGCGGTCCAGGCTACCGGCCAGTCAACCGGTTCGTCCCCAGGCACTTCCACCGTTGCCAACGGCGGTGCCCATGACGACGACTCCGGTCGCGGCGATCCCGGTGGCGCCGGCGATGGGCTCGGGGCCGACCTCGAGAACCCGGTGGTCGGGACGGCTCAGTCAGGCGGCATGAACGCCGTGCTGGAACTCATGCTCCAGCTGATGCGCCTGATGCAGGCGGCGGGCTAGGGCGCCCCGGGAAGGGCGCCCGGCCGGGACACGGTCGCGTAGAAGCAAACGGACAGAAGCTGACAGTCAGGTAACCGAATCCACTTCCTCGCCGAGGGATGCGGTTGATGAGTGACGAGAGCCAGGGCCCCGGTCGTCGGGACGTCTCAAGGCCGCGCCAGTCGCGTCCCCAGGCGGCGTCCGACTGGCTGCGCCTGGAAGAGATCGGCGACCTGCATTTCCACGCCTCGGCATACGCGACCGCCCTCGATTACTACACGCAGATGACCGAGGGCGACGTGCTCGACACCCTGCCGCGCGAGCGCGCCCTGCCGCTGCTGCGCAAATCGGTCGACTCGATGCTGCTGCTCGGCCAACTCGCCGAGGCCGACGCCCTCCTGGACGAGGCCGACGCCCTGCTCGCGCGCACGACGGCGCTGGCCCAGCCCGACCAGGCAGCCGTGTTGACGGCCACCTTCCAGATCCGCCGGGCGATCGTGCTGCGCGAACGCGGCCGCCTTCATGACGCGCTCAACCTGGCCAAGCGCGCCTTCGCCGTGCTGGCCCTGACCGACGAGCACGCGGACGTGGCCCGGCTGCAGGTCGTGATGGGCGTGTGCCACCTGCGTCTCGGCCGGCTGGAAAAAGCCGACGAGTTGTTCAACGACGGGCTCGCCACGTTCCGGCGCATCGGCCACGACCTGGGCGTGGCCAACCTGCTGAACAACCTGGCCCTGCTGGACAACGTGCGCTGCCGCTGGGACCGGGCGCTGGCGCAGCTCGACAAGGCCCTGGATCTGGCGCAGCGCATCGGCGCCAGCCACCTGCTGCCGATGCTCTACCTCAACCAGGGCATCGTCCTGCAGAAGACCGACCGGCTGCCCGAGTCCCGCGCGGTGCTGGAGAAGGGGCACCGCCTGGCGGCGAGCCTTGGCGACCGGCTCCAGGCCTGCCGGCTGGCCCTGGCCCTGGGGCGCCTCGAGAACCTGTCGGGCCGGCTGGCCCGCGCCGAGGAACTCCTGCTCGAGGGACGCACTCTGGCCGAGCAGGGCAGCTACCCCCGCGAGGCCTGCATCGCCGACGAGTACCTGGGCGACGTTCTCCTGGCCCGCGGCGAGCCCGAACGGGCCGTGGCGAACTACCGCCAGGGCATGACGCGCTCGCGGACCATCGCCACCGGCAACGATCTTGAGGGCGAGCTGCAGCGGCGCCTGGGCGAGGCGCACCTCGCTGCCGGTCGGCTCGATGAGGCCGTTGCAGCCGCACAGGCGGCACTGGCCATCTGTGCGCAGTGCGGCGAGGCCTACGAGATCGGGTTCTGCCACCTGACGCTCGGTCGCGCGCGCGTGCAACTGGGCGACTCCGCTGCTGCCGACGACCACTTCCGCCAGGCCGTGGCGACGTTCCACGACCAGTCGCTGCCGCACCTGTGGTGTCGCGCAGTGGTGGCGTGGTGCGATGCGCGGCTGAGCGCCGCGGGCGAGCCGCTGCTGCTGGTGCTGCGCCGCCTGCTGATCGAGGCCCATGAGCGGGTGGCGGCCGGCGTGAGTGACGCCGTGCTGTGCCAGGTGCTCGAGCGGCTGGCCAACGTGCAGGTGCGCCTCGGCCAGTTCGACGATGCGCTGCTCACGGCCTTTGACCTCGAGCGCTGCGCAGCCGGGCTCGAGGACGAGCGCTGGCTGCGCACCGTAGCCGCCCTGCGGCAGGAGATCGAGCGCGGGATCCTGCGCGCCGTGGGCGCGCCGGAGTCGCGTTTCGAGGCCATCGCCTCGCTGCCCGAGTTGTTCGACGGGGAAGGGGCGGCCGTTCCCGGCAACCTCGAGGCCGTGCTGTCGGCCGGCATGGAACGGGTGGCCGCCGACACCGGTTTCATCGCCATGGCGGATGCCGGCGACGGTGTCGATCAGCTGCGGGTCGTGACGCGCCGCGGCTTGACCGGAAATCTCGCCGGCCAGCTGGCGCGGTGGTTCGCGGCCGCCGCCGGCGCGGGCGAGCGAAACGGGATCTCCCTGCACACGCGGCTCGGTCCGCGCGATCGCATCGTGGCGGACGTGCCGGCCCTCATGACGGTTGCCGACAGCTGCCTGTTCATGCCGATCGCGCTGCACGAGCGGCGGTTCGGCGTCCTGTTCCTCGGGAAGTCGGGCGCCGGCGGCACCGGCGCGGCTTTCGATCGCGCATCGCTCGACTTCCTCAGCACCTACCTTGGCTTCCTGGCGCTTTTCCTGCACGAGAAGGCGAGCGCCCGCGGCGGCGGCGTGGCCCCGACGCCGTTCGCGGCCGTCGAGAGCTTCGAGAACATCATCACGCAGAACGCCCGCATGCTCGACGTCCTGGGCCTGGCGCGCAAGGTCGCGCCGAGCGAGCTGACCGTCCTTCTGAACGGTGAAACCGGCACGGGAAAGGGCCTGCTCGCCTACTCGATCCATGCGCTGAGCCGTCGCGCCGGCCGGCGCTTCCTGTCGATCAACTGCGCCGCGATCCCCGAGAGCCTGCTCGAGAGCGAGCTCTTCGGGCACAAGCGCGGGAGCTTCACCGGCGCCCATGCCGACAAGAAGGGCCTGCTGGCGGAGGCCGAGGGCGGCACGGTGTTCCTCGACGAGATCGGCAAGATGCCGTTCAGCATGCAGGGCAAGCTCCTGCACTTCATGGACACCAAGGTCGTGCGGCCGGTGGGCTCGAACCAGGAGACCCGGGTCGACGTGCGCGTGATCTGCGCCTCCAAGTGCGACCTGCACCAGCTGGCGCAGCAGGGCGCCTTCCTGGAAGACCTCTACTACCGCCTGCTGGACTTCCCGCTCGTGATCCCGCCGTTGCGCGAGCGACCGGACGACGTCGAGCTCCTGTCCGGGCATTTCGTCGCCCGCTTCAGCCGCGAGCTCGGCATCGCGGCGCCGGCAGTCGACCGCCGGTTCATGGACGGCCTGATGCGGCATTCGTGGCCTGGCAACGTCCGCGAGCTGGAGAAGACACTTCAGCGGGCCATCGTGCTGGCCAGCGGCTCCGGCACGTTGCGGCTGGAGCACCTGCCTGCGGAGTTCCGCGCCGGTGGTCCGCGGCCGGCGGGCGGCGCCTCCCGCGCCGCGCTGCGCGACACCTTGGCCGAGGTCGAGTGCCGGGAGATCCGGGCGGCTTTGCAGCGCGCCGGCGGCAACAAGTCGCAGGCCGCGCGTGACCTGGGCATCAGCTACCCCAACCTGCTGAAGAAGGCCCGGCTCTATGGCCTGGCGGAGGGTGACTGACTCCGGAGCGCCTGGAAACGACCGCGACGGAGCCCGGCGCAGCCGGGATTTCTTTTTATAGTCCAAGTTGTGCAATTGCATGTCGTTACGACGGAGCCCCCGAAACTATAAACTTCGTTGCCAATGCGGTGTCCGGGACAGCCATGACCGGCAGGTGTGCACTTCAGGTAACTTATTCATGTATAACAAGTTAAATTAATTTCCACGGTGGCGCCGATCGGGTACGGCACGTGCTGTACAGCACCTGAAGGGGTGAGAAACAGGGATCCCCTTCGAACGAAGCCGAATTTCGTGTTCCCGGGAGAATTGGTTCCGCACCTGCCGCGAGGCAGGAGGTTCTCATCGAGGAGGCCGCCCGGGGGATGTGAAAGAGGTGGGGTCTGGAGCATCCCGACAGGACGGCGTAGGGAACCAGGATCCTCTTCTCCCGGAACACGAATTCGCTGACGGTTCGTGATCACGACACGATTCAAGAGCCCCAGCCGGGCTTGGGGAGGCGAGCCTCGAATCCGGCCAGCCGCAAGGCGGGGGCTCTTTTCCTTTTGGTATCGGTGGGTGCCGGCGCCGTCCGGCCCCGGGACCCGCCGGCTCGGCCCGTCCCCCTGCCGCGCAGTCTCCGCTGTGTCCGTCCTCTTTCGGGGAATCTGTCCCACATCGCGCACAGCGACCGGACGCCCGGCGGGAGCCAGGGCCGAGGCCGGCGCGCGCCAGCGCTGGACCAGACCCTGAGAATGTCGCTGCAACCAATTGCAAAAAAGAATGATACGAAACGCGGGCCGCGCCGGGCTCCGCCACCGTCCTGGCCGTCGGGCGCCAGCCGGCGCTGGCACGAACCCTGCCTTGCACCCGTTGGCGAACGATCAAGCCGGCCAGGAGGGGAGCGATGAAGATGAGCGTGATGGCGACCGGGAAGGCGGCAGGGCGTACAGCGAGGCGTCCGGCCGCGGCCATGATCCTGATGGTCCTCCTGGTGCCGGGGCTCTTCCTGGCCGGCTGCTCCGACGACGACTGCCTGAACTGCGCCGACCTCGAGGCGCCGGTGGTCCCGACCGGCGTCCACAGTATCAGCGGCGACGGCTACGTGATCGTGCAATGGCACGACATGGTGCTGGCCCCCTACGACGGGGCCTATAACGAGGGGCTCGTGGCCTATGAGGTCTACCGCCGCGGCTACGAGTTCGGCGACGAGAACGATCCCGACCGCGAGTTCGATCCGGTGCCCATCGCGGTGGTCGACTGGGACGAGAACTATGACGCCGGCACCGGCCTGCACTGGCATGTCGACGAGGACGTGGTCAACGGGCTGCAGTACGAATACGCCGTGGCCTCGGTCAACGCCGCCGGCGCGCGCAGCGCGCTGAGCTTCGAGTTCGTGGTCGACGCGCCGCTGCCGATGAGCCCGCTGGACAGCCAGGGCTGGTTCGTGCCGCTGCCTGTCTACGATGCGAATGCGCCCGGGGCGGTCGGTTATGGCTTCGTCTTTGCCCGTGCCGCCGCGAATCCTGGCCTGCTCGCCTACGGTCGCGTGACGCCCGGCGTTGAGGTGGCGGTCGCTGATATCGAGGTGTTCTTCAGCGGCGGCGTGCCGTACGTCCGGCGCGGCGGCTCTCACGTTCGCCTGCAGGACATGGGCGACTTCAGCGACGGCGCCGGCAACCTGCTGTTCGAAGGCGTGTCCTGGGCGCCGGTCCGCGGCTACTCCGTCACGGGCACCCTGGAGCTCGTGCCCGGGCACGTCGACGTCGCGGAGATCGCCGTCGGCGGCGGCAACGTTCACTACGCGAAATTCGGTGTCGACAGCATCGGCTCGGGCCTGGCCAATCTCGTCTGGGCGTACCAGCTCATCCCGAACCTGCCGGAGCTCTCGGCGCCGGTCGGCGCGGACGAGCCCGTGGCGGACGGACCCCGGCTCATCAGCCTGTAGCGCCGAGACGATGGAAAGGGGAGCAGCCATGAGGAAATTGCGCAAGGACGATCACGGCCTCCGCGGCGGCCTGCCGGCCGCGGTCCTGGCGCTGTTGCTCCTGCCCACCCTGGCAGGGGCACAGGATGGCGCCGAACGCTACCAACCGGCCCGGACGCGCGCCGACTACGACACTCCCGCCGTCTCCGAGGACGACTACGACTACGCGGCGCAGACGCTGCGGGTGTCGGTGTGGCTCGATCGCGACCAGGACGAGATCTACAATCGTGGCGACGAACAGCGGGTGACATTCCAGACGAACGAGGATGCCTACGCCGTCGTCTACCGCATCGACACGGACGGCCTTGTCAGCGTGCTGTGGCCGCGCGACCGGCTCGACGACGGTTTCGTCTTCGGCGGGCACGAGTACCGGCTGCCCGGGCGCGAGGCGCCGGCGCTGCGCATCCGCGAGGAGGAGGGCGAGGGCTACGTCCAGGCTGTCGTCTCGCGCTATCCGTTCGACCTGCGCGCCCTGGAGATCGACTTCCTTGGCGAGGGAGGCGACGACTACGCCTTCCGCGTGGCCGGCGATCCCTTCCTGGCGATGAACGAGGTCAACTTCGCGATCACGGGTCTGGAGGACTCGCGCGACGCGGTGATCACCAACCACGCCCGCTACTACGTACACCGCGTGGTGGACCATCCGCGCTACCTCTGTTCGCAGTGCCACACCGACGACACGACCCGTTACGACCCGTACGCCGGCCGCTGCACGCTCGAGATCGACTACGACTACGGCTGGTCCAACCGCTGGTACGCGACGTACGGCTACTATCCGGTCTACTGGAACCCGGTGTACGTCTATGTCGATCCCTGGACGTGGCGCCCGTGGGTGAACTTCTGGTACGACCCGTGGTACGTCTGCGCTCCCTGGCAGGGCTGGCGCGGGTCCTACTGGGGCTGCTACACCTGGTACGACTCCCCGTACTACCACGACAACTGCTGGTCGCGCTGGGAAGGTGGCGACCGTCGACACCGGCCGCTGAACCGGCACGGCGACTCGGTGGCCGTCCGCAAGGTCCGCGAATTCGACAAGGTGTCGCGCCAGGTCACGCGTTCGCGGCTGGATGACAGCGAGCGGAGCGCCATGGTCGCAAGGCGGCCGCTGGCCCGGCGCGACGACGGCAAGGGCGTCTCGCGCGGCGACGCCAACCGCCCGTCGACGGTGGCGGTCGCGCGCGGCGAGAAGCCGATGGTGCGGGACATCGACCGCTTCACGTCCAGCGGCGGTTCGCAGCGCGGCGGCGGGCTGCGCATCCGGCCGGAGGCGGGCGGCAGCGGGTCGACCGCGGTCGTCGGCGAGCGGCCGGTGCGGCGCCACACCGCCGGGGGCGGCGAGCGCGCGCCGAGCCTTCAGCCGGTCAGGCCCGTGCGGCGCTCTGCGGGCGAGCCGGTGCGCGGCGGCGCCGATGGTGTGAGGGGGGCCCCCTCGACGCGCGAGCAGGACCGTGACGGCGTGCGCGCCCTCAATCCGAGGCAATCGGGCACGCGGACCTGGAACAGCGGCGGCAGTCGCGGCGGCCAGGGCATCGAGCGCCCGACGCGGGTGCGCCCGAACGACGGCGCGAGGGGCCGCGACGAGGCCCCGGCGGAGCGGCCGACGCGGGTGCGCCCGAACGACGGCGCGCGGGATCGTGACGAGGCCCCGGCGGAGCGGCCGACGCGGTCGCCGCGGCGGGACGACGGACCGTCCCGGAGGGACGAGGCTCCGCGCGCCGTGCGCGAGACGCCGGCTCCCGCCCGCGAGACCCAGCCCGCCGCGCGCGAGGCCCAGCCGGCGCCGCAGCGGCAGGAGGCGCCGCGCCGCAGCGAGCCGGCGCGTGGGCGTGACACCGGCGACGGCGCAGGCAGGTCCGGCGACAACGGCGATTCGAGGTCAGGCGACGCGCCCGCCCGGCGCGCGCCGGCCCCGACCAGGCGGTGACGAGCGATGTGCTGGTGAACTTCCCCCCATCTCCCGTCGGCCGGAGCGGCGCGGATTCCCGAAGTGGTTGGCAGCCGAACGTGAAGAGGCGAAGCACCGGGTAGACGGGGACACCAGCATGGACGGGGGAGCCCGGCGGGGGAATGTCGATCAGGGGTGACAGGTACCGCGTCGGGCTCTCCCAATTCGATTCGGCAGTGCGGGCGGCGGGTGGCCGCCCGCTGAAGTGGTGACCGCGCAATTGACCACCCCCGCCGGCGGGCCTACAATGCGCCGCGGGGCCAGGCGCCCCCCGGGGATTCCGGTCACATGGCGCGGCCGCCGGGCGGCCGGGAAGGGACGTCCGTCGCATGAGAGCCTACGCGCCGGCCACGCCGGTGGTGCTGCTGGCCGCGCTGCTGGGTATCGCCGCGTCTCCGGCGCGATCGACACCGCTGACCGTCGGCGCGCCGACGCCGCCGGAGGTGGCGCAGAGGCTGGCTTCGCGCGCCGCGCCGCTCCTGGCCGAATCGCGCACGGCTGAACTGCGGCGCCTGCCGGGACAGAAGGCTCCGGCCACGCTCGAGGTCATCGTCTTCAGCTGCGACTTCGCGGACAGCCTCCTGCTCGGGCGACACGGCGTTGTCCCGGGTGACTTCCCGCCGCCGCGACAGACGGATCGCCACTACGACGCGCACGATTCGACGTACCTGCACCACAGGCTCGATGACGTGGCGGCTTACTTTGCCGACGTCAGCGGCGGCGCGCTCGAGATCCGCTTCACCGTCCATCCCCGCGCCATCAACCTGCCTCACCCGATGGCCTGGTACGGCAACCACCCGAGCCTGGGTGAGCAGCCGGTGGCGCTGGCGGGCGCGGTCGTCGACAGTCTCGATCAGGAGATCGACTTCACGCGGTACGACACCTTCGTGCTGGTCCATGCCGGCGCCGGCGAGGAAACGGACATCCTTGGCGACAGCCCCGAACAGATCTACTCGACCTACCTGGACCCGCGGGATTTCGCGGCGGCCTTCGAGGACGGCCAGCTCGACCAGCCGTACCTGCCGGCCGCGGGCTTCGCCGAGGGCGAGGGCATTGACCGCGTGCTCGTGCTGCCGGAGACCGCGCAGCAGGATCCCTATGGTACGTTCGGCGGCGGCTTCGGCTCGCTGGGCCTGTACTGCTTCGAGTTCGGACTGCATCTCGGCATGCTCTCGCTCAGCGACTTCACGCCGGCAGGGCGGCCCGACAGCCAGGGAGTCGGGCAGTACGACCTGATGGGGTACGGGCTGTTCGTGGGCCTCGGGTACCTGCCGCCGCAGCCGGGACCGTTCAACAAGCTGCTGATGGGCTGGCTCGACCCTGTGCGTGTCGACGCCGACTCCGGCATGGCGGTGCACCTGCCGCCGGCCTCCGGCCCGCACGGGCTGGCGTGTGCCCGCATCGACATCTCGGGCCAGGAGTACTGGCTCGCGGAATACCGGCTGCAGGATCCGGACGGCAACCGGCGGTTCGGCTTCCCGGGCGACCTGAACGGCAACGGGCTGCCCGATTTCTGGGATGCCGACTCCCAGAACGGCGACGGGACGCCGACCGGCAAGTTCGATCCCGCGGCCGACACGCACGAGGACCTGCGCGGCGCCGAGTGGGACTTCGCCATGAGCGAGAACCGCGCGCGCCTGGCAGGAGAGCTGGGGGCCGGGAGCGGGGTCTATATCTGGCACGTCGACGAGGGTGTCGTCGCGGCGGCGTTCGGGCAGGCCACGAACCTCTTCAACGCGGACCCGGCCCGCAAGTCGGTCGACCTCGAGGAGGCCGACGGTATCCAGGACCTGGACACGAACGAGCCGTCCGATTGGCAGCTCGGCGGCGACGACGACAGCTTCCGCGGCGAGGGCAACGCGCGGTTCGGCCCGGACACTCGGCCGGATACGCGCTCCAACGCGGGGCTGCCGACCGGAGTGCTGATGGACGGCTTCAGCGATGTCGTGCGCGACTCGGCAGCCTACGTCGTGCACGTCGGCGAGTTCAGCTACCCCGGCTACGACTACGCCGACACGATGTCGTTCACGGTTTCGCGCCTGGCCGCGGGCCCCGGCACGCGACTGCCGGTGGCGCGGGTCGCCCTGCCGCCGGGCGTGGACCTGGCGTCGTCGCACCTGCTGGCCGTCGACCTTGACGGCGCCGGGCCGCAGGAAATCGTGGCCGCCGACGCGACCGGGGGCGTGTGGGCCTTCGACGCCGACCTGTCCGAGTACCTGGATCGCGACGGCGAGCCGGCGACCGTGGCGCCGCTTGCCGTCGGGCGGCGCGGCGGCGTGCCGGTTGCCTGGCTGCTGCCGGCCGCGGCGGGCGACCTCGATGGCGACGGCGCGCCGGATGTCGTCATGGCCACGGCGGACGGCCTGTACGCCTTCGACGCGGAA
>JAYRFB010000109.1:0-7054 GCA_041908585.1 Candidatus Krumholzibacteriia bacterium
GACGTGACTTGCGCCGGCGCAAGCGACGGCGCCGCGGTGGGCGCGCGTGGCGCCGGCGATGTGGGCGTGACTTGCGCCGGCGCAAGCGGCGCAAGCAGCGCAAGCCCCGCCCCACCCCGCCGCGTCCGCGGCATCCGCCTGGCCGATGGCCGGGAGGTGTGTGCCGCGCGCGTGGTGCTCGGCTCGGGCACGTTCATGCGTGGGCTGATGCATGTGGGCGAGACGCGCACCGTTGGCGGGCGCGAGGGCGCGGCCAGCGCCGAAGGCATCAGCGAGAGCCTGCGGCGGCTTGGCTTCGAGCTGCGCCGGCTGAAGACCGGCACGCCGCCGCGGCTGTGGCGCGACTCGCTGGACTTTTCGCGCCTGCAGCCCCAGCCCGGCGATGCGGATCCGCAGCCGTTCTCGCTGCGCACCGCCTCGTTCGCGCCGCGGCAGGTCGATTGCCACCAGGTGTGGACCGGCGAGGCGACGCACGCGCTGATCCGCGCGAATCTCGGCCGGTCGCCACTGTATGGCGGCATCATCGAAGGTCGCGGGCCGCGATACTGCCCGTCCATCGAGGACAAGGTGGTCCGCTTTGCCGACAAGGAGCGGCACCTGCTGTTCCTGGAGCCGGAGGGGCGCGACGATCCCGAGATCTACGTCAACGGGCTGTCGACCAGCCTGCCGGCCGATGTCCAGGAAGCGATCGTGCGCTCCCTGCCCGGATTGGAGCGGGCCCGCCTGGCGCGGTACGGGTACGCGGTGGAATACGACAGCGTGCCATCATGGCAGGTTTCTGGCAGCCTTGAGTCGAAACCCGTTGCCGGACTTTATCTTGCGGGACAGGTGCTTGGCACGTCGGGCTACGAGGAAGCCGCGGCGCAAGGGTTGGTGGCCGGCATCAATGCCGTCCGCTCGCTGGCGGGCGGGGCTCCGCTGGCCCTGGCGCGCGACACCTCCTACCTGGGCGTCCTGGTCGACGACTTGGTGACCAAGGAGATCACCGAGCCGTACCGCATGTTCACCTCGCGCGCCGAGCACCGCCTGCACCTGCGCTGCGACAACGCGGAGGAGCGGCTCGGAGCCCTGGCCCTGGAGCTGGGGCTGCTGGATGACCGTGGCCGCCAGGTGCTGCAGGCCCGTGCGGCCTACGCCGATGGGCTGGCCGCTCTGCTGGCGGAAGCCCGGGTCCGTCCCGGCGATGGCGCCGAGGCGGTCAGCGCCGCCCGCTACCTGACCTGGCCCGGGGTGGAGCTGGGCGGCGCGCTGGCGGCGGCCGTCGCCGGCGATGCCCGGGTTGGCTCGCGCCTCGAAGCCCTGCGCGGGGAGCTGGCGGCCGCCGCCCCGGCGCCGCATGTGCGCCAGGGGGCCGAGGCCCAGGTGGAGAATGGCCTGCGCTACGGGGGCTATATCGCCAAGCAGTCGCGCCTGCTGGCCCATGGCGCGCAGCTCGACAGCCGGGAGCTGCCGGCTGACCTTGACTACAACTCCATGTCCGCCTTGAGTTTCGAGGCGCGCGAGAAATTGGCGCGCATCCGTCCGGCCACCCTGGGGCAGGCTGGACGCATCGATGGCGTCCGGGCAGGAGACCTTGCTGTGCTGACGGTCTTCCTGCAGCGCCATCGGCGCGGAGCTGGGCGCCAGGGGGCTGGGCGCGATGGGGTTGGGCGCGATGGGGCTGGTCGCGATGGGGCTGGACACAATGGCGCCGGGCTTCAAAGGCTAGGGCTTCAAGGGCCCGGGCACGAAGGGGCCGAAGCAGAGGGCGGCGATCGCGATGCGTGACGACCGCCACTCCGCCGGTGACCCTTCGCGCCTGCTCGTGGCCTACCGCGCCGAGCTGCTGCGGTGGAACCGCCAGATCAACCTCCTTTCCCGGCGGGACACGGCGGCGGCGGCCGACCACTTGATCGCGCAGTGCGTGGACGCCTTCGACCTGTGGTGGGCGGGGGCGGGAGCGGAGCTGACCGCCGGCGGGCGCCTGCGCTGGTTCGATCTGGGCTCGGGGGGTGGCTTGCCGGCGTTCGTGTGGCTGGCGATGCTGGCCGCCCGCGGGGTGGCGGTGGAGGCGACGCTGGTCGAGCCGCGGGCCAAGCGCGCGTGGTTTCTGGAGCGGCTCTCGCGCCTGCCCGGTGTGCCGGCCTATCGGGTGGTGGCGGCCCGCTGGGGCGAGGGTACATATCCGGCCACGGCGGGGCCGGCCGATCCGATCCTCTTCACCCTCAAGGCCTTACGCCTGCCAGAGGCCGCGGTCCTGGGCGAACTGGGAGCCGCGATTCCCCCCGGCGGGATTGCGGCCGGCGCGGCGGTCAGCATCGTGCGCTTCCAGCCGGCAACAGGCATCTCGGCGGGCGCGCTGGCCGCGGACCTGGATGTGCCGCCGGATGGCGCTGAGCGCGCCTTCGGGGGGCTGCTCTTCCGGGCGGCAGGATGCCGTTTTCTGGCGCCCGAGACGCCGGCGCCGGGCGATGCCGGGCTCTTCGTCACGCACCACGAGCTTCTGGGGCTGTCGCAACCGGCTTGAGCCCGTCGTCCCCGGGCGCCGTCGCCCCACCGCCCCCGAGCAGCGTGTTCCACGTGGAACACCGCGGCTGCGCGCCGGCAGCATGGCCGAGCCCGGCTCCAGGGTCCGGACTCCCCGACTGTTCCACGTGGAACATTCGCCCTGGTCCAGCAGCGGGGCAGACCGGCGCCGGCCCCGCGGGCCCGCCCCCGAAATATTTCCACGTGGAACACCGCGCCGCCCCCGGGACCGGGCGAGCGCCCCCCGGCCTGTCCCCGCCGGGTTCCACGTGGAACATTCCCGGCGGACAACCGGCGAACAACTCCCGGCGTGTCTTGACGGGCCCCGGCGCAGCCCGGTAGATTGTCGCTCCTACTCTTGAATCCAGCCTCCCAACGGAAAGGCGGCTTTCCCGCCATGACCAAGATCGTGGCCATCTCCAACCAGAAGGGCGGCGTCGGCAAGACCACAACCGCCGTCAATTTGGCCGCCAGCCTGGCCGTCGCCGAGCGCCGGACGCTCCTGCTGGACTTCGACCCCCAGGGCAACGCAACCAGCGGCGTCGGGGCATCTGCTGGCGAAAAAACAAGTTACGAGTTTCTGCTCGGCTCCGCCGCCTTCGGTGAGGCCGTCCAGACGACCAAGCTCCCATATCTGGACGTGCTGGCCACGGACCGCCGGCTGGCAGGTGCAGAAATCGAACTGGTGGGCGAGGAGAGCCGCGAGGGCTTCCTCAAGCGCGCGCTTGCCGCGCTGCGGGGCCGGTACGAGTTCATCCTCATCGACACGCCGCCCTCGCTGGGCCTGCTCACGCTCAATGCGCTCACCGCGGCGGACTCGGTGCTCATCCCGATCCAGTGCGAGTACTACGCCCTCGAGGGGCTGAGCCAGCTGCTCAGCACGGTGCAGCTCGTCCAGCGGGGCCTGAACAAGGACCTGCGTCTCGAGGGGGTGCTCCTGACGATGTTCGATCGCCGGCTGCGCCTGTCCAACCAGGTGGCGGATGAGGCCACGGATTTCTTTGGCGAGATGGTCTACGAAACGCGGATCCCGCGAAATGTCCGGCTGAGCGAGGCACCATCGTTCGGGCAGCCCATCTGCCTGTACGACGTCGAGTGCATCGGCTCGCAGTGCTACCTGGACCTGGCGAAGGAAGTCATCGCGGATAACCCATAACCGCGCAACAAGTTGCGGCCGCGCGCCGCCGGGGCAGACGACGATGAACACGCCCGTGAACCGCAAGAACGTGCTCGGCAAGGGGCTTTCCGCGCTGATCCAGGGGGCTGACCTGAAGGGCGTGCCGCCGATGGCTCCTGCGTCGACCGGGGCCGCCGACAACAGCCCGACCGCCGCGCCGGCCGGCGGGCCGCTGCGCCTGCCGCTGTCGGCCATCGGCGTGAACCCCGACCAGCCTCGTAAAATATTTCACGACAACGAGTTGCAAGAGCTGGCCGACTCCATCCGGCAGGTCGGCGTGCTGCAGCCGGTCCTGGTGCGCCGCCTGAACGACGGCGAAACCGCCACCCGCGCCCCTGGCGAGGAGGGCAGCCAGGACAGGCTGGAATACTGCGTGGTCGCCGGCGAGCGGCGCGTGCGCGCGGCCAGGCTGGCCGGGCTGGACCAGGTGCCGGCCCTGGTGGTCACTTATGCGCAGACCGAGGCGCTGAAGGTGGCGCTGCTGGAGAACATCCAGCGCGAGGACCTGGGTCCTGTCGAGGAGGCCACGGCCTATCGCCAGCTGATGAACGAGTATGGCGCCACGCAGGAGGAAGTGGCCGCGATGCTCGGCCGCAATCGCAGCACGGTGGCAAACCTGCTGCGCCTGCTGACGCTCGAGGACGAGATCCTCGACCTGCTGCAGGACGGCCACATCACGACCGGGCACGGCAAGGCGCTGCTGGCGCTGCCGCCGGGGCCGGCGCGCGTGTCGCTGGCGAAGATGTGTCGCGCGCGCGGGTTGTCGGTGCGCGATTGCGAGCGCCGCGCGCGCGCCGGTGGCGCGAAGCCGCCGCGCAAATCGGCGAAGAAGCGCGGCGCGCAGGGCACGGGGGGCGACGATCCCGCGCTGCGCGCGCTGGTGCAGCGCGCCGAGGCGGTGTACGGCTCGCCGGTGACGATCGAGCGCGATGCGAAGACGGGCAAGGGCCAGGTCAGCGTGCGCTTCTTCAACGACGCGGACCTGGTCCGGCTGCTGCAGATCATGGGCGTGGACACGGAGCTGTGAAGCGGGTCGCATGAGGCGCTGGGCCAAATGGCTGGGTCGCGTGCTGCTGCTGCGCCTGCTGCTGGGCGTGCTGGTCGCGGCGTCGCTCGTGTTCCTGGTCGTGACCCTCATGAAGCTGAGCGGGGACTACGCGCAGGCCGGCTCGTTGCGCGGCCTTTGGCACGCGGAGTGGCGCGGCGGCCAGGCGCTGCGCGACGTGCTGGGCAGCGGCGTCTTCCAGTTCCTCTTCCTGGTCGTCGGCTGGAGCGCCTACGCGCGCCTGCGCCTGCGCGAGCTGGGCCAGCTGCGCCTGCGCCGCAGCGAGCAGAAGTACCGCAACATCATCAACCACGCCGGCGAGGCCATCTTCCTGCTCGATGCGCAGGGCCGCGTGCTGGAGTGGAACAAGAAGTCCGAGGATCTCTTCCGGCAGCCGCGGCGCAACGTGCTGGGCCGGCGGCTGCCGGAGGTCGCGCCCGAGCTGCAGCTCGACACGGCGCAGATCTTCGCCGACGTGGCCCGCGCGCGCCGCAGCCTGGCCTACGAGGTCACCCTGCCGCAGGAGGGCGCCGCGCCGCGCCTGCTGGCGCTGATCTTCTCGGCGATCCTGCCCGGCAGCGGCCCGTGGGCCGAGCGCGAGACGACGCACGTGGTCATCGCGCGCGACATCACCAGCGAGAAGCAGTTCGAGAGCCGCCTGAGCGAGACCGAGAAGCTGGTGGGCATCGGCCAGCTGGCGGCCGGCATCGCGCACCAGCTCAACACGCCGCTGGGCGCCATCCTGCTGTCGGCGCAGATGCTCGAGGAGGCCGCGCACAGCGAGGACGAGCAGGATGATATCCGCCGCATCATCCGCCAGACCGAGCAGTGCCGAGGGATCATCAAGGGCCTGCTCAACTTCGCGCGACCCACGGGGACCGAGCGCGGGCGCCTGGACCTGGCCGCTGTCGTGCGCGACACGGTCTACCTGATGGAGAAGAACCTGAAGGTGGCGGGCATCGACGTGGCCATCGAGACCATGACGGCGCCCTGGGTCTACGGCAACCGCAACGAGCTGGAGCAGGTGATCTTCAACCTGCTGGTCAACGCGATGGACGCGATGGATGGCCAGGTCCTGGGCGAGGGCGGCGGCAGCGGCGGGCGCGTGGCGATCACCATCGACGATGGCGGTCCCGGCGAGCTGCGGCTGACCGTGGCCGACAGCGGGCCGGGCGTGCCGGCCGCCACGCGGGCGAACATCTTCCTGCCGTTCTTCACGACCAAGGACTACGGCAAGGGCACGGGGCTGGGGCTGTCGATCGTCGCGCGCATCGTGCACGAGCACGGCGGGCGCATCGAGCTGCGCGAGCAGGCCGGGCCCGGCGCCACGTTCGATGTCTGGCTGCCGCGCGCGCGCGAGGGGGCTGCGCAGGAAGGCGGCGTGCAGGTGGCGCTGATCGAGGATGGTGACGGCGAGACCGCGATCATCGACCAGGGGGGAGGCGGTCATGGGCCTGCCGCGACGGACCCGTGTGACGATCGGCGCTGACGGCGGCGGCGCGCGGCGGCGCGAGATCTGCCTGCCGCGCCCGGTCGTGGTGCTGCTGGTCGGCGTGATGGTGGCCACCTGGGTGGTGGCCGGCCTGCTGGCGGCCGGCGTGGTGCGCGGGCGCAGCCAGGAGGCGCGCATCGCCCATCTGGAACGCGAGCTGGCCGACGCCCGCCTGGAGGCGCTGGCCGCGCGCGCGCTGCAGGCCGAGCTTGACCAGACCCGCGAGCTTCAGGACGACCTGCTGCGGATGCTCGGGCTGACACGCGCGTCGGCGGGAGCGGACGCGGCCGCCGACTCGATCTGCGACCTGCCGCCGGGGGTGGTGCCGGATCCGCTGGCCGCGATGTCGCCGGCTGAAGACGGGGCCGCCGGGGCGCTGCCGACGACGGGCAACGGCGAGCCGGGCGACCCGCCATCGCGGTGGCCGGTGGCCGGCGTGATCGTGCGGGGCTTCGCGCGCGGGGATCCGGCGCGCGGCGTGGAGGGACATCCGGGGGTGGACATCGCCGGGACCGAAGGCGCCAGGGTGGTGGCCGCCGCCGCCGGCGATGTCGACTTCGTGGGAGAGGATGAGGTGCTCGGCAAGTACGTGGAGATCCGCCATGGCCTCGACTGGCTGACGATCTACGCGCACTGCGAGTCCATCAAGGTGGGCCCCGGACACCGCGTACGCGCCGGCGAACAGGTGGCGAAGCTGGGCCGGACCGGCCAGGCTCCCGCGCCGCAGCTGCATTTCCAGGTCTGGCACCATGGCGTGGCCGTGGATCCGCGCCAATATATCAGTGGCGAACCCGCGCCCAGGTAGGGCATAGTACGGCCCTGTGACGATCATCGC
>JAYRFB010000110.1:0-9559 GCA_041908585.1 Candidatus Krumholzibacteriia bacterium
CGGCGCCTGGGTCGGGGACGGGGCGTGGTTTTGGCGCGGGGGGGGGTGGCCCACGTGGGGGGCGCGGGCGGCCGCGGCGAGATCGCCGCCCAGTTGCTGCTGCCCTGACCGCGGCCGGCGCGCCGCCACGGTCGATCCTCGCGGACGCCCCTCGCAGACCGCCCTCGCGGTCAGCCCTCCAGGTGTGCGGCGACCGCGTGCGCCGCGCCATCCAGCGCGCGCGCCAGCGCCGCGGCGTCCGGCAGGCCGGCCTGCGCCAGGTTCGGCCGCCCGCCGCCCTTGCCGCCCACCGAGGCCGCGAGCGCCTTGACCAGGTTGCCCGCGTGCAGGCGGCCGCCGTCGGCCAGGTCGGAGGTCACGGTCACCAGCACCGTCGGCTTGCCCTCCAGGTCGGCCCCCAGCACGACCACGCCGTCGCGGCCCAGGCGATCGCGCGCGTGGTCGGCCAGCTTCAGGAACGCGTCCTTGTCGGCGGCCACGACCATCGCCCGCACCATCCTGAGTCCCGCCACCGACAGCGGCGCCGCGAGCGCCTCCTCCAGCCCGGCGCGCGCGGAGTCCTGGCGCAGCGCGGCCAGTTCGCGTCGCAGCTGCTTCTGCTCGGCCAGCAGCGCGCCGACCTGCCCGGCGTAGTCGCCGCCGTCCGGCCGCAGCAGCCCGCCCAGGCGCCGCAGCTCGTCGTGCTCGCGGCGGATGAGGGCCAGGGCCACGTCCCCGGCCACGGCCTCGATGCGCCGCACGCCGGCCGAGACCGAGCCCTCGCTGACGATACGGAACGGCCCGATATCGCCGGTGGCCAGGCAGTGCGTGCCGCCGCAGAGCTCGAGCGAGAAGAGGTCGCCCGCGTCCGCCGCCGCGCCGGGCACCGGCTGGGCGCCGTCATGGATCTCGATCACGCGCACGCGATCGCCGTACTTCTCGCCGAACAGGGCCATGGCCCCGCGCTTCTTCGCCTCGTCGATCGCCATGTCGCGGTGCCTGATGACAGGGCGGTTGTCCAGCACGCGCTGCTGCACAAGGCGCTCGACCTCGGCCAGCTCGGCCGGCTTGAGCGCCTGGTCGTGGCGGAAATCGAAGCGCAGCCGGTGCGGATCCACGACGCTGCCGGCCTGTTCCACATGATCGCCCAGCACGCGTCGCAGCGCCGCATGCAGCAGGTGCGTGGCCGTGTGGTGTCGCATCGTCGCCAGCCGCGCCGCCTCGTCGACCTGCTGGCGCACGACCGTGACCCCGGCCAGCGCGTCGGCCAGCTCGTCGGCGGCCAGCCCGATCACCAGGGCCGGGCCTTCCTCCGACGGCAGCGTGCCGAGCACGTCCAGCCGGGCGCCGGTGGGCACCAGCTCGAGCCGGCCCGTGTCGCCGACCTGGCCGCCGGACTCGGCGTAGAACGGCGTGCTGTCCAGCAGCAGGTGCGCGAGGTCATTGCCGGCGGCGTCGCGCCCGGCCGGGCGCACCGCCACGGGCCGTCCTTCGCCGGAGACCGCCTCGTAGCCGGTGAACACCGCGCGGAACCCGCCCAGCTCGCGGCCCTCCAGCGGGCGCCAGGCCCCGAGCCCCTCGCGATACACGGCCTCGCTGCCGCTCTTGGCGCGCTGCTCCTCCATGCAGGCCTCGAACCCGGCCTGGTCCACCACGAAGCCGTCCTCGGCCGCGACGACGGCCGTCAGGTCCACCGGGAAGCCGAAGGTGTCGTGGAGCTTGAATGCCTCGGCGCCGCTGAGGGTCGCACGTCCGTCCGCGCGCATCGCCTCGCGGATGTCGCCGTACACCTGCAGGCCCGAGCGCAGCGTGCGGATGAAGCGCTCCTCCTCCTTGCGGATCACGTCGAGCACGCGCGCGCGCCGCTCGCGGAGCTCCGGGTAGGCGTCGCCCATCTCGTCGATGACCACGTCGGCCACCTTCCAGAGGAACGGCTCCTCGACACCCAGCAGGTGGCCGTGGCGCGCGGCGCGGCGCAGGATGCGGCGCACGACATAGCCGCGGTCCTGGTTCGAGGGGATGGCGCCGTCGGCCACGGTGAAGGCGCAGGCCCGCGCGTGGTCGGCCACGACCTGCATCGAGATGCGCGCCTCGCCTTCGGCCTTCCGGCCCGAGATCTCCTCCATCTTGCGGATCATCGGCGTGAAGATGTCGGTCTCGTAGTTGCTCTGCCTGCCCTGAAGCACCGCCACCAGCCGTTCGAAGCCGAGGCCGGTGTCGACGCTCTTCATCGGCAGGGGGTTCAGCGTGCCGTCCGGCTGCCGGTCGAACTCCATGAAGACGTGGTTCCACAGCTCGAGCCAGCGGTCGCAGCTGCAGACGCCGACGAAGCACCCGTCGGGGTGGTCGCACTTCATCGACTCGCCCTGGTCGTAGTGGATCTCGGTGCACGGCCCGCAGGGACCGGTGTCGGCCATCGACCAGAAGTTCTCCTCGTCGCCCTTGCTCAGGTCGCCCAGGCGGATGATCCGCTCGGGCGGCAGGCCGACCTCGTCGCGCCAGATCGCGAAGCTCTCGTCGTCGTCCTTGTACACGGAGACCCACAGGCGGGACTTGTCCAGGCCCATGACCGCGGTCAGGAACTCCCAACCCCAGACGATGGAGTCGCGCTTGTAGTAGTCGCCGAAGGACCAGTTGCCGAGCATCTCGAAGAAGGTGTGGTGACGGGCGTCCTTGCCCACCTCCTCCAGGTCGTTATGTTTGCCGGAGACCCGCATGCATTTCTGGCAGGATGCCGCCCGGACATAGTCGCGCTTCTCCAGGCCCAGGAACACGGCCTTGAACTGGTTCATGCCGGCGTTGGTGAACTTCAGCGTCGGGTCGTCGTGCGGCACCAGCGACGACGAGGCCACCACCGTGTGACCGCGCTCGGCGAAAAAAGAGAGAAAACGCGCGCGAATATCCCTGGCTTTCAAGGCGGCCCCCGCGGGATTCTGGTGTGGTTTTCGGTTCAATCGGCCGGCATGCGGCCGAAGAACAATGATGACAGAGGGTTGGCCCGCAAGGACCGCCCGACCGGCAGGACAGTGTAAGCCGCGCGCCGATCCGGGTCAACCGGGGCCGGCCGCGCGTCCGCGGGCCTACCCGCGCGGAAGGCAGTCGACATGCGCCAGGCGTGGCACTGGGTCGCCTCGATCCTGATGTGGATCATCTTCGGCTGGTACTGGTACCTGGTGATGCAGCGCCAGGTCAGCCCCGAGTCGCTGCGCGCGGTGGCTCTGCTGGCGGTCATGTCGGCCTGCGGCCTGGCGCTGACGCTCTGGTGGGTCGCGCACAACAAGCGCCTGGCCGCGCGCAACCGGCGCCTGGGCGCGCCCGAGGCGGCCCCGGAGACCGCCACGACCGACCACCTGGGTCGTCCGCTGGCCGGGACGGCACCGGCCGCGCTGCGTGAAGCGCGGGTCGTGACCGTGCGAGTGGACGACCAGGGTCGGAAGGTCCTCGCCGCAGCCGCGGGGGTGAGGGACTGATGGCCGTCTACGACCTGATCGTCGCGTTCCAGGACACGACCTTCTACTGGGCGCTGCTCGTCTACTTCGCCTGGTACCCGCTGACCACGAGCGCGATGTGGATCTTCACCTCGGCGGTGTTCCATCGTCGCCGCGAGGCCGGGGATGCCGATCGCCACGAGGCCTTCTACGAATGGGACCGGACGCCGCCGGTGTCCTTCGTCATCCCGGCCTTCAACGAGGAGCGCAACATCGCGCGCACGCTGACGGGCGTGCTGGCCGTGGACTACCCCGACTTCGAGGTGGTCGTGGTCGACGACTGCTCGACCGATGACACGCTGGGGCAGATCGAGCCGTTCCTGTCCGACCCGCGCCTGCGCCTGGTCCGCAAGCTGGTCAACGAGGGCAAGGCGATGGCCCTCAACGACGCCATCCCGCTGACGCGGGGCGAGCTGCTGCTGGTGCAGGACGCCGACGCTGTGCCGGCTCCCGACATCCTGCGCCGGCTGGTCCCCCACTTCCGCTTCCCGCGCTGCGCGGCGGTGACGGGCAATCCGCGCGTCGTCAACCGCGAGAGCTTCCTCGCCAAGCTGCAGTCGATCGAGTTCGCCTCCATCATCTCGATGATGCGGCGCGCCCAGCGCGTCTGGGGCCGGATCATGACCATGAGCGGCGTCGTCGGCATCTTCCGCCGGCAGGCGCTGTTCGACGTCGGTCTCTACAGCCCGGAGATGGCGACCGAGGACATCGACCTGACCTGGCGACTCCAGCTGCGCCACTGGGACGTGCGCTACGAGTCGCGCGCCGTGATGTGGATGCGCGTGCCGCAATCCCTGTCCGGCCTGATCCGCCAGCGCCGCCGCTGGGCGCTGGGACTCAGCCAGGTCATCGCGCGGCACGGACGCGACCTGCTGCACTGGCGGCACCGCCGCTTCTGGCCGGTCCTGATCGAGTCGAGCCTGTCGGTCGTCTGGGCCTACACCTACGTGCTCCTGACGCTGATCTGGCTGGCGAGCTACCTGATCGGCTATCCGCCGGTCGGCGTCTCGCCGATCCCGAACTTCTGGGGCATGCTGGTGGCCACGGTCTGCCTGCTGCAGCTGGCGACGGGCGTCATCCTGGACAACCCCTACGACCGCCAGTTGAAGAGGTACTTCCACGTCGCGGTGTTCTATCCGCTGGTGTACTGGATCCTGATGGCCGTGATCACCGTGGTCACGGCGCCACAGGGCCTGAACGTCAACCGCCAGAAGCGCCGCGTGACGCTCTGGAAGCCCGTGCGGGAGTGACCATGCGCCAGTTCCATCCCGACCTCCGCCTGCAACATCTGCGACGCGCGGTCGCGCGCCTGGCCCTGGCCGCGGCCGCGGTCCTGCCGCTGGCCGCGGCAGCGCCCGCGGGAGCCGTCGACGACGCGACCGCCGCGCTGCGCGAGCGAGCCTTCGCCACGCTGTGGCGCGAGGACGCCGGCGCTGCCATCGATCTGTTCCTCGAGTACCTGCAGGCGCCCGGCGCGGACGCCGATGCCGAAGCCCGGCGCGGCCTGGCCCTGGCCTACGCCTGGGACGGCCGCCAGAACGACGCGATCGCCGCCTACCGCCGCCTCCTGGACGCCGATCCCGGCGATGGCGAGTCGCGCGTGGGCCTGGGCCGGTCGCTCCTGTGGCAGGGCCGGCTCGGCGAGGGTCGCGCCGTCCTGCGCGAGGCCGAGGGCGGCGACGACGCGACCGCGCGCGCGGCCGGCGACGTGATGCTGGTGGCGCTGGACGAGTACACCCCGCCGTTCAACGCCACGCTGGGCGCGACCTGGGACTCGGACGACCTCGATATCGCCCGGCTGTCGGTCACCGGCACCTTCAGCGTGGACGGCGGCCGGCTTCTGCAGGCGATGCCGGCCCGCACCTGGTACCGGCAGCCGGGACAGCCCGACGCCACGGGCCTGCGGCTCGGCGCCGGCCTGGCCACTGGGCTCGGCCGCCGCTGGGCGCTCCATGCCTACGGCTGGCTGGACCGCCTGCGCAGCGACGACGACCTGCCGGCCACCGGCGAGCGCCTGGACTGGGATGTCGCCGGCGGCGATGCCTGGCTGACCTGGCTGCCGGCCGCCCGCTGGCGGCTGGACCTGGGCGCGGGCTCGCAGGCGGTCGAGACGTACGCCGCCTTCGCGCAGCGGCTGGAACGCCGGCAGGCCAGCCTCTCCCTGGAGCGCCGCCTGGACGGCACGTGGTCGGCGGGCCTGTCGGGCATCGCCGGCGACTACACCGACGGCAACCGCAGCGACCGCGTGACGGCGCGCCTGGCCTGGCGTCGCGATGGCGCCGTCCTCTGGCAGGCCGGCCCCGTGCTGACCTACCTGGACTTCCGCACGCCGTACCCCGGCGGCTACTGGGCGCCGGCGCGCATGCGCAGCGCGGCCCTGGAAGCCTCGGTCCGCGGCCGCGGCCGCGCCGTCGCCTGGCGCCTGTCCGGGTCGCTGGGCCGCGAGCAGGAAGCGGGCGCCGACGCCATCACCGTGGGCGGAGTGAGCGCCCGCGTCGGCTGGCGCCTGGCGCCCGACTGGCTGCTGGGCCTGGAGGCCGGCCACGCGGCCAGTTCGCTGAGCTCGGCCAGCGGCTACCGCCGCACGAGCGCCAGCGTGGACCTCCGGGCGTTCTTCTGATGCCTGGCGGCGCTGCCGAAGCGGCAAGACGCCGCGGGACCGGGCACCTGCGGGCGCTGCCGGCGCTCGCCGGCGTGCTCGTCGTCGCGGCCGCGCTGGCCGCCGCCGGAGGTTGCGGACGCAGCGACGGCGACGGCACGAGACGCCCCGTGGCCACCGGCGCGCACAGCGACGCCATGGCGCCGGGCAACGCGCTGGACCCGCCGCAGCTCGCCGACCTGCCGGTGGTGTCCGACGTCGCCGGCGTGCCCGTGCTCTGCTACCACTACTTCCGCGGATCCTTCGCGCCCGGATACGCGCTGCGCGTGCTCGGCTCGGTGCTGTTCGGGATGCCTGCGCTCGGGCCGCGCGAGTTCTGGACGACGCCCGCGCACGAATTCGAGCGGCACCTGCGCCACTTCCGGGATGAGGGTATCCGCGTCGTCACGCTGGACGAGGTGGCGGACCTGG
The DNA here is from genome assembly GCA_041908585.1 of Candidatus Krumholzibacteriia bacterium. Lineage (GTDB taxonomy): Bacteria > Krumholzibacteriota > Krumholzibacteriia > LZORAL124-64-63 > LZORAL124-64-63 > CAINDZ01. The sequence continues at coordinate 6,538 of JAYRFB010000110.1, forward strand.
TGGCCGCAGGGGCGCCGCTCCCGGCGCGGGCGGTCGTCCTGACCATCGACGACGCCGACCGCAGCGTCCACAGGCACGCTTTCCCGCTGCTGCGCAAGTACGGCGCGCGGGCGCACCTGTTCGTCCCCACCGCGCAGGTCGGGCGCGCCTGGAGCGGGCTGAAGGTCTGCGACGCGGCGGAGCTGGCGGAGATGGCGGCGTCCGGCCTGGTGCTGCTGGACGCCCACACGCACGACATGCACTACAAGATCCCGGTGGACGGGGCGATGACGCCCGTCTTCCTCGCCCCCCGGCACATGCCGCCGGCGCGGCGCCTCGTCGACGGCGGCGACCCGGTCGCGGCGGTCGCGGCGGACCTGTCGCGCAGCCTGGTCGAGACGCGACGCCTGGGCGACGGTCGCGGACCCTGGCTGGCCTGGCCCTACGGGTTCGCGACGCCGGCGCTGGACAGCCTGGCGATCGGGCTGGGCTTCAGGGGCACGGTCAGCCTGGCGCCCCGGCGCTTCGGCCCGGGCGATCGCGATCTGCACGTCGGGCGCTTCACCCTGACGGCGCACACGACGCTGGCGCAGGTTCGCGGCCTCACGAAGCCGTGACGGCGGCGCCCTGAACCGGGCGCGCCGCACAGCCCCGCGATGCGGCTCAGAAGTCGAAGTACATCGTGTACTCGTAGGGATGCGGGCGCTTGTTCATCGCCGCGATCTCGTCGCGCTTGATGGTCAGCCAGCGCGCGATGAGCGCCTCGTCGAACACGCCGCCCCGCAGCAGGAACGAGTGGTCCTTTTCCAGCGCGTCGAGGGCGTCGGCCAGCGAGCGCGGCAGGAAGTCGGCCGCGCCGCGGTCGCCCCCCATCGCCTCGGGCGCGAAGCCCAGCGCCACCGGGTCGACGCCCTTCTCGATGCCGTCGAGCCCGGCCATCAGGATCGCCGCACAGCACAGGTAGGGGTTGGCCGTCAGGTCGGGCGGCCGGTACTCCACGCGCCGCAGCGAGGCGTCCTTCACGTAGCTGGGGATGCGGATCGCCGCCCCGCGGTTGCTCTTGCCGAACGTGCGCACGGTCGGCGCCTCGAACCCGGGCACCAGCCGCTTGTAGCTGTTCGTGCTGGGATTCGTCAGGGCGCACAGCGCGTCGGCGTGCATGAGGATGCCACCCACGTAGCTGAGCGCCTGCTTCGACAGCTGCGCGTAGCCGTCCGGGTCGTGGAAGATGTTCTTCCCGCCCTTGGTCAGGAACTGGTGCAGGTGCCAGCCGCTGCCGGCGTTGTCGAGCAGCGGCTTCGGCATGAAGGTGACCTTCAGCCCGTGGCGCTCGGCCTGGTTGAACAGGATGTACTTCGAGAGCACCGCATGGTCGCCCGTCGTGGCCAGGTCTGCGAACCAGCCCTCGATCTCCTGCTGGCCCTGCGCGCCGACCTCGTGGTGGTGGTAGCGCACCGGGATGCCGAAGTCGGCCATGCAGGCGCAGACCTCGTCGCGGAAGTCGTCGTAGCGGTCGTGCGGGTTGCAGGCGTGGTAGGCGTTCTGGTAGAAGGCCTCGCCGCTGTGCAGCCGGAAGGCCGCGTCGTTCGTTCCCGAGGCGTGCGCCGCCTCCGCGAAGATGTGGAACTCGTATTCCGGGCCCCAGTGCGAGCGGTCGGCCACGCCCGAGTCCCTGAGCGCCTGTTCGGCGCGGCGCGCCAGGTGGCGGCCGTCCTGGCTGAACGGCGTGCGCGCGTCGTCGGTCAGGTGCGCCTGGGCGAACATCGTCATCGTCGGCCGCTTGCGGAACGGGTCCACGCAGGCGGTGTCCAGGTCGGGGATCATGACCATGTCGCTGGCCTCGACCTTGAGGAAGCCGTAGCTCGAGCCGTCGAAGCCGATGCCCTCGCTGCAGACGTCCTCGGTGAAGCGCGACAGCGGGAACGACAGGTGATGGAGCCGACCGGCCAGGTCCAGCATCTTCAGGTCGATGAACTCGATGCCGCGGGCCTCGGCATCGCTGCGCACATCGAGGAACGTCCTCGGAGTCATTTCCGGCCTTTCGGGACAGGTGCCAGCCGCATCGAGCCATGGCGACTTCGGGGCGGCGCCAGGCGCAGCCGATTGCCGCGCCGGCCATCGAATATAGGAGCCGGGCGCCACAAAGCCAATCCGGCCGGTACCCGCCTTCAGCCCCTCAGGAGGTCGGCGAGCGCCGGTTCGAGCTCGGCGTGCTGGAACCGGAAACCGGCCGCCCGCAGGGCGTTCGGCACCGCGCGCTGGCTGGACAGCACGATCTCGGCCTTGCGGCCGAGCAGCATGCGCACGGCGAAGGCCGGCGCCGGCAGGCGGGCCGTCTTACCCAGCACGCGCGCCAGGGCGGCCACGAACTGGGCCTGCGTGGGGGGGTCTGGCACCACGGCGTTGACGGGGCCGGCCACGGCGGGCTGGTCCAGGACGAAGAGGATGGCGCGGGCTAGGTCGTCGGCGTGGATCCACGGCAGGTACTGGCGGCCGGTGCCGAGGCGACCGCCGAAGCCGGCGCCGACCACGCCGGCCAGCTTCGGGAGCATGCCGCCGTCCGGGTCCAGCACCGCGCCGATCCGCAGCAGCACGACGCGCACGCGCTCGCATTCGGCCTCGCGCGCGGCGTTCTCCCACTCCACGGCCAGCCGCGCCAGGAAGCCCTCGCCCGGCCCGGCGTTCTCGCCGAGCGCGCGGTCGCCCTGGTCGCCGTAGTAGCCCGCGGCCGAGGCGCTGACCAAGGTGACCGGATGTTCGGCGCCGGCAATGGCCGCCACCAGGTTGCGGGTCCCGGCCAGCCGCGAGCGGCGGATGCGGCGGACCTTGCCGCGCGTCCACAGGCCTTCGCCGACGGATTCGCCGGCCAGGTTGACCACGGCCTGAGCTTCGCGGGCGCGCTCCTGCCAAGGGCCGCCGAGCGCCGGGTCGCCCTCGCACGCGGTCACGCCGGGCGGCAGCCGGGCGGCCGCCGCCGCCGCACGGCGCGGCAGACACGGCCCCGCGGCGCCCCGCGCCGGCCGGAGCCGCACCAGCCGGCGGC
>JAYRFB010000111.1:0-25379 GCA_041908585.1 Candidatus Krumholzibacteriia bacterium
ACGAGGTCAATCCCTCGATCAGCCGCGTGCGGTCGCTCAACTGGGCGATGTACGTCGACCACCGCAACGACCTGTTCCACCCCACCTCCGGATCCTACGCCGTGCTCACGACGCAGCTGGCGGGCGGTCTGCTGGGCGGCGACTACCATTTCTTCAAGTGGACCGCCGCCTGGCACGACTATTTCGCGATGCCGGCCGGGACGCTGGCCGTGCGGGTGAAGGTCGGCGGCACGCGCACCTATGGCGCCTCGCTCGATCAGGGACCCGATGGAGTGCCTTACGACGACCGGTTCTTCGCCGGGGGCGCCTCCACCGTGCGCGGCTACGCCAACAACTCGCTCGGGCCCCAGGTGGCCGACGAGGACGAACTCAACTACCTGAACTACACCTCGGACGTCCTGCTGCCCGACAACCCGGCCCGCGGCGGCAACTACCTGCTGCTGACAAACGCCGAGTGGTGCCTGCCGCTGCCGGTCCTGCGCAAGTGGGGCCTGGCCACGGTCGTGTTCGCGGAGGGCGGCAACGTCTGGGCCGAGCTCAGGGACCTGCAGCTGCGGGGCTTCCGCCTGCACAGCGAGCCGGGCTTTCCCACCGACGAGGGTTCGACCAAGGACTGGGACTACCGCTACAGCCTGGGCACCGGCGTCCGCTTCGACACGCCGTTCGGGCCGGTGCGCATCGACGTCGGCTTCCCGCTCAAGCGGGTGCGCTACCTGAGCGACTACACGGGGGCCGAGGTGGACTACCGCGATCCCGCCGCGGTCTGGCATTTCTCCGTGGGGTACCCGTTCTGATGCGCTGGAACCGCAAGGCACACGTGTCGGTGCTGACCGCCTGGGCGGTCTTCGCGGTCATGCTCGTCTACCTGGCCGGCCGCACGGACCTGTTGGCCCCGCAGCTCTCGGGCCTGGTCAGCCGGCACCTGCTGCGGCTGGAGGGGCCGGGGCTGCGCGTCCGCGATTACCGCCTGTGGGGCCGTGACGGCCTGGACCTCTACGGCGTCTCGCTCGAGCTGCCGGGCCGCGGCGGCGGGCTGGTCACCGTGACGGCCGACACGGTCGAGGTCGACTACGTGCTGAAGGAGGCCCTCGGCGACGTGCCGCGACTGCGGCGGCTGGTCGTTCGCCGTCCCGTCGTGCTGGTGCGGGCCGGGGCGGACTCGCTGGCCGAGGACGGACACGAGCAGGCGCCGGGCCCGCCGAAGCTGCCGCAGGTCGTCGTCGATGACCTGCGGGTGTTCGTCGGTTACGTGGAACTGGCCGGCGCCGGCGGCGCCGTCACCGAGCGCATCCCCTACCTGTCCTGGCGCGGCAGCGTCGAGGCCGGCGCGCAGACGCGGGCCGTGCTGCAGGGCTGCGAGGCCGACTGGCAGACGCACTCCAGCCGGCTGGACAGCCTGTTCGGCGAGGTGCGGCTGGACGACACCGGTCTGCACGTGGCCGGCCTGCGGGGGCGCCTGAACGGCCGCTCCGTCAGCGTCGACGGGCGGCGCGGCTGGGACGAGTCGCTGGACCTGCGGGTGGCGGCGCTCGGCGTCAGCTCGCCGGAGATCGAGAGCCTCGTCCGGCAGCGCCTGGGCTTCAAGGCGCGCGGCGACGTGGCCGCGACGCTGCGCGCGAACGCCGACACGCTCGTCTACGAAGGCGTCTTCTCGGGCGAGCTGGAAGGCTACGCCGTCACCGGCATGAACTGCCGGGCGATCGTCGGCAAGCGCGACGTGTGGCTGGAGGACCTGGTCGGCGAGGTCAACGGGGCCACCTTCAGCGGGCGCGGCCACTTCGACATCAGCGACAGCGCCTCGGTGACCTTCGTGCTGGAGGGCGACGCCGACGGCGTGAACCTGGCCAACGGCCTGGTGCCCGGCGAGGACGACCTGCCGGTGACCGACGGTCACGGGCGGCTGCGCATCGAGCACACGGACCGGCCGCTGTGGACGCGCGTGACCGGACTGGTGCACGACGGGCACATCGAGATCATGCCCTTCGACGCGTGCGAGATCGACGTCGAGGCGACGCCGTCCGGTGTGGTCTTCAACAACGTCGACCTGCGCCATCGCGACCTGCGCGCGGTGCTGCAGGGCGCGGCCGACAGCCTGCGCGTCTTCAACGGCACCCTCGGGTTCGCCGCCGATGACCTCGGGACCCTGCCGCCCCAGTGGCGCTGGCCGGCGCTGAAGGGTCGCGCCACGGGCAACGCGGAGCTCTCGGGGCCGCTCGAGGCGCTGGCCGCGCGAGGGCGCATCGTCGCCGAGGGCCTCGAGCTGGGACCCGCCACCACGCCGTACCTGGTGGCGAACCTGGAGATCGCCGACGCGCTGGGCAGCCCGGCCATCGGCGGTGCCGTCGCCGGCGACAGCCTGCGCCTGGGCGGCGTCCCCCTGGGCAACTACCAGGCGTACGGTGACGTGGATGCGGCCGGGGCCAGGCTGGACACGTTCCTCTGCGCGTACGGCGACACCGTCGGGCTGCTGCGATTCAACGCCGCCTTCACCGATACCGTGGACCGCTTCACCATCGACGAGTTCAGGGTCGACATGGAGGGCACCCGCTGGGCCCTGGACCGGCCGTTGGGGCTGGGCCGGGGGGACGGCTACCTTTCGGTGCGCGACCTCTCGCTCTCGTCGGACCAGGGCGCCGTCACCGGCGGTGGCGTGCTGGACCGGCGCCGGCTGGTTGCCGGCGCGCTGCAGCTGCGGCGGTTCGACCTGGGCCTGCTCAACCCGTTCGTCACGGTGCGGGAGCCCCTGACCGGCCGCCTGTCGGCCGACGTGGTGCTGGGCGGCGAACCCGACGCGGTGCAGGTGAACCTGTCGGCGGACCTGGTGGAGGCGCCGTTCGCCATCGCCGATATCGAGTCCCTGCACGTGGAGGCGGTGTACGAGCGCGGGGCGGTCGACATCCGCGACCTGGACCTGCGCACGCAGTACGGCCGCCTGCTGGCGAGCGGTCGTGTCGCGCACCCCGGCGCGCCGGTGAAGGAGTACTGGCCCGGCGCGTCGCTCGACCTGGATCTGGAGATCCCGGAGGGCGACTGGTCGTTCATGGACCAGTTCAAGCTGCCGTCGCTCAAGCGCCTGAACGGCCGGTTCGCCGGCCGCGTGCGCGTGACCGGCACCACCGACGATCCGCGCGTGGACGGCAGCCTGCGCAGCGCGCCGTTCAACATCCACTGGCTGCACCTGGACGAGCTGACCGGCAGCGTGCATGCCGACCGCGACCAGCTGGCGCTGGGCGACCTGGTCGCCGTCCAGGACGACCTGCGCATGAACGGCCGGCTGGAGATCCCGGTGAAGCTGGACTTCCTGAGCGAGCCGACCTCGCCGCTGGACGGCCCGTTCCTGATGGAGATCGAGATCCCGGAGGGCTCCGACCTGGGGGCATTGACCCACGCGACCAACGCGTTCGCCTCCAGCAGCGGCACCGGACAGGCGCACGTGCGGGTCTCCGGACCGCTGCGCCACCCGCGCTACGAGGGCTGGGCGAGGGTGCGGGACGCGGGCTTCGTGATCAAGCACCTCGAGGAGGTCTACAGCGAGGCATCCTGCGACGCCACCTTCAGCGGCGACGTCGTCACCCTGGCGAACATCAGCGGTCGCGAAGGCCTTGCCGGATCGTTCGCCGGCGATGGTACCCTGACCTTCCGCGGCCTGGAGATGGAGACCTTCGACGTGCGCCTGGACCTGGACCGGTTCCTGGTCGCGTCGATCCCCGACCTGCGGGCGCTGGTCTCCGGGCGCTCGGGACGCATCACCGGCGTCAAGGTCGGCCCCGACTCGCTGCTGGTGCCCCGGTTCAGCGGGGAGCTGGAGGTGCTCAAGGCGCGCTACACCGGTACCTTCGCCGAGACCCCCGGCGCGGCGGATCCGCGCCTGGCCACGGTGGCCCCGGACTGGCTGGCCGACCTGCGGCTGCACGCGGCGCCGCGCGTCGGGCACATCGTCAACCGCGAGATGGAGCTGGACCTCAGCGGCGACCTGGACCTGATCCGCACGGAGGAAGGGCTCCATATGCGCGGGCGCCTGGACGTCGATCGCGGGAACCTCATCGTCTTCAACAACGCCTTCGAGGTGCAGCGGGGCTACCTGGACTTCAGCCAGGGCCTGGGCCTGGATCCGCGGCTGGACATCGAGGCGCAGACGCGGTACCGCCTGCGCAGCGCCACCACCGGCAACACCACCATCGAGGTGCTCGGCGTGGACGTGGGGGGGACCCTGGCGGCTCCGGTCGTGGAGTTCACCAGCGAGCGCGGCTACTCGCGGGAGGCGATCCAGCGCATGCTGCTGGGCCTGGACCCCGAGGGCGGCGGGCAGCCCGGCGACGACACCTCCCGCCTGGCGGCCAGCTCGATCACCGCCGGCCTGAACCTCATCGAACGGGAGATCGCCCATGAGCTGGCGATGTTCGACACCTTCGACATCGACCAGATCCAGCGCGAGAACGACCAGACCGGGGCGATGGGCTTCGACCCGCTGATCGGCGTGGGCAAGTACATCGGTCAGGACCTGTACCTGAAGTACGCGCAGGGTGTGCGCCAGGACGATCGCGACGTCCTGCTCGAGTACCAGATCAACAACCACCTGCTGCTGCAATCGGAGCTGCGGCGCCGCATCGACGAGAACCAGGGCGACGCCACCTACAACCTGGACCTGAAGTACCGTTTCGAATACTGACCGCGGGCGCCTGACGCCGGTTGCGGCCGGCGCCTCCTCGTGGCATTGTTCCGCCTTCGTCTTCGGACCGCGCCGTCCCCCCCCGCTGGCGGGCGGCGGCCGGATCGCGCCCACCAGCCCCCGAACCGGAGATCCCTCGCCGTGACCGACCTCCTGGCCAAGCTCAATGATGCCCAGCTGGCGGCCGTCACCGCCCCGGATGGACCGGTCCTGGTCGTGGCCGGCGCCGGCTCCGGCAAGACGCGCGTCCTGACCACGCGCGTGGCCTGGCTGCTGGGCGAGCGTGGCGTGCAGCCGGGCGGTATCCTGGCCTTCACCTTCACCAATCGCGCCGCCCGCGAGATGAAGGAGCGCGTGGCCGGCGCCGTCGGCCAGGGGCGTGCGCCCTTCTGGATCGGGACCTTCCACGCCACCGGCCTGCGGATCCTGCGCAGCGACGGCGTCTCCATCGGCGTCCCGCAGGACTTCACGATCTTCGACACCGACGACAGCAAGCGGCTGCTCAAGCAGGTGCTGGACGAGCTGAAGATCGACGCCAAGCAGTTCACGCCCAGCGGCGCCCGTTCCCAGATCAGCGCCTGGAAGAACGACGACGTGGACCCGGTGGCCGCCGCGGCCCGAGCCACGACGTTCATCGAGGAGAAGTATGCGGCGATCTTCGCCGGCTACGAGAAGGGCCTGGTCCGCTGCAGGGCCCTGGACTTCGACGACCTGATCCTGCGCACGGTGCACCTGCTGGAGCAGGACGAGGGCGTGCGTGGCCGGTACGCCGAGCGCTTCCGGCACGTGCTGGTGGACGAGTTCCAGGACACCAACCCGCTGCAGCTCGTGCTGATCAAGGCGCTGCAGAGCTGGCACGGCAACGTGTTCGCCGTCGGCGACGACGACCAGTCCATCTACTCGTGGCGCGGGGCCCGCATCGAGAACATGCTGGGTTTCGACGAGTTCTTCCCCGGTGCGGTCACCTGCCGCCTGGAACAGAACTACCGCTCGACCGGTATCATCCTGGATGCGGCCAACGCGGTCATCGCCAACAACCGGCGGCGCAAGGGCAAGAACCTGTGGACGGCCGGCGACCGCGGCGAGCAGCTGGTGGAGGAGGAATTCCTCGACGGCGAGGACGAGGCCGCCCGGCTCGTGGACATCGTGCGTTCGGAGCTGGCGCGCGGGCTGACCCGCGCCGACGTGACCGTGCTCTACCGCACCAACGCGCAGTCGCGCGTGCTGGAGGACGCGCTGCGCCGCGCGCACCTGCCCTACCAGATCGTCGGCTCGCTGCAGTTCTACGAGCGGAAGGAGGTGCGCGACGTCCTGGCCTACCTCAAGTTCATCGCCAACCCCGCCGACGAGATCTCCCTGCAGAGGATCATCAACGTGCCGAAGCGCCAGCTGGGGGACACCACCGTGGCCCGCCTGCTGGAGCTGGCGAGCGGCGCGGGGCTGACCTGCGGCCAGGCCGCCGCCGAGCCGGGCCTTCTGGAAGGCGTCGTCTCGGGCGCGGTGTGCCGGCGGGTGCGCACCTTCTTCGACCAGGCGGCGCGCTGGCGCCTGCTGGCCTCAGAGGGCCTGCCGATCCCGGACCTGCTGCAGCAGGTGCTCAAGGACATCGGCTACCAGCAGCACCTCGAGGCCGACGACCCGGAGGGCGCCGCCGCGCGCGCCGAGAACGTCGCCGAACTGGTCAATGCGGCGGCCGACTTCCAGGAATCCAATCCCGACGGCAAGCTGTCGCAGTTCCTGGAGCAGACCGCCCTGGTCTCCGACCCCGATACCATCCGCGACGGCGAGGGCCAGGTGCGCCTGATGACGATCCACACGGCCAAGGGGCTGGAGTTCCCGGTCGTGGTGCTGTGCGGCGTCGAGGACGACATCCTGCCGCACATCAACAGTGCCGCCGACGAGGCGGGCCTGGAGGAGGAGCGGCGGCTCTTCTACGTGGCGCTGACGCGCGCCGAGCGGCGCGTCTACCTGCTGCATGCGATGCGTCGCCGGCGGTTCGGCACCTGGCAGGACGCGCTGCCGTCGCGGTTCCTGGTCGAGGTGCCCGAGGCGCTGATCGAGCGTCGCCGGCTGAACCTCGGGTTCGGGCCGGGGGCCGGCGCGGGGATGACGCGCCCGACGGGAAGCGGCTGGGGCAGCGGCGGCAGCGGCGGCAGCGCGCGCTCCGGCGGCGGCCACGCGCGTGAACCGGTGCGTCCGAGCACCTGGACCGGCGGCGCCAGCCGGGCCTGGACCGGCGGGGGCGGGTCCGCGGGCGGCCCGCAGGGGTCGTCGGCCCCGCGCCGCGTGGGCCCGCACGAGTGGGGCAGCAGCAACCGGCCGCGGTCCGGCGTCACAGGTGCGCCCGGTCGCGGCGGCGGCGCGCGGCCGCACGACGAGTACAGCCAGGAAGCCTGGAGCGACGATGTGGCGCAGCCGACGCCGTACTTCGTGGGGCAGACCGTTTCCCACGGCATCTTCGGCACCGGGACGGTCGCGCGCGTGGAGGGCGCCGGCGGCGACCTGCTCGTGACGGTTGACTTTGCCGACCACGGGCGCAAGCACCTCAACCCGGCGTTCGCGCCGCTCGTGCCGCTGGAATGACCGGCCTCAAGCCGGCCTGTCCGCACCGCCGCCCCGCGCCAGCCGCAACCCGACGCCCAGCACCAGCAACAGCGCGCTGAGCGCCACCAGCACGCTCGGCGCCGCCGGCAGGTCCCAACGCACCGAGCCGAGCAGGCCGGCCAGGCAGGCCACGAAGGCGAAGGCCCAGCCCACGGCCAGGGCCACCGCCGGGCGCGGCGAGGTCAGCAGGCCGGCGACCGCCGGGATCACCAGCAGGCCGAAGACCAGCAGCACTCCGGCGATCTGAACCGACGAGGTGACCACGAAGCCGAAGATCGCGTAGAACAGGAAATCCCACCAGAACAGCCGCCGGCCGCGCCCGCGTGCGCCCTCCGCGTCGGCCGTGATCTCGAAGAACGGCCGGCGCAGCAGCCAGTGCGCGATGCCCACCGCGGCGTAGAGCGCCGCCGTGCGGGCGACATGCTGCGGGTCGATCGTGAACAACGTGCCGACCAGCGTCTCCTTGAGGTGCTCGGGGCCGGCGGGCGACTTCTCCAGGACCAGGAAGACGGCGGCCTGCGCCGTGGCGAAGACGATGCCGATGAAGGCCTCCAGCGGCACGTGCCTGCGCTCCTGGCCGCGCAGCCAGGCGAAGCAGGCGGCCCCCACGAACGTCATGCCCAGGGCCAGCGCATAGGTGAGCAGGTGGTTCTCGTGGTGGTCGAGCACGACGGCCACCGCGACGCCGAGCGCCGCCATCTGGGCCAGCGCCAGGTCCACGAAGATGACCCCGCGCCGCACCACGTGGAAGCCCAGGTAGGCATGGATGCCCGCCAGCAGGAAGCAGGCGAGAAGGGCGGTGCGGAAGAACGGCAGCGACAGCGCGTCCATCGCCGTTTCCTTTCGGGGGGGCGGGGCGCCGGGGCGCCCCGCCGTGACAAGCCTAGCGGGAGCCGGTGATCGCGGCGATCACGGCGTCGAAATGGTCCAGGTAGCTGCCGGCCTGCGGCCCGTCGCAGGAGGGCGAGACCTTGACCGTGCGCAGCCCCGTCTCGCGCGCCAGGAAGCCGGCCGCCTCGTCGGAAAAATACGGCTCCTGGAGCAGGACCTGCGGCCTTTGCTCGCGAGCCAGATCCACCAGGCGCTGCAGGTGTGCGCCGGTGGGCGGGATGCCCGGCACCGGCTCCACGTTGGCGATCACCGTCAGGCCGGTGGCCGCCGCCAGGTAGACCCAGGAGGCGTGGTAGGTCAGCAGCGAACGCGATGGCAGCGGCGCCAGCGCGGCTTCGGCGGCGGCCAGCCGCGCCGCGCAGGCCCCTGCGAACGCCTCCGCCCGCTGGTGGTAGCCCGCGGCGCCCTCGGGATCCAGCCGCGCGAACTCGTCCGCCAGCAGCCGTGCCACCAGCCCGCCGTTGCGGGGATCCAGCCAGTAGTGGGGATTGCCCTCGGGGTGCGCGTCGCCGGCGCGTCCGTCGACACGCCCGGCGGCCCTGTCCAGCGGCACGATCGCCCGCGAGCAGTCGACGACCCGCAGCTTCGCGTTACGCGAGCCGTCGATGATCTGGTCAGCCCACTGGTCCAGCGCCAGCCCCACCTTCAGGTACACCTGTGCGCGCGAGACCCGCACCATGTAGGAGGGCAGCACCTCGACGTGGTGCACGTCGGCGGTCGCGCGCGCGATGGCTGCCGTCTCGACGCGGTCGCCGCCGACCGAGGCGGCGATCGAGGCGAGGTCGTTCACCGAGGCCACCACCTTCAGCGGCGCCGCCGCCGCGGTCAGGGGCAGGAGGGTCAGCGCCAGCGCGATCGCGACGCCGACCCGCGGGTTCGAATGACGGAACATGGGAGCCTCCTAGAACTGGTGCGCCTTGTGCGGGCCCATCGACCAGATCACGCGCAGCGTCACGACATCGACGGGATCAGGGTCGGGCTCGCTGGCCGGGGCGCCCGCCTGCTCGCGTCGCCAGTCCAGGCGCAGCGCCGTGGTCTCCTCCATGACCGCGAACCCGGCGAACAGCCCGTATGCGCTGTTCCAGCCGGCGTCCGGGTCGTCGGCCTCGAAGCGCTCACCGAAGGCGCCGGCGTTCCAGCGCTGGTCCCAGTTCCAGTCCGCAAGGAGGTACCATCCCCACGGCGCGGCCTCGTCGCTCGTGTAGGCGTCCCCGTCCCAGCCCGCGTCCTCGCGCGTGAGCTTCAGCGCCTCGCCCTGCAGCAGGAGATAGGAGCGCTCCCCGCGCCAGAGCTTGGCCTTGGCGTCCAGGCCGACGACGCGCGTCTTCGTCCCGGCCGCGACGTTGTTGGTGCCCTCGACCGCCGAAAGCCCCAGCTCCAGGCCCGAGCGCTCGCCCAGCGGCGCGAACGCGCTGAGACGCCCCAGGAACGCCGCGTGCGACTCGTCGGCGCGGTCGCCGGCCTCGGAACTGGCCAGGGGGTCGGTCTCGAAGCCGGAATCCTCGCGCTCGAGGCGGAACGAGTCGCCCGCGAGCCAGTCGAACGCGGCGGTGATGGCCCAGTCGCCCGGCGACGGCAGGCGCAGCGAGGCCTCCAGGCCCGTCTCGTTGAGGCCTTCCTCGCCCGGCAGGAACGCCGCCAGCACGCCCGGCCGCTCGGCGAACGGATAGACGTGCGGGTGCTGCGGGTTCAGCTTGCCGAAGCCGGTGCGCCATTGGCCCAGTCGCAGGTTCAGCGTGCCGGGCAGGCCGCGCACGACGTCCAGGTAGCCTTCCTCCAGGGCCAGCCCCTCGTCCTCGGTGTAGGCCAGCGTGAGGTTTCCCTTCACGTACGGGTTCAGGTAGTCGTCCAGGACGAACTCGGTCTCGCCGAGATCCCAGACGGGCCGGCCGTCGTTGGGATCCTCGGCATCGCCGGTGAGCACCAGGCGAGGCTGGGCGATGACCGACAGGTTCGGGTTGCCGACGGCGAGCACGGGGCCCGCCGAAAGCAGGGTGAGCAGGATGGCGGCAGCCGGCAGGACCGGCCCCCGCAGTGCGGAACGATGCATGGCGATGTGCCTCCAGGTCTGAACATGGCACGAACGGGGCCTGCCCCGGCAGGGCGGCGGCGCGCCACGGGTGAGCCAACACGACCGGTCGCGCAGCATGGCGCGCGGGACCGGGCGAACGATTACGTCGGGTCAGGCGAGGAAGCGGGGGGGCGCGCGTGCCAGGCTCGTCGGCGTGGCGATGATGGCGGCGTGGACATCCGGCGCGGCCAAAGGCAGGCGGCCGACAGCCGGGCCGGGCCCGTCGCAGGGCTGGGCGGGTTCGGCCGCGTAATGGGATTGCCAGAGGCAGAAGCTGCAGCCGGAACCGTCGCCGTCGGGCGACGGCAGGCCGCCGTGATGGTGTCCGTCCGGAGCCTCGCCGGCATGGTGGTGACCGGAGACGGCCGGCGGCAGGCCGAGCAGGGCCCCCAGCGCGAGCAGCGCCAGGACCATCCGGGCGCCGCCCGTTCCGGCACGAGGCCGGCGGCTGTGAAGGCCGAGGTACATGACAGCCACGCTAGGTTCGCAGCGCATGACTGTCAATGCCCTGGCCGGCGGGGCCGGCGTTCCGCGGGGTCAGCGCAGGAGCGTCACCGGGCACGTGAAGCGCGTCCCGTTCGCCTCGAAGGTGAACCAGTACAGGCCCGCGGGCAGGGCTGCCGCACCCGCGGGACGCAGCCAGCGCCAGCGGGGTACGGCCCCTTCCGGATCAAGGGCGGGCAGCTCGCCGAGGTCGGATGAGAACAGCCGGTGCCCCATGGCATCATGCACTCCCAGTGTGACTTGTGCCGCCTGCCTCAAGTGGATCTCGAAGTCGCAGCCATCGCCCGCGACCGGGTTGGGCCACGGTCCCCGAACCGACAGGGGAGGCGGCGGGGTGTCGATCCACCGCGCCAGCGCCGGCCGGTCCGGGTCCGTGGTGACACCCTCGACGCCCACGCCGAGGTCCCACCGGAAGTCCGCCCTGCCCTCCTCGAGCACGGCCGTGACCGGCACGGCGCCGGCCGCCGTGTGCAGGAGCAGGGGCACCGGGATCGCCAGCACCTGCCCCTGGTGCTGCCGCAGGCGGACCCGGCAGGCGGTGGCGTCCCTGGCGCCGGCCGGCGGCAGCCGCTCGAGGCTGAGCACGGGTACGGCATCCGTCTCGAGCCAGCCGCGGAAGAAGGAGCCCAGTTCGCGCCCGGCCGCGGCCTCGGCCCGGGCGATCATCGCCGCCGTGTCGACATTGCCCTGGACCAGCCCGGGATCCCCGGCGTAGTCGCGCAGGAAGCGGAAGAAGGCCTCGTCGCCGATCACCCCGCGCAGCAGGTGCAGCACCCAGGCGCCCTTGTCGTAGACCAGCGTGTTCGGCAGCACGGGAGAGGGCCGCGCCAGCGTGCCTTCGCCGGCGAAGAGTCCCGGATGGCGTCCGGGCCCGATCAGCCGCAGGAAATCCTCCCGGGCGGAGACGCCCTCGCTGTGCTCGAGCCACAGCGCCTCGGCATAGGTGGCGAAGCCCTCGTTCAACCAGATGTCCGGCCAGTCGGCGGGCGTCAGGCTGTTGCCGAACCACTGGTGGGCCAGCTCGTGCACCACCACCTGCTCGAAGCGGCGATCGCCGGTGAACATGAACTGGCCGATGCTCGTGGCCGTGGTGTGCTCCATCGCGCCGCCCCAGACCACCTCGACCTGTGCGTACTTCTCGCCGGCGAACGGGTAGTCCCCGAGGATGCCGGTGAGAAACCCGGTCATGGCGCAGGTCCGTCCCATGAGGACCTCCCCGGCGGCGCGGTCGCGCGCGATCACATGGAATTCCAGCGGCACCGGGGCGGCGTGCGGCGGGCGGCAATCCTCCTGCCAGCGCTCATAGCGCGAGGCCGCCACCGAGACCAGGTAGGTCGGCAGCGGGTATCGCTCGCGCCACGCGAACCGGCGCCAGCCGGGCGGTCCCTCGGTGACCGCCTCGAGGTCGCCGTTGCCGACGGCGGCCAGGTCCGCCGGTATGGTGGCCGCCAGCGAGACGAGCGCCTTGTCGGAAGGGTGGTCCTTGCACGGCCACCAGGAGTGCGCCGACCAGGGTTCGCTGATGGAGAACATGAACGGCGTGTCGTCGAGGGCGTCGGTGGGGGTGCCGTTGTCATCCCGGCGATACATCAGCCCGGCGTAGAGATTGCCGTGCCGCGGCGGGCGGCCGTGCCACTGCACGACGAGGGTGTCGGGCCCCGACGTGGCAAGCCCGCCGGGAACGGCGATGCGCAGCTCCTCGCCGGCGCGCAGGAACGGCAGGGCCGTGCCGCCGCGCTCGGCGCCGTCGCAGGCCAGCTGCGGCACCAGGTCGAGCACCAGGGTGTCGACGCCGGCCCGCAGCGCGCGCAGGCCGATCGCCACCCTGCCGCTCAGCGCCACGACGCCGGCGGCCGGGCCCGGCGCGGGGTCGAGGGTCAGTTCCAGATCGTAGCTCAGGATATCGACGCCGCGGTCGTCGGCGCGGGGAGCGGGAGTGTCGGCACGCGCCGCGACGGCGCCCAGGAGGGACTCGAAGCGCTTGCAAGGGGCCGGTTCGGGCGGAGCGGCCTGCGGCCGGGCCGCTGCCGGCAGGGCTGCCGCCAGCAGGGCCGCCGCCAACGGGGCGCCTGCGAGGCCGCGCGCCGTCACATGCGCTCGCGCCCGCAGTTCCAGCAGGCGTCGTAGCCGGGCTCGCCGTCCGAGCCGCAGGCGGGGCAGGTCCAGGCTCCCGAACCGTCGCCGCCGTGACCCTGCAGGATGGCGCGCGCATGCGCCGCGTCCTCGGCGTAGACCAGGACATGGATGCCCCGGACGGCTCCGAGCTGCGGCTGCATGCCGCCGGCGTCGTCGAGCTCCAGGGTGGCGGTGATCCCCATGGCCTGCAGCTGGCCCAGGGCCATCTCGGCCTCGAGCTCGGTCCCGTAGGTCTCCACGCGGGTCATGCCGTCGCGCATCGTGTCCGTCCTTTCGGGTTCCCGGTCCTCGGCCGGCCCCGGACCGGCCTCGGGGAGAAGCGGCCCGGAGCTTGTGATACTACCACCGCTTGGCGGGATCGCCAAGCTCTTGCGGCGGGCGTCCCGCGGCACGACAATGGGCTCGTTGAACCGCGTTTCAGGACCCACCCGGCCGGAGGTGCCACCGTGAGCCGTCGCGATCCCCATTCCTATGCCGACCTGGACCAGGGCAGGGTCACGCATGTCGACCTGGACCTGGCCGTCGATTTCGCCCGGCGCACGCTGGCGGGCACGGCCACCCTGGAACTGGCCGCCCCGGCCGCGGGTCCCCTGGACCTCGATACGCGCGCGCTGGCGATCACCGCCGTGGCGACGCAGGCAGGCGCCGCGGTGCCGTTCGAGTTGGCGGCCGACGACCCCGTGATGGGCTCGCGCCTGCGCCTGCAGCTGCCGTCCGGCACCACGGCGGTGGCGATCACCTACGAGACCAGCCCGGAGGCATCGGCCCTGCAGTGGCTGGAGCCCGCGCAGACGGACGGCGGCAGGCACCCGTACCTCTTCAGCCAGTGCCAGGCGATCCACGCGCGCAGCGTGTTGCCCTGCCAGGATTCGCCGCTGGCGCGCTTCACCTACCACGCGAAGCTCACTGTGCCTGAGGCACTGACCGCGGTGATGGCGGCGGCGCCGGGCGAGAAGGGCCCCGGCGCGCGCCCGGGCACGCGCGCGTTCTCGTTCGCGATGCCGCAGTCGATCCCGCCGTACCTGTTCGCCTTCGCGGTGGGCGACATCGTCTCGCGAGACCTGGGCCCGCGCTCGCGCGTGTACGCCGAGCCGAAGACGCTGGATCGCGCGGCCTGGGAGTTCAGTGAGGTCGACAGCATGCTGCTGGCGGCAGAGGACGTCTTCGGGCCGTACCTCTGGGACCGCTTCGACTTCCTCGTGATGCCGTCGAGCTTTCCCTACGGCGGCATGGAGAACCCGCGGCTGACCTTCCTGACGCCGACGCTGCTGGCGGGCGACCGCTCGCTGGTCAACGTGCTGGCGCACGAGCTGGCGCATTCGTGGACCGGCAACCTGGTCACCAACGCCACCATCGACGACTTCTGGCTCAACGAGGGCTTCACGGTGTGGGCCGAGCGCCGCATCCACGAGAAGCTCTACGGCAAGGAGGCGCAGGCGCTGTCGGCGGCGATCGGGCGCAACGGCCTGGACGACGCCCTGGCGTCGTTCGGGCCCGACTCCCCGTTCACCTGCCTCAAGACGAACGGCGAGGGCAAGGACCCGGACGAGTTCTACTCCCTGGTGCCGTACGAGAAGGGCTTCCTGTTCGTGACGCTGCTGGAACAGACGGTCGGGCGCGAGCAGTTCGACCAGTTCATCAAGAAGTACATCAGGCACTTCTCGTTCAGCTCGATCACGACCGAGCAGTTCGAGGAGTTCCTGGAAAAGGAGCTGCCCGGCGTGGCGGCGCAGGTGGGTGCGCAGGAGTGGATCCGCCGACCGGGCGTGCCGAAGAACGCGCCGAACTTCAGCTCGGCGCGTCTGGAGCACCTCAAGGGCCTGGCCGCCGGCTGGACCGGCGGTGCGCGGCCGGAGGTCGCCGCGGCGAAGCAGTGGAAGCCGGAGGACTGGCAGATCTTCCTGCAGGCCCTGCCGCGCCAGCTGCCGGCGGCCGACTGCGCCTGGCTGGACGACAACTTCCAGCTCACGAAGCACGGCAACTGCGAGATCCTCTGCAACTGGCTGACGATCGCCGCGGGCAGCGGCTATGCCGCCACGCGCCCGCGCACGCGCGCGTTCCTGGGCGAGGTCGGGCGGATGAAGTACCTCAAGCCGCTGTACACGGCTCTGCACAGGAACGCCGAGACGCGTGCGTTGGCGAAGGAGACGTTCGCCGAGCACGGCGGGGGCTACCACCCGATCGCGCGGGGCGGGATCGAGAGGATCCTCGCCGGCTAGGGACCGTCGCGATACCAAGCCGGGGCGCGCCCCGGGATCTGCCGATCCCGGGGCGCGAGCGCGAGGAGCCGGAGGCGCCATGATCCTGACGGTGACGCTCAATCCCTGCATCGACCTGCTGCTCGGTACGCGCGGCCTGCTGCCGCACGACACGAACCGCGTGCTGACGCGCGAGGAGGATGCCGGCGGAAAGGGCACCAATCTCTCGCGCGTCGCGGCCGAACTGGGCGCACGGACCACCGCCTGCGTGCTCCTCGGCGGCGGGACGGGCGCCCACGTGCAGCGCGTGCTGGAGGTGCAGGGCGTCACGCCGGCGATCGTCCACACGCGGGCGCAGACCCGCATCAACATCTCGGTGCAGGACGGCACGGAGCGGCCGCCGACCACGTTCAACATGAAGGGCGGTCCGGTCAGCGCGCGCGAGTGGGAGCAGGCGCAGTCGCTGGTGCTGGAACTGGCTCCGCAGGCAACCTGGGTGTGCCTGGGGGGCAGCCTGCCCGACGGCATCCCCGCCGATGCCTGGCGGACGCTGGTCGGTCGGCTGCGCGCATTGCCCGTGCGGATCCTGCTGGATGCGGACGACGAGCCGATGCGCCTGGGCCTCGAGGCGGGGCCGCACCTGATCAAGCCGAACCTCGCGGAGGCGTCGCGGCTGCTGGGGCGGCCGGTGGCCGGGGTTGCCGGAGCCGTCGAGGCCGCGCGGGAGCTTCGCGGGAACCTGGCGGGACGCGGGGTCGCCGACCCCGCGGTCATCGTCTCGATGGGCGCCGAGGGCGCCGTCGTCGTGACCGGCGACGGCGCCTGGCACGCGCCGGCGATCCCGGTTGCGATCCGCAGCACGATCGGCAGCGGCGACTCCCTGCTGGGAGGCCTGCTGGCGGCCTTCGCCGAAGGGCACGACTGGCCCGAGGCGCTGCGCCGGGGCGCGGCGGCAGGGGCGGCGACGGCCATGACGGACGGCACCGAGATCGCGCGGTTGGGCGTGGTGCAGGAGCTTCTCGGAAGGGCGACGGTGGCCAGGCTGGCCTGAGCTCCACCTGTGCGGCCGGCGGCGCGGCGCGCTCCCGGGAGCCGGCCGGTGTGGTATGATCATGGCTGGTCGATCCGCCGTTCGCGCCAACCCGGAGCCGGGAGGTTCCCGCAATGCAACGCAGCCCGCGGATGTGCGCCGTGATCCTTGCCTGCTCATGCTGCCTGGCCGCCGCTTCGGCCGGGGCCACCGCGATCATGAGCCGCTTCGACTCGAATAACGAAGGCTGGGCCGTGGTGAGCTACCCCTTCCGCGGCAATGGCACCGGCTCCTGGACCACGTCCGCGCTGCCCTTCGACGGCGCCGAGGGCCAGCCCGCCGGCAGCGTCCGCGTGGGCGACGTGTTCGCCGAAACCGGGATCACCGCGCCGCCGGCCTACCTCGGCAACATGGGCGCCTTCTACGGCGGCCAGCTCAGCTATGACATCCTGCTGCGGTACTCCGACGCGGTCGCCTATCCGGCAGTGGTGCTGGTGGGCACGACGATCTCGCTCTATTATGACGCGCCCTCGCCGCCGGTGGGCGAGTGGCAGACCCGCACGGTGCCGCTGACGGAGGCCGGCTGGAAGGTGGGAGGCACGTTTGCGGTGGCCACGCAGGCGCAGATGCAAGGTGTGCTGCAATCGCTTCAGGGACTCCACATCTACACCGAGTGGCACACCGGTGGCGACGACACCAGCGTGGATAATATCGTGCTGAACGGCGGCGCGACGCCCGTGCCGGGCGCGGCGGCCCCGCCGCAACTGACCTGCGCGCCGAACCCCTTCAATCCGCGGACCACGCTGAGCTTCACGCTGTCGGCGGACGGACCGGTGCACTTGACGATCCACGACGCCGCCGGTCGCCTCGTGCGCGACCTGGAGACGGGCGCCTTGCCGGCCGGTCGCCAGGAAGTGGTCTGGGACGGCTGCGATGACGAAGGCCTTCCGCTCGCCTCGGGCGTGTACCTGGCGCGGCTGCAGTCGAGTGCGTCCGTCGGCGTGGCGCGGCTCGTGCTGGTGCGCTGAACAGGCGGTCAGATGTCCGGAAATCCCATCTTCCAGCGCCTGCAACTGCTGACCGGCTCGCCGGCACTGGCGCACCTGCAGGCCTCGCATGCGGCCGTGTTCGGCATCGGCGGGGTGGGCTCGTGGGCCGCCGAGGCGCTGGTGCGCTCGGGCGTCGGCGCCATCACGCTCGTCGACAACGACGTGGTCTGCATCACCAACGTGAACCGGCAGCTGCAGGCCACGACCAAGAACGTGGGACAGCCGAAGGTGGAGGAGCTGGCCGGGCGCCTGCGCGTGCTGAACCCGCGCTGCGCCGTCACGCCGGTCATGAAGGCCTGCGAGCCTGCGAACGTGGACACGTTCGCCGTCGGCCGGTACGGGTACGTGCTGGACTGCATCGACTCCATCACCTGCAAGGTGGCCCTGATCCGCGCCGCGCATGCTGCCGGGTGCACGCTGTTTTCCGCAATGGGTGCCGCCGCCAAGCTGGACCCCACGCAGGTCCGGGTCAGCAGCATCTGGGAATCGCATGGCTGCCCGCTCGCTAAGTGGATCCGCCGCCGCCTGCGCGAGTCGGGCTTCCAGGGCGACTTCCCGGTCGTCTGGTCGCCCGAGAACCTCGAACCGGTGGAGGTCACCTCCGTGGCCTGCGGCACGCACACCTGCCATTGCCCCAAGTTCGTGCCCCTGGAAGACGGCGTGCACGAGCACCGCGACTGGTGCGCCGAGAAGAAGGTCATCAACGGCACGGCCGTGCACATGACCGCGATCTTCGGGATGATGCTGGCGGGGCTGGTGGTGCAGCATGCGGTGGCGACGACCGCCGTTCCCGCCGAGGCTCGCGATTGACAGGTACCCCGCTGCGTGCCACGGTCGGGCCATCCATCGCCCCCTCTGACGAGGCAGCGCCGTCAACGCGTCCTTCGCGGGGAGTCGGTCATGCGAGTGTTGATGTCCTGTTTCGGGTCCCGCCTGATCCTGCCGGCGCTGTCCATGATGCTGTTCGCGCCACCGCCGCGCGCCCTTCCCGCGACGGATGAGGCGACCCCGACGATCACCGTGACGCCTTCCGCCCTCGCAGCGGAGCTGAGTCCGTTCGAGTCGACAACCCGGACGCTGACCATCGGCAACGAGGGGGAGAGCGACCTCGTCTGGTCGTTGGCGCTGACGCCGGCGGCGGCGCGGCGGCAGTACACGTTCGCGCCGCTGCAGGCTGCCGCCGATCTGCCGCCGGGCTTGCCCACCGCTGCGCTGCCCACGTCGCCATCGTCCGCATTGACCGGCGACCTGCTGGACCTCACCGGATTGCGGATTCTCTGGGACGTCTCGCACGGGCAGCCGCCTCCCGATTTCGCGGGGCTGCTCATCGCCGACCTGCGCCAGCGGGGAGCGACGGTGGACGAGCATGCGGGGCCGGTGACGGCGGAGGCCCTGGCGGGCTGCCGGGTGTTCTGGTCGCAGGAGATGGCGTGGACCTGGTCGGCCGCGGAGCTTGCCGACGTGGCCACCTGGGCGCGCCGGGGCGGCGGGCTGCTGCTGGAGGGGCGCGACGGCTCGGGCGCGTTCACGGCGCTGCTGGCCGCGCTCGGGGCAGGCGTCGAAGGCGGTGGTCCGGATATCGACTCCGTGCTGTATGTGAGACCCGGCCATGAGCTGACCGAAGCCGTGCCATTGCTGCTGACGGGGCTGGGGCAGGCCGGTCTGGCGCGCGTGGTCCCACCTGCGCTCGTCCTGGCGAACGACGGCGCGGGCACGCCGGCCACCGCCTGCAGTTCGGCCGGTGGCGGCCGGATCGTGGTGAGTGGCGCCCCGCTGTTCGGCGACGCCCGCGTCACGTTTCCCTACAACCGCCGATTCGGCCACAACGTCATCGACTGGCTGGCGGGCGCCCAGTGGCTGGAGGCCCAGCCGCGCGAGGGAACCGTGCCGCCGGGCGGGTATGGCGAGGTGGCGGTCACCATCTCCGCCGGCGGCTCGTGCGAGACGGGGCGCCAGGCGTGGGCCGTCATTTCCAGCAACGATCCCGCGTCGCCGAACGTGGAGGTTCCGGTCCGCCTGGACGTCGTCCCGTCACCGGGGCTGCGGACGCAGGCGACGGTCGACCTCGCCGACGCATACGTCGGCACCGGGACGACGACGACCGTCGACATCGTCAACGCGGGTTGCGCCGACCTGCATGTGACGGGCATCTCGATCGACGGGGCGGGGTTCGGCGTCGTTCCGTCCGCAGCCCTCACGCTGGCGCCCGACGCGACGGCTTCCCTGACGGTTTCCTTCACGCCGACGAGGGCCGGCGCCGCCGCGGGCCGGCTGCGCCTGGCCAGCGACGATCCGGCGATGCCGGTGACCATCGTCGAGCTCGAGGGCACCGGGGTGGCGCCGCCGGAGATCGGGGTGGCGCCTTCGACGGTCACGGTCGAGCTGCCGTCCCGCGCCCGCGCGACGCGGACGGTGGACATCACCAACCGCGGCAAGAGCGACCTGGCCTGGACGGCGCGCGTGGCATCAGGCGCATCCGGTCCATCGGCCTCGCCGCGGGACCTCCCGACGGCGGCAACGCCCCAGTCGGGCCTGCCGTCCGACCTGCTGGGCGTACGCATCCTGTGGGATCTCGCGCACGGACAGGCGGACACGGCGGCCGTGCGCGACCTGGCGTCGGAACTCGCGGCGCGCGGCGCCGAGCTGTCGCAGAGTTCCCGGCCCTGGACGCCGGAGCTGCTGGCCGGTTGCGACGTCATCTGGACGTCCACTCCCAGCCTGTACTGGGCGGCGACCGAGGTGGCGGCGGCCCGCGCCTGGCTTCATGCCGGCGGCAGCCTCCTGCTGACGAGCTCGTCCAGCGGCGCCGTCTGCAACAGCCTGCTGTCGTCGACGGCGCCGGGCATCGCCTTCGCGTACGCGGCGCGCGATGCGGGGGTGACCACCGACCTGGATGAGCACGAAACCACGGTCGGCATCAGCGCGCTGTCCCTTCCCGGCGCGAACGCAAGGCTGAGCGTCGCGGACGGATCCACCGTCGCGTTGGCGCGCGGTCCGGCCGGCGTGGTCGTGGCGGCCGCGACGGAACGGGCCGGCGGTCGGATCGTCGTCATGAGCGACCAGCTTTTCCACGACGCGCCGCTCGCCGAGCAGGACAACCGGCGCTTCGCCCACCAGGTGTTCACCTGGCTGGGGGGCTTCGGCTGGATGCAGGTCGATCCGCGCGCCGGCAGCGTGGCGCCCGGGGCCACGACCACGGTGAAGCTGACGATGAACCCCCAGGGCCGGTGCGGGCCGCAGGCCCCGGCGCGACTCGTCCTGGCCAGCAACGATCCCGCCACGCCGGCGACCGCCGTCGCGGTGGACCTGACGGTAGCCGGCTCCCCGGACGCCGCCGTCTCGACCGACGGGCTCTCGTTCGGCGCAGGCTATCTCGGCCTCGCCCGGGTCGATTCGTTCACGATCGCCAATCCGGGCTGCGTGGACCTGCACGTCGAGCCCTCGCTCGACGATTCGCAGTTCGCCTGCCGGCCGTCCTCGGCGTTCGTCGTGCCGCCGCACGGCGAGACCGTGGTGACCGTCACCTATGCGCCTTCCTGGCCGCGGCCGGTCTCGGCGACACTGGCGCTGGCGACCGACGACCCCGATGAGCCCGTGGCGACGGTGGCGCTGCGCGGGCTGGGGATCGCCCCGCCGGTCATGGCGATCGCGCCGGATTCGTTCACCGTCGAGCTGGCGCCCGGCGCCAGGGCGACCCGCACGCTGACCATCGCGAACACCGGCTGGGACGACCTGCGCTGGAATCTCGGCAGCGTGCCTGAGCTGCGGACCGGCCCCTACGGACAAGGGACCGGACCGCGGATCCTGCTGCTGCTGTACGGCAGCAACAGCAACAGCGTCGTGGCCGCGGCGCTCGCCCGTCGGGGTCTTTCGTACACGATGGCGACGAGCTGGAACACCTTCAATACACTCCTGCGCACGGCTCCGGGCTGGGATCTCGTCGCGGTCGAGAGCGGAGGCGCCGGCGCCTTCGAGACGGGGCTCGACGCCCTTGCGGATTACGTGGAGGCCGGAGGACGACTGCTGCACATCGACAACCTGATCGCCTTCTACGCGCAGCACCGGCTCGCCGGATTGATGGGCGTCGAGATTTCAGGGCGGTCGCGCCTGTCGTTTGCCGTCGAAGCGGCGTTACCCGGCGAAGCGCTCTTCCGTGTGCCGCATCGCGTGGGTTCCCTGCGCTCCACGGCAACACCCGCCTATGGGAACGGCATGTCGGTGACGCCGCGACCGGGCGCGACCGTGCTGGCGACCTTTGCCGGTACGCCAGGCGAGGCGGCGATCGTGCGCGGTCCGCGCGGCAACACCTTGTTCCACGCATTCGAGCCGCAGTATTGCGGCGCGGATGACGACGGCGACGGCGTGCGCGACGCGATCGAGCTGATCGAGAACGAACTGTTCGCGCTGGGTGTCGGCGCTCCGTGGGTGTCGGCGAGCCCGACCTCCGGCCTCGTGCCGCGCGGCGGGACCGTCGAGGTGACCGTCACCTGGGACGCGGCCGGGCTCTGCGGCGGCTCGTTCACCGCCGGCCTCTACGTGCTCAGCAACGACCCGCGGCACGACGCGGTCCGCATCCCGCTGGAACTTGCCGTCGGCGAGGCGCCCAGTGCCGCGGTTCGTCCCGGGGCGTTGGCGTTCGGCGACTGCCAGGTGGGCGCCACGGGCACGGCCGGGTTCGCGGTCGTGAATCGGGGGTGCCGTCCGCTCACGGTCACGGGTGTCACGTCGACTCCCGGACCATTCGCGGTGGCGGGGGACCCGGCGTTTGCGGTGGCCGCAGGTGACAGCGAACTGGTGGAAGTCGCCTTCTCGCCGGTGGCGCCCGGTCCCGTGTCGGCGACCGTGACGATTGCCACCGACGACCCCACGCATCGTCTCTTGACCTTGCCCCTGACCGGCACCGGCCGCCTGCCCCCCGTGATGGAGGTGGCCACCGATACGCTGGCGGCTGTGCTGCCGCCCGGCGGCACGGTCACGCTTGAACTTGCCGTCGCCAACCGCGGAGCCGCCGACCTGCATTGGCTGGCGGCGACGGAACCGCGGTTCCCGGTGCAGGTCATCGCGCGCAGCCCCGTGTTCGCTGGTCCGGCGGCGGCGATGGCGCCCGGTCCGGCTGGCGACTCGACCGGGAAGGTTGCGGACCAGGGCGTGCCGTCTCCAGCGGCGCCTCCGGGCGCACTGCACACCTCGCCGCCGTCGGGGGTCGCCGGGGCCGTGACGGCCGTCGCGGCAGCGCCCGATCTGGAGGCCGTGCTGGCGCGGCTCGATGCGGGCGCCACCGCCGTGACCGCGGCGATACCCGATCGCTACGCCTTCACGGAAGGCGTCGCGGGCAACTACATCATCGACGGTGGCCGGGACATGTTCGATGGCGGCAACGCCATCTACACCGATCGCGGCGGTCCGTTGCCGTACAGCGACGGCCGGATCAGCGGCCATGCGGCGTTCGGCGACCGCGGACGCTATGTCACGCGCAAGCTGCCGGGACTGTTCGTGCTCGCGGCGGACCTCGGCGGCATCGCGACGTTCGGGACCGTCGGCAACCTCGGCGCCGACGGCGCCGGGCAGGTCGACGGTGTCGTCCTGGAGATGGCGCTGGCCGACGGACGTCGTTATCTGGGGCTGGCCAAGCGGGTCTGGGGTGCAGGGGATCCGTCGGTCAACCATCTGGTCATCGTCGAGGCGGCCGACGGCATCACGCAATCGTTCCCGCCGTCCACCGACAGCGACTACCACGAGATCGCCGGACTCGCGGGCCGGACGCGCCTCTACTACCTGTTGTTCGCGGCGTCCGAGGGCGGATGGGTCGACGACCAGGCGCTGGCGCGGATCATGGAGGCGTTCCTTGGCCTGCTGGGCGAAGGCACGCGCTGGCTCGCGGTGACGCCCGTGTCGGGCACGCTGGCCCCGGGTGCGACGACCGAGCTTGCGGTCACGATCGCGGCGTCCGACATGCCGCCTGGCGATCACCTGGCGGCGCTGACGCTGCGCGGAGACGATCCGCTCTCGCCGTCCATCGAGGTGCCGGCGCGTTTGCGGGTCGTACCCGGTACGGCATGGCCGGCAGCGGTTACCGGCGGTGGCGCTGACCTGGGCCTTGGCAACGACCCCAACCCGTTCAACCCGCGGACCGAGGTGCGCTTCGCGTTGGCGCACCCCGGCGAGGTCGAGGTGCTGATCTACGATGCGCGGGGCCTGCTCGTGCGGCGGCTGCCGGTTGGCCGCCTGCCGGCCGGGACGGCGGGAGTGGTCTGGGACGGCCGCACGGCCGCCGGCACGGAGGCGGGCAGCGGCGTCTATCTGTATCGCGTGCTGCGGGACGGCCGTCCGTTCGGGGAGGCCGGCAAGATGACCCTGGTGCGCTGAACCACGGCGCGGCGCGCCGGTTGGGGCGGAAGCGTCCGCCCGCCGTCGCGCCGCGTCGCCGTCAGGCCTGCACTGTCATGATGGCGCCGGCGGCGGCCGACCGGTAGCAGGCCTCCACCATGCGCAGCGTGGCCACGCCGTCGCGCGCGCCCACCGGCGGTGGCGTCCCCGCCTGCAGGCACGCCAGCCATTCCTGCAGCACCGCCGGCAGCGTGGGCACCGCGGCGCTGACCGCGAACCGTTCCTCGTCGCGGCCGCGCCGCAGGATAACGCCGCCGTCGAGGTAGTCGGCCCACAGTTGTCCGTCCTCGCCCACCGCCTCGAGCCACTGGCAGCGGGACTGCGTGTACTTGCTGACTTCCAGCGAGACCTGGCAGCCGTCGTCCAGTTCCGCGCGCGCCAGGAAGAAGTCTTCCACCGCGGGGTTCAGCACCTGCCACTGCCGCGAGTCCACGCGCGCGAATTCGCGGCCCGTGAGGAACCTCGCCAGGTCGAACAGGTGGACCCCGGTCAGCAGCACCGAGCCGCCCACGGTCAGCGCCCGGTCGCGCTGCCAGGCCAGCGGGGTGGGGGCCAGGCGCTGCGCCAGCCGGACCAGCCGGACGCGCCCCAGCAGCGGCCACAGCTCGCGGGCCTTCAGGATGACGGGGTTCCAGCGCAGGGACTGGCCCAGGAACAGGGGTGTCGCGGCGGCGGAGTCCAGGGCGGCCAGGCGCTCGGCCTCGTCCAGCGTGCCGGTCATCGGCTTCTCCAGCAGCAGCGGCTTGCCGCTGGCCAGGACGGACGCCGCCAGCTCGAAGTGCGTCGAGGGGGGCGTGCATACGACCACGCCGTCAACGTCCGGGGCCGCCACCACCTCCGGCGCCTCCGGCAGGTAACGGACGCCGTAGCGTGCCGCCAGCTCCTTCCCGGCCTGGCGCTCGCGCCGGCAGACCACAGCCACCGTCATCCCGGGCACGTCGCGCAGCGCATGCCGCAGGTAACGTTCGCCGTGGGCGCCGGCCCCGATGATCCCGATGCTGAACGCCATGCCCGTGGCCCTCTTCTGGCTGAAGGAACGGCTTCGCCCTCCCGCAGGAACGCCTCCCGAGGATGGAGCCTAACATGACCGAAGGCAGACGACAAACCGCCGGCTGGGCGGCGCTGGCCGGGGTGCTGGCGGCGCTGGCCTGGGTGCTCCCGGCCCCCGCCGCCAGGGCCGAGCTGGACCCCGGGATCATCATCAACGAGGTCCTGGCCGACCCGGCCAGTGACTGGAACGGCGACGGCACGGTCGACGCCAAGAACGACGAGTGGATCGAGATCCGGAACATCGACACCGTGCCGATCGACCTGTCGGACTACTGGCTTCGCGACAGCACCGGCGAGGCGCCGGATTTCCGCCTGAGCGGCGTGGCCGACCCGGGCGAGCACATCGTGTTCTTCGGTTCGGACGCGGTCGCCTGGCAGGCGGCCAACGGGATCTCCCAGGGCGGCTTCGCGCTCAACAACTCGGGGGACCTCGTCCAGCTCCTGCGGACCATTCCCGGCACCGATCCGGTGCAGTACGAGCTGATGTTCGCCGTCTCGGTGCGGGACCACGAGGCGGAGGATGACCGCTCGGGCGGGTTCGACCATGTCCACGTGGGCTGGCTGCTCTTCGACGCGCTGAACCCCTACACCGGCACCGTCGAACCGCTGGCCTGCGGCTGCCCGCCCAGCCCGGGCGCCGAGAACATCTGCGGCGGCGACGTGGCCGAGGAAGCCGCCAGCTTCGGCGCGCTCAAGGCCGCGTTCCGCTAGCGCCACCCCGCCAGGTCGGCGCCCCTGCCGCCGTCCCCCCTTTCCGGCGGCAGGGAGCGCCCGACGGCCCGGGCACCAG
>JAYRFB010000112.1:0-9567 GCA_041908585.1 Candidatus Krumholzibacteriia bacterium
GAGCCGACCTGCTCGCGGCGGCTGTCGGTGCGGCCGTACTTCATGTCGAGCGACAGCGCCCGCGTCAGCTTGGTGGACGTCGCCAGCGACACCGTTTCCTGGCTGTCGAAGCCGCTCGACGCGTAGCGCGACGGGTCGACGTCCAGGTCGCGGGTGAAGCCGGCCTGGTACCAGAACGAGGCCGGGTCGAGCAGCCGGACGTAGCTGCTGTTGTCGCGCGTGGTC
The DNA here is from genome assembly GCA_041908585.1 of Candidatus Krumholzibacteriia bacterium. Lineage (GTDB taxonomy): Bacteria > Krumholzibacteriota > Krumholzibacteriia > LZORAL124-64-63 > LZORAL124-64-63 > CAINDZ01. The sequence continues at coordinate 226 of JAYRFB010000112.1, forward strand.
AGCGTGATCTTCAGCGGCTGCGTGTTCCGCAGCGCGCCCAGGACCGGCTCGATCAGCGTTCGTGGCCCGAAGCCCCGTCCTCCGCCGGTGGGCTTCGCCGCGTCCCCCGGCCCTGTGTCAGGCGCCGGCGCGCCGTTCCGGCGCGCCTCCTCGCGCTCGGCCTCGAGGCGCGCCTCCGCGGCTTCCAGGAGCCGCTCCGCCTCGCGCTGCTGGCGTTCCTCGGGGGTCAGGAGCTCCTCCCCAGGCGGCACCTCGCCCGGGACGGGCGCGCCTGTCGAATCGGCACCCGCCTGGCCCGGCAAGGTGACCGGCGACGGCCCGCCCGGACCGCGACGGGCCGCCTGCTCCTCGAGCCGACGCTGCGCGGCGACCATCTGGTCCCGCTGGGCATCCCCGTACTTGCGCTCGGGGAAGACCGACTTCACGGCCTCGCCGATCGGGACGGACAGGCGCAGGTCCCAGTTCGCGGAGTTGTTGACGCTGCGGATCCCGGGCGGGTCGCCGGCCTGCTGCATCGCCGGGTCATGCACATCCGCGAAGGAGCCGCTGTACTGGAGCGACGGGTTGAGCCTCTCGATCCCGCCGAGCATGGCCCGCGCCGGCGCGAACAGCAGCCCGCCCGGCAGCCTGGCGCCCTTCGGCGTCGAGAAGGTGATGCGCAGCTCGTAGGAGCGGCGGTTCTCCTCGCCGATGTTCACGCCCAGGTTGCGTTTCTCCCGCAGGAGGTCGCGGTCCGACGTGGCGTTGAACGCGAGGTCCATGATCGGCAGGGGCGCGTAGTCGAGCCCACCCGTAAGCCGCCCGGTCCGGCGGCGGTCCAGGGGGCGCGCCGTCGCCACGCCGGCGTCGTTGATCGTCGTCGAGGCCTGCTCGGTGGCGCTGAAGCTTGCTCCCAGGGCGATCTTGCGCGGCACCAGCGACACGCTCCTGAGGATCGGGATGCTCCCGATCAACGGGTACGCCGCCAGCGAATAGGCGCCGGGAATGCGCAGGTCGTAGGTCAGGCCGCCCTGGAGGCTGCGGCTGCGGCTGAGCAGGAGCGGGCCGTTGCCGACCTCACGTGAACCGGAGACCTGCAGCGCCCACGGGTCCACCAGATAACGGAGCAGGCGGGCCTTGGCCGGCGTGTGGTTCAGCCGCGCCGAGAACTGCTCGCGCGTGGTGATCGTCGACTGCGCGTTCAGCAGGTCGTTGTCGATGATCTCGATGTCGCTGTTGGTCACGTACTTCGGCCGGTCGATGACCTGGCGCCGGCTGCCGCTGACCGGCAGGCGGAAGCCCGCCAGGGGCACGTAGTCCTCGACGTTGAGGCTCGACTGCAGGCTCCACTCCTCGTGGTCGATGCCGCTGCCCACGCGCTTGTCCAGCCCGTGGAACTCGTCGTCGGTGTGCTTCCAGTCGAAGTCGAGCTTGTAGACGTCGGCCATGTTCAGGCGCAGGCCCGCGCGCTGGGCCAGGCCCTGGTCGCGCTTGACGCCCTCCAGGCGCACGTCGTTGATGTACATGTAGCCGCTCGCCGGCTGCGAAAGCTCGTTGTTGGCCACGGCCATGTAGTAGCGCCGGACGCGGCGCAGGTCCGGCCGCCCCACGACCCGCACCCGGTATTCCTGCCCCGTCTCCAGGTCCGGGACCCGCGCTCGCAGGACGCCGTCGTCGCCGAGCTCGCCGTTCTTGGCGTTGGAGAGCTCGGCCAGTCCCACCGACATGCGGTGCCAGCCGGTCTTGAAGGTGTCGTCGGCGAAGCGGTAGGCCACCTCGTAGTAGTTGAGCGAGTCGGCGCCCACCCGGAACAGCAGGTCCAGGTCGGCGGTCTCGTGCGAGGGGTTGAACCAGTACCAGGACATGTTGCGGTAGCCGGTGTAGTCGTCGCCGCGCGGCGAGACCTGCTTGCTGACGCGCATCAGGTGCCCGCGCTCGAGCTCCTGGAAGTTCAGGACCAGCGACTGCTCCTTGTCCGGGATGTTGTTCTCGATGTGCACCGCGAAGGGCGGCGAATAGTCGGGGTTCTCCTTGTTGTTCACCTCGCCGAGGAAGAACTCCTCGCCGGGCAGGCGCTCGGCCGGGCTCAGCAGGATCTCGCCGTCCACGCGCCGCACGCCCTCGCGCTCCCAGCGGCTGCCCAGGAAGCGCAGCTCGGACAGCTGCAGGTGCACGGTCGACGGCGGCGCCGCGCCGTCGTTCTCGTACCAGATGCGGGCGTGGGTGACCGCCTTCAGGTTGGCCGAGCTGCCGACCGAGACCGAGTCGACCGCCGCCAGCGGGATCCGGTACTTGCGCCAGGCGATGTTGCCGTCGATCAATTCCTGGACGTCGTCGTAGTCCTGCACGACGTCGACCAGCGGTTCGGTGTCCTTCAGGTCGATGGTGATGGTGTAGTAGCCGTCGGTCCGATCGAGGATGCCGTTGGCGTTGAGGTCCTCGGTGTCCTCTCGGTTGTTTCGCGCTGTCTGGTTGATGAGCGGGAAGGGCGAGTCGCCCTCATAATTGAAGTCGGCCCGGTACCGCTTCGCGTCGGAGTCGTCGCCGTCCAGGCCGATGTCCTCGTTGTAGGTCCAGACGCCGTCCGGGGTCGTGCCGTCGACGCCGTCCTCCTTCTGGAAGGTGCCGACGATGGGATTCCCCGAACCGTCCAGCGGCCAGAAGCCGTCCTCGTTGATGTAGCCGAAGTCGATGTGCAGGCGGCCCGAGCGCTGCGACGGATCGGCCACCTGGTCGTTGACCCAGACCTCGACGAACTGAGACTTCGACAGGTCAAGGCCGGTGCGGCTGATGCCGCGGGTGATGCCGCCCCAGTTGTCGGGCTGCCAGACGGACCCCGCAGCGGTCCGCAGGTAGAGGTCCATGGTCGACTGCGTCTCGTCGCGCTCCTGGTTGACCAGGTCCGGGTTCAGGTAGCGGCGCAGCACGCGTTCCTGGGGCAGGAACCAGCGCACCACCGGGACGCGGGTCAGTGGCGTGAACTCGCGTGAGTCGGCCCGTTCCTGCCGCCAGGCCGCACCCAGGTGCGGCGCGGCGGACCAGGACCAGCCCAGGCGGTTGAGCGAGATGACGTCCGAGGCGTCGACACCTTCGAAGTCCTCGAGGTAGACCTGGCCCTTGGTGTTCGGGTTGGGCTTGCTGAGGGCGACCTCGCCCGAGAACTGCACCGTGCTCTCGCGCTCGGAATCGTTCCGGCTGAGGAAGTTGGCCACCGTGGTCAGGAAGCCCGGCCGCAGCGTGTGCTGCAGGTTCACGTTGCCGACCAGGTTGCGCGCCGGTTCCTCGCCCAGCTTGGCCTTCTCCCCCACGATCGACTCGCTCTGGTAGAGCACGGTCGTGGCCAGCTTGCTGTCGCGGCCCAGGTCGTAGCCCAGGCTGAGCCCCATCAGGCTGGTGTTGCCGCCGCCCAGGAACGGCGCGTACTGGAAGTCCACGGCGATCTTGCTGTCGGCCGTCAGGTTGGCCGCGTCGCCCTTGAGCTGGATCTCGCCGAAGGTGTAGTCGATCTCGTAGTCCACGTCGCGCGTGAGCGTGCGCCCGTCGAGCGAGACCACCTCGGAGCCCTCCTCGATGTTGGAGGCGCCGAGGTTGAAGCTGCTGCTGGCGGCGGCGTGGCGCGCGACGATGTTGAACTTCGCGTACTGCGCATAGTCGGTGGGCAGTACGTCGGGATCGTAGAACTCGCCGCGGACGTTCTCCTGCAGGAAGGTCCCCTCCCACGTGAAGGCCGAGGTGTCGGCATAGGCGCGGTACTGGGCCTCGGTGCCGTTGAAGGGTTCCGGGAAGTCGAGCGGGAACTTGAGCAGTCCCTTGGTCAGGTCGAACAGGAACTCGTCGCCCGAGTCGACCAGGCCGTCCGGACGCCCGGCGTTCTGCGCATTGCGCCGGTCCAGGCCGAAGATGCGGATGTAGTCGATGCCGTTCTCGTCCTGGGCCGGCTGCGCCGATCCCGGTTCGTCGCGCTCGATGCGCAGCTCGAAGGTGGAGCGATCGATGTTGCTGCCGCCCAGCGAGTAGATGTTGCGCAGGACGTAGCGGAACACGTGTGGCGGCGTGCTGGTCGAGACGGCCTTCAGCAGCTTCATCCGGTAGAAGAGCTGGTTCTCGCTGCCGGGGAACGCCTGCGTGGGGCCGGTCACGTCGGGGTTGTCGCCCACCGTTCCCACCGTGGCGCCGGCGGCATCCACCACGGTGTAGACCACGGCCAGCACGTCGGCGTCGTCCATGCGGCTTCGCATGTCGATCGCCACCAGGCCGCCGTTGGAATCGAGCAGGGGATCGAAGGCCGTGATCTCGCGCCAGCGCGGGCCATAGGACAACGGAGCCGTGAAATCGACCGCGGTGTCCCAGGCCCTGAAACCCTGCTCATCGACGTAGGCGGCGACGTTCGCCAGGTCCCCCGGCTGGAACTGGCCCGTGGGCATCAGCTGGAAGATCTTGACCGAAGTGTAGAGGATCCGCTCGCCGGCCTGCCGTCCGGCAGGCTCGTCGGCCGGCAGATCCAGCCTGAAGAACCGGTTGTTCAGGTAGTCCGACGACTTGATGATGTTGTCGGAGACCTGCCCGCCCTTGGCGTTGAAGGATTTCGAGCTGGACTCGGCCTTCTGCTTGGAGGCCACCACGGTGAAGTCGGCGCGGCCGACCTGGCCGGTTACCTTGAGGCCGAACAGCCCGGACTTGTTGGAGCTGTAGCCGAGCAGCTGGCTGCCAGGCAGCGTCAGGCCGACGTCGCCGGTCTCGATCGTCTTGATGATCTCGTCCTCGAGCCCCTTGTACATCAGCTTGATCTTGGTGGCCTCGGGACCCAGCTGCTGGCTGTTGTGGTCCACCTCCAGGATGATCTTCTCGCCGATGGTGCCCGAGAGGTTGATCTGCAGCTGCTGCTCCATGTCCAGGGTCGGGAACAGGGACTGGCTGGTGACGCGCTCGCTGGGCACGAAGGGCTTGGTCACCGTGCTCTCGCCGCTGAGGGCGATGTGCTCGCGGCCGGTGATCTTGATGCGCGTCTTCTCGCCCTTGCCGATGATCTTCTCGAGCGTGCGCGGCAGCTTGACCGGGATGGTCAGGTTGATCAGGCTCGTGTCCTTGCTGTCCTTGCCGGCGGCGGTCAGGTCCAGCGCGTCCGTGCGGGCCAGCACCGAGGACACGGCGTGGCGTCGCGCCATGGCGTCGCCGATGCCGTCGAGGAAGACCTCCACGACGGGGTCCTCCACCGGCCGCGGCGGGTACCAGGTGAAGCCGCCCGGCAGGGGCTCGGCGGCCGGCAGCAGGTTGAAGAACTTCGGGTACGAGAGTTCCGTGGCGACGTCGAGCGGGCCGTTGAACTCGCGCAGCAGCTCGCGACGTTCCAGGTCGAGGCCGCCCCGTTCGTGCCAGTGGCGCCGGATGATCGTGTCCATCCCGGGCCGCTGCCCTGGCCGGCGCAGCGGGTCCACGCCCTGCCGCAGCAGCCGGGTGCGCAGGATGAGCCGGTCCGCCCCCAGCAGGCGGGGCTCTTCCGTGCTGCGCAGGAGGGGGTCCAGGCCGGGCAGCAGGGGCGGGCCGTAATCGGGGTCGGCACGCGACGGCAGGGCAGCCGCCAGGGCGAGGCCGAGCAGCACGAGAGCCAGCACGACAGGTCCCGCCGGGCGCCGCCCGGCAGCCGGGCGCGCGGCGGGGAACCACGTCCGCCGGCGCGGGTTACCGGGCCTGCCAGGCGACCTCGTCAAGACGCGGGAAACTCCTTGTGTGGGGCGGGTCCGGCCGCCGAAATACTGCTGGTCCGGGGTGCCTTCGTCTACGAAAATGGTCAGGCTGTGCCCGGCGAACGGCGTTCCCGCCGCCACCGGGAGTCTGCCCGGGGCTCCCGGGAAGGCCCGCGCGCCGGCGCGGCGGCGCCTGGTCCGGTCGCCGGGACCTGGCGCGCGGCGGACACGACCCGCCCCCTGCGGCGGGACCCGCCGACAACCCGAAAGCCACGAATGCGCTTGATTGACAGGCACTTACTGACGGCGACGGCGGGACCATTCCTGTTCGGCTGGTTCGTCATCACGTTCCTGCTGATGATAGACGTGCTGTTCAAGTACGTCGACCTGTTTGTCAGCAAGGGCGTCCCGTTCGTGCTGGCCACGCGCGTCCTCGGCCTGAGCCTCGGGTACACTTTTGCATTGTCCGTGCCAATGGCCGTGCTGGTGGGCGTCCTGATGGGCGTGGGGCAATTGGCGGCCGACCATGAGATTACGGCCATGAAGGCCAGCGGCCTGAGCCTCTGGTCGCTGGCCCGTCCCCTGTTCGTGGCGGCGGCGCTGATCTGCGCCACGCAGGTGGCCTACAACCACTACGTGTACCCGCGCTCGAACCACACGCTGGTCAACCTCCTGCAGGACATCGGGCGCCAGAAGCCGATGCTGGAGATCCGGGAGCAGCAGTTCACCGACCTCAACGAGGAATTGACCATCTTCGTGCGCCACAAGGACGACCGCACCGGCGCCATCGGCGACGTGACCATCTTCGAGAAGGGCCAGCCCGGGGATCCCTCCCCCCGCCTGACCATCGCCGAGCGCGGTCGCATCATCCCCGACCACGACAACGACCTGCTGCGCATCGAGCTCGAGGACGGCGAGATCCACGAGGTGCCGCCCGACCAGGACCAGGACACCTACCAGCTGACCCGCTTCCGGCGGCACAACCTGGTGGTCGAGAACATGGAGCAGGACTTCCAGGTCTCCGAGCGCACGGCGCGCAGCGATCGCGAGATGGACCTGACGGCGTTGAGGACCGCCGCGGCAGCCGAGCGCGGGCACCAGGCCGACGTCCGCGGCCGGGTGCGCGAGCTGGCGGCGGGGGTGCTCGAGCACCAGTGGCGGGCCCTCGACGGGCCGGACCGCGGCGAGCTGATCGCCGCCGGGCAGGATGTCGCCCGGCCTCGGCGACAGCTGCTGGACAGCCACTTCCGCGCCAGCCGGCAGAAGGTGGAACGGGCCCTCGAGCAGGACCGCTACCAATCCCGCCTGCTGGAGAGCTACCGGACCAAGGAGAACAAGTACCGCGTCGAGTACCACAAGAAGTTCGCCATCCCGGTGGCCTGCGTCGTGTTCGTGCTGTTGGGCGTGCCCATGGCCGTGGCGGGCTCGCGGAGCGGCCGGGGCATCAGCGTGACGCTGGCGCTGGCCGTCTTCCTGGTCTATTACGCGTTCCTCATGGGGGGCGAGAAGCTGGCCGACCGCGGGCGTGTCGACGCGATCGTCGCGATGTGGAGCGCCAACGTGGTGCTGACCGCCGTCGGCATCCCCCTGTTCGTCAGGACGGTGCGCGAGGGCCGGCTGCCGGCTGCTGGCCGGTTGCCGGCCTGGCCGCGCCGCCGCCGGGCCGAGGCGGCCTGATGCCGATCATCCACCGCCACCTGCTGCGCACGTTCCTGCGCTACCTGGCCTACGGCCTGGCCGGCTCACTGGTGCTGTTCACGATGATCGACCTGCTGGACCACATGGGCAGCCTGGTCGACAACGCCGCCACCGCCGGCGAGACCGCCCGCTACTATCTCTACAAGGCCGCCTGGACCGTGGATATCGTGCTGCCGGTCTCGATGCTCATGGCGACGCTGTTCGCGGTGGGACAGATGGCGCGCTACCTGGAGCTGACGGCGCTGTTCGCCGCCGGCTGGTCGCTGCTGCGCGTGACGCGGCCGCTCGTGGTCGCCGCGATCGTCGTGTCCGGGCTGTCGCTGGCCTGGCGCGAGTACGTCCTGCCGCGGGCCAACGTCGCGCGCGAGCGAGTCTGGGAGGTGGAGATCCACGGTCGGCCCGAGACCATCCGCCCCACCCAGAACCTCGCCCTCACCGGACCGGACGGCCGGCTCTACTACGCCCGCCGATGGGATCCTGCCGCCGCCCAGCTGACCGGCCTGAAGATCGTCACGCGCGACGGCGCGCGCGTCACCGAGCGCATCGATGCCGCCCGGGCGGAATGGGACGGCGAGCACTGGACGCTCGTCGACGGGACGCGACGCGTGTTCGAGGACGAGGTCGAGCGCATCAACGCCTTCTCCCGCTTGACAGCGGCGGACCTGACCATCCGGCCACGCAGCTTCGACAAGGATCGCGTGGCGCAGGAGGACATGAACATCCGGCAGCTCCGCGAACACGTGGACCTGGTGCGGCAGACCGGCGGCGACCCGCGCTCGGCCGAGGTGGACCTCCAGTTCAACCTGGCCTTCCCCCTGGTCAACATCATCGTCGTCCTGCTCGGGGTGGTCATGGCCTCCGGCCCCCGCAAGACGACCGTGGCCTCCGGGTTCGGCCTGACGATCGCCGTGAGCTTCGGCTACTACCTGTTCATGAATTTCGGGCGGGCGCTCGGGCATGCCGGCGCCGTCCCCCCGATCCCGGCCGCCTGGACCGGTAACCTCTTCTACGGCCTGCTCTTCCTGATCCTGTTCGCCCGGGCCCGGCGCTGAGCCGCCATCCGCGATTTGGCTGGACTCCTTGCCCGCGCCCGCCTAACTTGGTACATTGAATCGTGTTGATCGTGCTGCCCGTGACCAGGCAGAGGGCGACGGGACGGGGTTCCGCGCCCGCTCGAAGGCAACCCCACGCGACCCCACAGGGAGAGCAGTCAGTCTCATGCCCATGAAACGCGTCCTTACCTTCACGGCGATCTGCCTCGCCGCGCTTGCGCTGATCCTGCCGGTCGGCGGCTGCAAGGAAGACAGCAAGCCGATCATCACCCGGATGAACGTCACGCCTGCCTGCGGCGTGGCGCCGGTCTCGGTGGTCGCCACGGCCTACGCCTCCGGCGGCGACGAATCCGGCTCCCCGCTCGGCGGCAACAACAACCTCGAGATGGCGTGGCAGTTCGGGGATGGCGGCACGGGCGCCACCTCGGTGACCTACCACACCTACACGACCCCCGGCGAGTACGACGTGCTGGTGACCGCCACCGATCCGGCCGGCGAGATCGCCAGCGCGACGGTGCCGGTCGTGGTGCTGCCGGACAGCCTGGTTGTCGAGGTCGCGACGAACTTCCCGTCGGGAACCCTGACGACCGATGACGTCGTGCGTTTCGACGCGACCGTCTACACCTGCGGCGTCGACTATCCCACCGTGCCCGGGGACGCCGTGAAGCTGGCCTTCCGCTGGGAGATGAACGACGCCGCGAATCGCGTCTTCGAGGACGCCCAGCCGGGCAACCAACTCACGCCCGAGGGTGATCCCGGCGTCCGCTTCACCGTGGCCGGGGAGTACGACATCGACCTGACGGTGACCTATCCCGCCTGGGCGGTCACGCGCCACCGGACGCTGCACCTGGTGGTCGAGGACGCCGACTAGGATCGGCCGCCGGCGCTCACGCGACGTTCGGGCCTCTCAGGACGACGGATCGCGCGGA
>JAYRFB010000113.1:0-3478 GCA_041908585.1 Candidatus Krumholzibacteriia bacterium
GATGGCCCGCGCCGGCGAGCGCATCCACCTGGGCCTGCATGAGGACGCCACCGGCCAGGCCAGCAGCTGGCACCTGCCGGCGGCGCACTACCTGGAGAGCTGGGGCCTGGCGCAGGGCTGGGACGGTTCGCTGCTGGCGGTCCAGCCGCTGATCGACCCGCTCTACAAGGGGCACACCGCGACCGAGCTGCTTTCGGTCCTGGTCGACGCGGCCCCGCGCACGGCGCACCAGGTCGCGCGCGACACGTTCCACGCGCTCGGCGGTGGCCAGGGTGCCGCGCCGGCGCCCGAGGCGGACCCCGCCTTCGAGAAGAAGTGGCGCGCCTTCCTCCACGACGGCTTCCTGGCCGGCAGCGCCCAGGCCGGCACGCCGCTGGCCCTTGTCGGCGCGCCGATCGCCCCGCCGGCGGCCGGCGGCCCGCTCGGAGCCGACAACCTCGAGCTCACCTTCCTGCAGGACCAGTCGGTGCACGACGGCCGCTTCGCGGACAACGCGTGGCTGCAGGAGATGCCCGACTTCATGACCAAGCTGACCTGGGACAACGCCGCGGTGTTCAGTCCGGCCACCGCGAAGGAACTGGGCGTGGTCCACGGCGACCTGGTGGAGCTGCAGTACAAGGGGCGCTCGCTGGAGGCCGCGGTCTACGTGCTGCCCGGGCAGGCGAAGCACTCGGTGGCGATCGCGCTTGGCTACGGCCGCGACGACGCCGGCCGCGTCGGGAAGGGCGCCGGCTTCAACGCCTACCGCCTGCGCACCTGGGACGGCCTGCACCGCGGCGAGGGCCTGCGCGTGCGCAAGACCGGCCGCACGTACCGCCTGGCCACCACGCAGGACCACCACGCCATCGACAAGGTGGGCGCCGCCGAGATCCAGAAGCGCGTGCCCGGCCTGGTGCGCGAGGGCACGTTCGAGCAGTACACGAACGAGCCCGAGTTCGTCGACCACCTCGGCATCCACAGCCCGCCGCTGATCTCGCTCTGGAAGGAGTGGGAGTACACCGGCCACAAGTGGGGCATGGCGGTCGACCTGAACACCTGCACCGGCTGCAACGCCTGCGTGCTGGGCTGCCAGTCGGAGAACAACATCCCGGTCGTGGGCAAGGACCAGGTCTCTCGCGGTCGCGAGATGTCGTGGATCCGCCTGGACCGCTATTTCCTGGGCGACGCCGACGACCCGAAGTGCGCGCAGCAGCCGGTGGCCTGCGTGCAGTGCGAGATGGCGCCCTGCGAGCAGGTCTGCCCGGTCGCGGCCACCACGCACACGCGCGAGGGCCTCAACGCGATGGTCTACAACCGCTGCGTGGGCACCCGCTACTGCTCGAACAACTGCCCCTACAAGGTGCGGCGGTTCAACTGGTACAACAACTTCGAGGACCTGACCGAGACGCAGCGGCTGGTGCTGAACCCGGACGTGACCGTGCGCGCGCGCGGCGTCATGGAGAAATGCACCTACTGCGTGCAGCGCATCGAGACGGCGCGCGTGGCCGCGCGCGTCGAGGGCCGTTCCATCCGCGACGGCGACATCACGCCGGCCTGCGCCCAGACGTGCCCGACCGACGCGATCGTCTTCGGCGACCTCAACGACAAGGACAGCCGGGTCAGCAAGCTGCGCGAACTGGGCCGCTCCTACGACCTGCTGGACTACCTGAACATCAAGCCGCGCACGTTCTACCTGGCGCGCCTGCGCAACCCGAACCCGGCCATCGCGGGCGTTGCCGCATCCGGCGGACATGGTGGGCACGGCGGGCACGGCGGCGGGCATGACGGCGATCACGGCGCGCCCGCGGGCGGGCACGGCGACACGCACGGCGAGCAGGCGGGCAAGGCGCACGGCTAGGGACGGCGCCGCCGCCCCGGGGATTTCGACGGTTCGCTCGGACAGACCGAACGGGAGCCTGAATGATGAAACCGCAGGTCTCGGAAGCCTGGGACAACACGCGGGACGACCCCACCCGGCCGGTGGAGTTGATCCTCGGCAACAACGACTTCACGACGATCACCGAGAAGGTCTCGGACATCGTCCTGGAGCGGAAAACGCCGCGTGCCTGGTACCTGGCCTTCTTCGCGACGGCCGGCCTGACGGGCGTCCTGTTCCTGATGATCGGCTGGCTGTTCATCCGGGGCGTCGGCGTCTGGGGCCTGAACAACCCCGTGGGCTGGGCCTGGGACATCACGAACTTCGTGTTCTGGGTGGGCATCGGCCACGCCGGCACGCTGATCTCGGCGATCCTCTTCCTGCTGCGGCAGAAGTGGCGGACCTCGATCAACCGCTTCGCCGAGGCGATGACGATCTTCGCCGTCGTCTGCGCGGGCATCTTCCCCGGCATCCACGTCGGCCGCGTCTGGGTCGTGTACTGGCTGTTCCCGCTGCCGAACGAGCAGGCCATGTGGCCGAACTTCCGCAGCCCGCTGCTGTGGGACGTGTTCGCCGTCGGCACCTACATGACGGTGTCGCTGCTCTTCTGGTACACGGGCATGGTGCCCGACCTGGCCACGCTGCGCGACCGCGCGCGGGGGCGGGTCCGCCAGGCCATCTACGGCTTCCTGGCCCTGGGCTGGCGCAACTCGCACCGCCACTGGCACCGCTACGAGAAGGCGTACCTGCTGCTGGCCGGCCTGGCCACCCCGCTGGTGCTCTCGGTGCACTCGGTGGTGTCGTTCGACTTCGCGACCTCGCAGATCCCCGGCTGGCACACGGCGATCTTCCCGCCGTACTTCGTCGCCGGCGCCGTGTTCTCGGGCTTCGCCATGGTGGGCACGATCCTGATCCCCGCCCGCAAGTGGTTCGGGCTGGAGCAGATCATCACGAAGCACCACCTCGAGAACATGAACAAGATCATCCTGGCCACCGGCAGCATGGTCGGGTTCGCCTACGCCACCGAGTTCTTCATCGCCTGGTACGGCGGCAACCCGAACGAGAGCTTCGCCTTCATCAACCGCGCCTTCGGCCCCTACGCCTGGGCCTACTGGACGATGGTCACGTGCAACGTGGTGACTCCGCAGCTGTTCTGGATCAAGAAGCTGCGCACGAACCTGGCCGTGATGTGGGTGATGTACATCTTCGTGAACATCGGCATGTGGTTCGAGCGGTTCGTGATCATCGTCACCTCGCTCAGCCGCGACTTCCTGCCGTCGAGCTGGGCCTACTTCCGCCCGACGCCGGTGGACATCCTGACCTTCGTCGGCAGCTTCGGCCTGTTCTTCACGCTGGTGCTGCTGTTCATCCGCTTCCTGCCCATGATCGCCATGGCCGAGGTCAAGACCGTGATGCCGATCGCCGACGCCCACAGCGGCGAGCGGCGGTCGGTGGGCGACTACCACGGCGACATCCCGGCCCACATCCGGGACGGAGGTAGCCACCGATGAGCGCCACGCCGCGCCCCGGAGCGCTGTACGCGCTGCTGACCGAGTTCGACAGCCCGTCGCAGTTCATGCAGGCCTGCGAGAAGGTGCGTGACGCCGGGTTCCGGCGCTGGGA
>JAYRFB010000114.1:0-8344 GCA_041908585.1 Candidatus Krumholzibacteriia bacterium
CGACGCGCCCGGAACTCGTCTTCCACGCCGCCGCGTACAAGCACGTTCCCATCCTGCAGTTCCACCCCGAGGAGGCGGTGCTCAACAACGTGCTGGGCACGCGCCAGCTGGCCGAGGCCGCGGTCCGGCACGGCGTCGCGCGCTTCGTCATGATCTCCACCGACAAGGCCGTGCGGCCGACGAACGTCATGGGCGCCACCAAGCAGGTGGCCGAGAAGCTGGTGCTGGCCCGTCACGAGCAGGCGCAGGGCGCCACCCGGTTCTCGATCATCCGCTTCGGCAACGTGCTGGGCTCGGCCGGCAGCGTCGTGGAGATGTTCACGAAGCAGATCGCCCAGGGCGGCCCGGTCACGGTCACCGACCCGGCGATGGAGCGCTTCTTCATGACCATCGCCGAGGCCGTGCAGCTGGTGCTGTTCGCCGCCGCGATGGGCAAGGGCGGCGACGTCTTCATCCTGGACATGGGGCAGCCGGTGAGGATCGACGACCTGGCACGCCGCATGATCCGCCTGTCGGGATTGACGCCGGACGTCGATATCAAGGTCAGCTACATCGGCCTGCGGCCGGGCGAGAAGCTCTACGAGGAACTCTGGGCCGAGGGCGAGCAGCCCGAGCGCACCGCCAATCCCGGCGTGCTCGCCGCGCGCCGCCAGCCCATCGACCCGCTGGCCGTGCAGGTGGCGGCCGCGCGCCTGGTCGCCGCGGCGCGCGCCGGCGATCGCGAGACGCTGTGGCGCGAGCTGCTGGGGCTGGTGCCGGACTTCCAGGGCCAGACCGGCGACCTGGCCCAGCTGCCGCCGGCGGCGCCGGCCGCTCGGCCGGGCGGCGCCTGACGATGGCCGCGCTCTCCCTGCGGCGCAACTTCGCCTGGACCCTGGCGGGGAACGTCGTCTACGCCCTCTGCCTGTGGGCCCAGCTGGCGCTGCTGACCAAGCTGGGCGGGGCCGAGGTGGTGGGGCGATTCGCCCTGGGCTCGGCCATCGCCTCGCCGGTGCTCATGTTCGCGCAGCTGAGCCTGCGCCCCCTGCTGGCCTCGGACGCCCGCGACGAGTACCGCTTCCAGGACTACCTGGGCCTGCGTCTGGCGCTGCTGCCGCCGGCGATGCTGGTCGTGCTGCTGGTGGGCTGGGCTGGCTACTCGCCGGCGCAGACGCTGGTCATCGCGCTGTTCGGGCTGGCGCGCGTGGTCGAGTCCCTGGCCGACATCTACTTCGGGTTCCAGCAGAAGCAGGAGCGCATGGACCTGGCGTCCATCTCCCTGATGCTCAAGGGCGTGGTCGTGCTGGGCGTGTTCGGCGCCGTGTTCGGCGCGACGCGCTCGCTGGACCTGAGCCTGGCCGCGATGGTGGCCGGCTGGCTGCTGGTGCTGCTGGCGTTCGACGTGCCGCAGGCGCGGCGCCTGTTGCGCGCGGCGCCCGGCCACTCGCTGCGGCCGCGCTTCGACCGGCGCGTGATGACGCGCCTGGCGATGACGGCGCTGCCCATGGGCACCGTCTTCCTGGCGATCCAGCTGCGCACCACCATCCCGCGCACGCTGCTCGAGCGCGGCTTCGGCGAGGCGGACCTGGGCATCTTCTCGGCGCTGTCGTACCTGGTGATCGCCGGCAGCACCGTTACGCAGGCGCTGGCGCAGTCGGCGCTGGCCGGCCTGGGCCGCGACGTGGCCGACCGCAACGTGGCCGGGCTGCGCAGGCGGCTGCGCCAGCTTCTGCTGCTGGGCGCCGGCATCGGCGCGGCGGGCGTGGCGGTGTCGGTCGTGGCCGGCGGTCCGCTGCTGTCCCTGGTCTACACGCCGCAGTACGCGGAGCACGTGCCGCTGCTGGTGCTGGTGATGGCCGGCGGGGCCGTGCTCTACGTGGGCAGCCTGCTGGGCGCCCCGGCCACGGCGATGCGCGCCTTCCGGTCGCAGCTCGTCGTGCACGCGGCGTCGGTCGCGGCCATGCTCGCGGCCGGCGCCATCCTGGTGCCCCGCCTGGGCATGATGGGGGCGGCGTGGACGATGCTGGTCGGCTCGGCCGTGGTCACGGCCGGCACCTGGGAGATCGTGCGCCGGGGCCTGCGGCGGCTGGAGGCGGCCGCATGATGGGCTTCGCCGACCTGCTCTACCTGCTGCTGTTCGCCGCCGTCGGCGGCCTGGCGCACCTGCTGTCGGCGCGCGTCTTCGGGCACTGGCTGACGCCGCTCAGCCTGTTCGTCGGCATCAACTCCGCCTCGATCTGCTTCTACCACCTGCGCCTGCTGGAGATGAAGGACGTCTCGCTGGTGACGCACCTCATCGTCCTGTCGTGCCTGCTGGCGTTCGGCGTCGGCTGCGTGGTGGGCGTGGACCGCCGGCCGCCCCCGGCGGCGGAGCTGCCGGCGCGCCTGGACCCGCGCGGGCTGGTGGGCTTCGTGCGCGTGACCGGGGTCCTGTGCACCGTCGGCTGGGTGATCGCGGCGCTGATCGTCGTCCAGCGCCACGGCGGCCCGGGCATGATTCTGGCCAACCTCTGGGTGCTCCAGAACGAGTTCCAGATGCAGGGCATCGGCTACATGAACATGATGGGCATCCTGGTGCCGCCGGCCTACTTCATCCTGCGGAGCCTGGGCCGGCACACCCGGCTGGACACGCTGCTGTGCGTCAGCGCCGTCTGGGGCCTGCTGCTGGCCGGCATCAAGGCCTTCGTCTTCTACTCGGCGCTGTCGGCCATCGTCACCCTCGCGCTGGTCAGCCCGCGGCGGTTCCGGGTGCGGCACGTGGGGATCTTCGTCGCGGTCCTGACGCTGTTCTTCGTGGCCTACAATGCCAAGGTCGACATCTTCGTCGCCAAGATCCTGACCCCGGCCGACCACTGGTTCTCGTCGTTCCGGGCCCTCCACTGGCCGTACCTCTATTTCGTCGGCGCCTGGCCGGCGATGCAGAACATCGTGGATGGGCAGCTGGTGGAGCCGGCCGTCACCGGCGCGCAGACGCTGTACGCGCTGTGGAAGGTGCTCGGCGACATGCTGGGGGTGGTGCCGCCGGTCCCGTTCGCGCAGACGTTCACCGACATCGGCCCGACGCTGTTCAACGTCTACTCGATCTTCGGCATCCTGTACCACGAGTGGTCGTGGGTCGGGGCCGTGCTCATCTGCGCGCTGCTGGGCTTCGTGTCGTCGCGCCTGTACCTGCGGGCGCGGCGCGCCGGCTACTGGGGGCACGTGCTGGTCTACGGCCTGTTCTCCTATGGCCTGTTCATGAGCTGCTTCCAGTACGTCTACCGGTTCAACGAGATGCTGCAGCTGCTCTACATCTACCTGGTGGGTTTCGTGCTGATGCGCGGCGGGGTCCTGGTCGACCGGAGCCGCCGTGACTGACCGCGGGCCAGCGGCGACCGTCCGCGCGACCGGCCGCGCGATCGGCCACGGCGCCGCGCCGCCGCCGCTGCGCGTGGCGGCCCTGACCGGCGGGCGCGACAACCCGGCCACGCGGTTTCGCGTCCTGCAGATGGCGCCGGCGCTGGCGCGCTGCGGCGTCGAGCTGGACCTGCACCTGGCGCACCTGTCCTGCTACCCGCCGCGGGCGCTGTGGCTGCGCCCGTTCTGGCTGCCGGCCACGCTCGCGGCCCGGCTGCCGGCCATCGCCGCCACGCGCGCGGCCGACGTGACGCTGGTCCAGCGCGAGTTCGTCTCCACGCTCTACACCCGGGAAGGGTGGACGGCGCGCCCGCGCGTGCTGGACGTCGACGACGCGATCTGGCTGAACCGCGGCGACGGCGCCTTCGCCCGCCGCCTGGCCCGCGCCGTGGACCTGGTGGTGGCCGGCAATGACCACGTGGCCGCCTGGTTCGGCCGGCATGGTCCAGATACCGTCGTGGTGCCGACGGCGGTCGACACCGGGCGCTTCGTCCCGGCCGGCGCGCAGCGCGACCCGGACCGGCCGCCGGCGGTGGGGTGGACCGGCTCGTCGGCCAACTTCCCGTACCTGCTGCTCTGGGAGGACGCCCTGCTGGCGGCGCTGTCGGCCGTGCCCGGCCTGCGCGTGCGCATCTGCGCCGACCGGCGGCCGCCGCTGTCGCGCCTGCCTGCCGACCGCCTGGACTGGGTGCCCTGGTCGCCGGCCGCCGAGGTGCCGTTCCTGCAGTCGCTGGACGTGGGGCTGATGCCGCTCGAGGACGGCGAGTGGGCCCGCGGCAAGTGCGCCTACAAGATGCTGCTCTACCTGGCCTGCGGCGTCCCGGTGGTCGTCTCGCCGGTGGGGATGAACCGCGAGGTGCTCGACCGGGCCCCCGTCGGCGACGCGGCGGGCGATGCCCGGGCCGCCGCGGCGGCGATCATCGGCCAGCTCGAGGACCCCGCCCGCCGGCGCGAGCTGGGGGCGAACGGTCGCCACGTGGTCCAGGCCTGGTACAGCCTGGAGGTGCTGGCCCCGCAGCTGGCTGCAGCGCTCCGCCAGGCTGGCGGCCGCACCTGACCGGGCCCGGCCCAGGGTCCGGCCAGGGCTGCCCCGCCGCCGGGCACCCATTCCTCAAGTGTCGATTTCCCATGCCGATAGAGGCTTCCGTGCGGTCCGCGGACCGGCGCGGCAACCCGGCCGGAAGGCCCGGTTGCGGGCGCCCAGCGCCCCGGCTTTGCGCTTGCATCGCCCCGGGGGGCGGCCTATCTTGGACCACGCGACAGCCGGACCGGGGGCGCGGGAGCCGATTCCCGCACTCTCCAGCCCGGCGGTTTGCGCGCAATCCGCATGGCGGGTCGGCGCCGTCACTCCTCCCCGGAATGGTCCAGGGCGGGGTGCACTGGTCCCGCCCGGTTCCCGTCGAGACATCGGCAGACGGGAAGGGGCGGCCGGCCTGCGGCCATCGTGACGCCGCGGCGTGACGTAGTTCTGGAGGTTCTGGACGATGGCACTGACCAAGGATCAGAAGGACGCGGTCATCAACAAGTACCGCAAGCACGACAAGGACTCGGGCTCGCCCGAGGTCCAGATCGCGCTGCTGACCGAGCGGATCAACACCCTCGGCGAGCACTTCAAGATGCACAAGGCGGACCACCACAGCCGGCGCGGCCTGCTGAAGATGGTCGGCCAGCGCAAGCGGCTGCTGTCCTACCTGAAGAAGAAGGACCTTGAGGGTTATCGCAACCTCATCAAGGACCTGGGTATCCGCGGCTGATGACGGCCTGCGGAACGTGAGCCCGAACGGCTGTCGGTCGCGCCGCCTGGCGTCGCGACCGATTGCCGTTTTCGGCGGGGCGCCCCGTCCCGGACGGGGCACATGCGGAAGGGCGCGAGGCAGCGCCCACGGAGCGTCACCGGCAATAGGGCCGGCGGCGCGCTGACAAAGCGGATGGAAGGAAAGACAAAGTGATGTTGAACAAGCAGACAGTCAGCCTCGAGATGAACGGAACGACCTTCAGCCTCGAGACCGGCCGCATGGCCCGCCAGGCCAATGGTTCGTCGATCGTGCGCATGGGCGACACGATGGTCCTGATCGCGGTGGCCGCCGAGTCCAGGCCCACCGACAAGGACTTCCTGCCCCTCATGGTCGAATACCGCGACAAGACCTACGCCGCCGGCAAGATCCCCGGCGGCTTCTTCAAGCGCGAGGGCAAGCCCACCGAGCGCGAGATCCTCTCGGCGCGCCTGATCGACCGGCCGCTGCGCCCGCTGTTCCCCAAGGGCTACCGCAACGAGACGCAGATCATCGCCTTCATCATCAGCGCCGACACCGAGTTCCACGCCGACACGCTGAGCATCACCGGCGCCTCGATGTCGCTGGCGCTGTCCGACGTGCCGTTCCACGAGATCGTCTCGGGCGTGCGCATCGCCGACATCGACGGCGAGTTCGTGGTGAACCCGAGCTTCGAGCAGCTCGAGTCCTCGTCGATGGACCTGGTCGTGGCCGGCACCGACGACATCGTCTGCATGATCGAGGGCGAGTGCCTGGAGGTCCCCGAGGACCGGCTGCTGGACGCGATCGAGTTCGCGCGCGGCTGGATCCGCAAGCTGAACGCGCTGCAGCGCGAGCTGGTCGCCAAGGCCGGCGGCAAGCAGAAGTGGGCCGATCCCGTGGTCAAGGACACCTCGGCCGACGTGGCGAAGGTCATGGAGTTCATCGGCGGCGAGCTGAAGGCCGCGATCACGGTCAAGGGCAAGCACGAGCGCGCCGACGCGCTTGACGCCGCCAAGGCCAAGGTCGCCGCGCAGTTCACGACCGAGGACGGCAAGGCCGACCCGGCCATGCTCGAGGCGTTCGCCAAGAGCGAGAAGAAGCTCATGCGCGAGATGATCCTCAGCGAGGGCGTCCGCGCCGACGGTCGCAACCTGACGACGGTCAGGCCGATCACCATCGAGACCGGCGTGCTGCCCCGCGCGCACGGCTCCTGCCTGTTCACGCGCGGCGAGACGCAGTCGCTCGGCACCGTGACCCTGGGCAGCAAGCAGGCCGAGCAGCGCATCGAGCCGCTGGGCGGCGAGCAGTACTGGTCGAAGTACTACCTGCACTACAACTTCCCGCCGTTCTCGGTCGGCGAGTGCGGCCGCTACAGCGGCACCGGTCGTCGCGAGATCGGCCACGGCAAGCTGGCCGAGCGCGCCATCCGCCCGATCCTGCCCGAGCTGGAGGACTTCCCGTACACCATCCGCCTGGTGTCGGACATCCTCGAGAGCAACGGCTCGTCGTCGATGGCGACGGTCTGTTCCTGCTGCCTGGCGCTGATGGACGCCGGCGCGCCCATCCGCAAGGCCGTGGCCGGCGTGGCCATGGGCCTGGTGAAGGAGGAGGAGCGCATCGCGGTGCTGACCGACATCCTGGGCGTCGAGGACCATCTCGGCGACATGGACTTCAAGGTCACCGGCACGCGCGACGGCATCACCGCCTTCCAGCTGGACACCAAGATCGCGGGCATCAGCCGCGAGGTCATGAACAAGGCCCTCGGCGACGCCAAGGCCGCCCGCCTGCACATCCTCGACGTGATGGAGCAGCACCTGGCCGGCCCGCGCGCCACGATGAGCCCGTACGCCCCGAAGATCGACACCGTGCAGATCCCGGTCAGCAAGATCGGCACGCTCATCGGCCCGGGCGGCAAGGTCATCAAGCGCATCCAGGAGGAGACCGGCGCCACCATCGAGGTGGACGACGAGGGGATGGTCTTCATCTCGAGCGTGGACCAGGCCGGCGGTGCTGCCGCGATGGCCTACGTCACCGGCCTGATGGCCGAGCCCGAGGTGGGCAAGGTCTACAAGGGCGTCGTCAAGACGATCGTCGACTTCGGCGCCTTCGTCGAGTTCCTGCCCGGCAAGGACGGCCTGCTGCACATCAGCGAGCTGGAGTACCGCCGCGTGGCGAACGTCGAGGACGTGCTGCAGGTGGGCGACACCATCGAGGTCAAGCTGGTCGAGATCGACAGCCGCACCGGCAAGGTCCGCCTCAGCCGCAAGGCGCTCCTGCCCGCCCCCGAGGGCTGGGTCGAGCCCGAGCGTCGCGAGCGCAGCGACAGCTACGGCGGCGGCGACCGTGACCGTGGCGGCCGTGGCGGGCGCGATCGCGACCGCGGCGGGCGTGGCGGCGGCGGGCGTCGCTAGAGCCGACCGTCGATGAACCTCGATCCCTATCGCAACGAGACGCCGCCCCGCCGGGAGGAACTTCCCGGCGGGGCGGTCATGCTGACGGCCCCGCTGCCGTCGGCCACCGCCGTGACGCTCGGGGTCTGGCTGCGACGCGGCAGCCAGGAGGAGGAGCCGCACCTCGGCGGCATCTCGCACTTCCTCGAGCACATGGTCTTCAAGGGCACGCGGCGCCGCGGCGCGTTCGAGCTGGCCGCCGGCTTCGACGCCATTGGCGCCTCGGTCGACGCGTTCACGACGAAGGACCTCGTGGCCTTCACCGTGAAGGTGCTGCCGGAATACTTCGAGACGGCCTCGGGCCTGCTGGCCGAGATGCTGCTCGAGCCCGCGTTCGCGCCCGAGCTCACGCTGCTCGAGCAGGACGTGGTCTGCGAGGAGATCCAGGAGGCCCTTGATACCCCCGAGGACCGCCTGCACGACGCGTTCGCCGCCCGCATCTACGGCGACCACCCGCGCGGCCGGCCCATCCTGGGCACGCCCGGGCTGGTGCGCTCGTTCGGGCCCGACGTCCTGCACGCGCACCATGCGCGCCTGTTCGCGCCGGCCAACCTGGTGGTGTCGCTGGCGGGCAACCTCGGTCCGGGCTTCGCCGAGCGCGTGGCGGGGCTGTTCTCCGGCGGCGTGGCCCCCAGGCCGGTGCCGGCGCCGTCGGCGGCGGCGCTGGCCGCCGCGCGCGAGGCCGTGGCCTCGGTCGACGCGCAGGCGGGAGCCGACCCGCTGCGCCTGGAGCTGACGAGCCCGATCCTGTAGTCCTACTTCGAG
>JAYRFB010000115.1:0-4472 GCA_041908585.1 Candidatus Krumholzibacteriia bacterium
GCCCAGCACCTGGCCGCCGGCCAGCGCCGCGAACGACGCCGGCAGCGGGCGCTCGCGCCCGGGCACCACGCCGCCCGCGCCGGCGGCGAAGCGCAGCTCCACGACGACGCGGGTGGCGGCGACGGCGCGACGGGCCACCGCGTCGTAGGCCACCGGCGCCACCGTCAGCGCCACCACCGGCTGGCCGGCCAGGATCGCCGGGCTGCCGAGGGCCACGACCGGCGCGGGCTCGCCGGGGACGGCGGCCTTCGCAGCGGTCGCCAGAACGTTCGCGGCGGCCGGGAACGCGGCCTGGCGCGGTCCCGCGGCGGCATAGGCGGCGGCATCGCGCATGATCGGGGACTCGTCCCCGCCACGCATCGGCGCCAGGTCCAGGTCCGCCAGCGAGGTCGACGCGTATTCCAGCACGACGCCGGTGACGGCCGCACCGGCCGGGATCGCGACCAGCCGGCTGGCGGTCGGCAGCGCCGGCGCGCCCACCGGGCCCGTCTCACCGCCGCCGGGCAGCACGAGATCGATCGACCCGGGATGCCCGGGCTCGCCGGCCGGGCGGCGCACGTAACCGGGGATCTCCAGTTCCAGCCGCAGCGAGGTCGGCGACGCGTCGAGGACCCGCCAGGCCGGGGGTGCCACCGGCCCGGGGACCTCGGCGGCCCGGACCATGGCAGCGGCGGACAGGAAGGCCAGGACCGGCAGCAGGACGGGCAGGAATCGGGCTCGCGCACGGCGCGAAAGACGGGCGATCCTCGACATGGTGCTGGCTCACTTCCCGACGCAGTCTGGCGCCGGTCGCATCGGTTCGGGGCGGGCGGCAGGGCGCGATCGAGATCGCGCCCCGGGCGACGGTCGACTGGCCCGGTCACGGGACAGGCGATCATATATTCTGACATGATGCGGGGTCCGCCGTCAATCCGATGGGAACCGGTCCCGGATCTCAGCCCCCGCGGCGCGATTCGGCGTACGCCGCCAGGGCCCGCTGCCGGGAGGCGGCCAGGTCCACCACCGGCCGCGGGTAGCTGGCGCCCGGCTCGACGCCGGCGGCGGCAAGCACGGCCGGCGGCGCCTCCCAGGGGGTGAAGAGCCAGCGGTCGGGCAGGCCGGCGAGCTCCGGTACGAAGCGGCGCGTGTAGGCGCCGTCGGGATCGAACCGGCGACCCTGCAGCACGGGATTGAAGACGCGGAAGTAGGGCGCCGCGTCGGCGCCGCAGCCGGCCACCCACTGCCAGGAGGCGCTGTTGGCCGCCAGGTCGGCGTCGACCAGGCAGTCGCGGAACCAGGCCTCGCCGTGCCGCCAGTCCAGCAGCAGGTTCTTGACCAGGAACGAGCCGGTGACCATGCGCACGCGGTTGTGCATCCAGCCGGTCTGCCACAGCTCGCGCATCCCGGCATCGACGAAGGGCACCCCGGTCCGGCCGAGCTGCCAGGCGCGCAGCAGCGCGTCGTCATCCAGCCAGGGGAAGGCATCGAACGCGGGCTGCAGGTTCACCGCCGGCAGGCCCGGATGGTGGTAGAGCAGGGCGTAGGAGAACTCGCGCCAGGCCAGCTCGCTGAGGAAGTGGTCCAGGTCTGGGCCTTCGCCGGCGGCGCGGGCGCCGTACCAGAGCTGGTTGGGCGAGAGCTCTCCGAAGTGCAGCGCCGGCGACAGGCGCGAAGTGTGAGGACGCGCCGGGAAGTCGCGGCCCTCGCGATAGCCGCGCAGGCCGCCGGCCAGGAAGGCGGCAAGGCGGCGCTGCGACGCCAGCTCGCCGATCTCCCAGTGCGGCGCCAGCTGCAGGTCCCAGCGCGGGCGCGGCAGAAGCTCCAGGGCCTCGAGCGGCAGCGCGCCGTCCGGTTTGTCCGCAAGGGCCAGCGGCGCGGGACGCGGCAGCGGCAGGCGCGGCGCGCCGGCTCCCAGGCAACCCTTGCGGTAGAACGGCGTGAACACCTGGTAGGGTCGCCCCGCGGCGTTGCGCACATCCCACGGTTCCCAAAGCAGCGAGCCGTTGCTGCTGGTGGCGGCCACGCCCTGGGCGGCGAGCGTCTCCTTGATCCGCGTGTCGCGCTCGATGCGCCACGGCTCGTAGCAGCGGTTCCAGTGCACGGCCGCCACGCCCGCCTGCCGCGCCAGGGCCGGCACCAGGTCGAGGGCATTGCCGCGCAGCAGGACCAGGCGGCCGTCCAGCGCGCGATCCAGCGCGGCCAGGCTGTGGTGCAGCCACCAGCGCGAGGCGGCGCCGCGGCGCAGCGCGCCGGCGCTCGCGTCATCCAGCACGAACAGCGGCAGCACGCGGCCGGCGCCCGCGGCCCGCAGCAGCGCCGGGTTGTCCGCCAGTCGCAGGTCCTGGCGGAACCAGTGGATGACGACAGGCTCGGACATCGGGCGGCTCGATCCTTGACTGGGACCACGGGGCTGCCTGGTTCAGGCGCGAAGGCGGGGGGATTGTCCGGGATGGGGCCGGGCAGGTCAACGGCGTGGCGAAGGCGGCCGGCTCGGTGTGGCGAAGGCGGCCGGCGCCGCCGCGCGGGACCCGGTCCCGTCGCGGCGGCGCCGGCAGCAACCGCGCGGTCAGGCGTCGATGTCCAGCAGGTCGTCCGCGTCCAGCGGCAGGACCACGCTGGCGGTGGCCACGGGCGCCGCCTGGACCGCGTGCCGCGCCCGGGTGGTCACCTGCGGACGTGCCGCAGGCCCGCCGGCCCGCGCCCGCGGCGGGGCGGTGCGCGCGCGCGTGGCGACGGCGCCTGCCTGTCGACGTCCGGCGCCTGCCGGCGGCGTCACGGTGGCCGGTCGCGCTCCGCGCGGCGTCGCGCCGCCCGCCACCGGCCTCGACCTGTCAGCCGGGACGCGGGCCTCGCCGACCATCGCCTCGAGCTCCCCGACGAATCCGTTCATGCGCCCGGCCTGGGACTGCATCTCCTGCGCCGCGCTGGCCGACTGCTCGGCGCCGGCCGCGTTCGCCTGCGTGATGCCATCCATCCCCGCCACCGCCTGCGAGACCTGGCCGATGCCCTCGGCCTGCTCGCGCGACGCGGTGGCGATGCCGGCCAGCAGGTCGCCGACCTTCTGCGTGTTCTGCGCCACCTCGGCGAACGCTCCGCAGGCGCGGCCGACCAGGGCGCTGCCGGCCTGGACGCGCGCGACGGTGCCCTCGATGAGCTGCGAGGTGTTGCGCGAGGCGCCGGCCGCGCGCATGGCCAGGCCGCGCACCTCCTCGGCGACGACCGCGAAACCGGCGCCCGCCGTGCCCGCGCGTGCCGCTTCCACCGCCGCGTTGAGGGCCAGCAGGTTGGTCTGGAAGGCGATCTCGTCGATGGTCCGCACGATCTTCTGCGTCTCGAGGCTGGCTGCGGAGATCTCCTGCATGGACGCCTCGAGCTGCCGCATCTCGTCGTTGGCCCGGCCGACCACGCCATTGGTCTCGCGCATCAGCGCGTCGGCATCCGCGGCCCCGGTGGCGTTGCGCGCGGTCATGGCCGAGAGTTCCTCGAGAGATGCCGACGACTGCTGGATGGCCGCCGCCTGCGACGAGGAGCCGTTGGCCAGCTGCTGGCTCGAGGCCGCGACCTGGCTGGAGGCCGCCGACAGCTGCCCGGCCGTGCCCGTCAATCCCGCGATCACGCGCGACAGCGGACCGGCGATCGAGCGACGGATCAGCAGGCTCAGCACCAGCCCTGCCGCGAGCCCGAAGCCGATCAGGCCGATCTGCAGGGCCCTGTTGACCGCGTAGGCCCGACCGGCGTCGGCCCGCGCCTGCTCCGCGTCCGCGAGCGTGAGGCTCGTCAGGTCGGCGACCTGCTCCTCGAGGGCCAGGAAAGCCGTCGCCGCCTGCCCGAGCGAGAGGTCGAGCGCCTCGCGCCGGCCCTCGCGCGTGTCGGCAACGCGGGCGTCGACGATCCGCCGCGACAGCGCCGACCATTCGGCAAGCTGCGCCTCGAATCGGGGAACGGCCCCTTGCGCATCCTCGCCATCGGCCAGGCTCTTGAACGCCTGCCAGCCGGCGGCCATCGCCGAGACGTGCTCCTCGTAGTCGGACACCAGCTTCGAGAACTGTTCGCTGCCCGCGTTGGCGAAGATCAGCGAACGCTCCGCCGCCAGCGCGCCATGCAGGTCACGATCGGCCTGCAGCAGCGCCGTCAGGGCCGGCATCCGGCGCTCGGTGATCGTGCGCACGCTGCCGTCGAGAGCATGCGAGGTGAACAGGCTGCTCAGGCCGACCACCACGATGATGCCCGTCATCACCGCAAAGCCGACGGTGAGCCGACCGCCGATCTTCAGGCGCTCGAACCAGTCCATGTCATGCCGCCTTTGGCTGGATCCCAACTTTGACGCTTGGAGCGGGCCGCTACTGGACCTTGTCGACGTCGATGCCGAAGGTGATCGCGCCGATGGCCTTGCCGCCGTCCATGACCGGCACCGAGATCTGCACCGTGTACGTCTGGGCGCTGTCGTCGAACTTCACGTCGCTGACGTGGACGGCGCCCGTGCCGCCCTTGAA
>JAYRFB010000116.1:0-9364 GCA_041908585.1 Candidatus Krumholzibacteriia bacterium
AAGCCCTGGCCCGCCTGCCCGGTGTGTCGGTGGAGCGCGACCAAGGTGAAGGCCGCTTTGTGCGGGTGCGCGGCCTGGGGCCGGACTACAACGCCGTCACCATCAACGGGGCCTTGGTGCCCGCCGCCGAATCCGACCGCCGCGCCGCCGGGCTGGACGCTGGACGACCAGCTGGCCCTGGCCGACTGGCAGCAGGCGCAGCAGCGCCCCGACGCCGCGCTGGCCACGCTGCGGGCGGCCGCGGGCATGGACTCCACGGCCTCGGCGGTCCCGTTCCGGATGGGCCTGCTCGAGCTGCGCGCCGGTCGCACGGGCCAGGCCGCCGGCCACTTCGAGCGCGCCCTGGCGCTGGACCCCGCCTCCGGCGCGGCGCGCCTCAACCTGGGCATCGCCCGCTTCCAGGCCGGCGATGCGCGCGCCGCCATCGCCGACTTCCGCGCCGCGGTGGGGCTGGACGGCGGCAATGCCACGGCGCGCCTGCTGCTGGCGCAGGCGCTGGCGGCCGGCGACTCGCTGGCGGCGGCCGAGGCGCAGTACCGCCAGGTGCTGGCGCTGGAGGCCGGCAACGCGAAGGCGCAGCGCGGGCTCGGCTTCTGCCGCCTGCGCGCCGGCGATTACGCCGCGGCCGCCGCGGCCTACGACCAGTCGACGCAAGGCGAGCCCGACAACGCCGACGGCTGGGCCGGGCTGGGCAGCGCCCGGCTCGGCCAGGGCCGGCTCGACGCGGCGGCGGCCGCGTTCGCCAGGGCCCGCGCCATCGACCCGCAGAATCCCATGCTCAGGACCGGATCCGAACTGTTGAACCAGGCCCGTAACGCCGGAAAGGACTCTTCGTCACGATGAAGAACTACGCCCTGCTCCTGATCGCCGTCGTCCTGTTGGCGGTCTCCGCCATCATCAGGACCATGTTGCCCGAGTTCGTGCAGCAGGCCGGCGTCGTGCTGGTCTTCGGCATCTGGGCCTTCCTGATGATGCTGGTGTTCGTGATCGAGCGATCCTTCGTGCTGTGGCGCGCCGGCGGCCGCGGCAACGTCGCCGGCTTCATCGCCAACATGAAGCGCGCCCTGGGCAGCGGCGACCTGACGGCCGCGGTCGAGGCCTGCAAGAAGCAGGGCGGCAGCCTGGCCAACGTCATCGGTGCCGGACTGGAGAGCTACCGCGCGCAGACCGGCGGCAAGCGCGGCGGCGCCTCGAAGGAGGTGCTCGACGAGACGCGACGGGCCCTGCAGGAGGCCAGCGCGCTGGAGAGCCCGAACCTCGAGCGCAACCTGACGTGGCTGTCGACGATCGCCTCGCTCTCGACGATGCTCGGACTGCTGGGCACCACCATCGGCATGATCCGCTCCTTCCAGGCGATGTCGCGCGCCGGCGCCCCCGATGCCACGGCCCTGGCGCTGGGCATCAGCGAGGCGCTGATCAACACGGCGATGGGCCTGACCACCGCCATCCTGGCCAGCTTCCTCTACAACTTCTTCACGACGAGGGTGGACGCGTTCAACAACCGCGTCGACGAGACCTCGTTCGAGGTCCTGAAGCTGCTGGAGAACGGCAAGGAGTCGTAGGCCGTGGCGAACCGTCGCAATCCCGTGCGCATCGACATGACGCCCATGGTGGACGTGGCGTTCCTGCTGCTGATCTTCTTCATGTCCACCACCCAGTTCAAGCCGCCCGAGACCGTGGCCGTGGACCTGCCGCTGTCGCGGTCGGAGATCCACATCCCCGAGACGGGCACCATCATCCTGACGGTCAACCGCACCGGGCAGATGTTCATCTCGGACGAGAACCTGGCCTCGGTGCAGGAACTGGCCCCGGACAACGTGCTGGCGGCCATCGTGCAGTGGCGCGAGCGCAGCCCGGGCGCCCACGTGATCGTCAAGGGCGACAAGGACGCGCCGTTCGGCGCCATGGCCGACCTGATGGACAACCTGGCCAAGGCGAAGACGCTGCGCTTCAACCTGATGACGGACCTGCGCAAGGCCGGCGACGAGCCGGGCCCGAACGGCGCGTCCGCGGGCGGGAGGTGACCGCATGAGCGACGTTGCCGTTGCCGAAAGCGGATCCGGGCAGCGCCAGGGCGTCCTGGGCCGCGTCAAGAAGGCGCGTGTCGGCGTGCGGGTGGACATGACGCCGATGGTCGACATCGCCTTCCTGCTGCTGATCTTCTTCATGGTCACGACGGTGTTCCGCCGGCCGCTGGCCATGGAGGTCAACATGCCGGAGCCTGACGCGCGCGTCGAGGTGCCCGAGTCCAACGTGATGACGATCTTCGTCGACAAGGACGAGGTCCTCTTCATGCGCCAGGGCACCCAGCCGCTGCAGCCGATCGCCTGGGGAGACCTGCGCACCACGTTCGAGGCGGGCACCGCCGCCAACCCGGACCTGATCATCCTGGTGAAGATCCACCGCGAGGCGCGCTACGAGCCCATGGTGGACATGATGGACACGCTCGAGGACGCGAAGATGCAGCGCTTCAGCCTGGTCGAGATGAAGGAGGCCGATGTGGCCGCCGTGGAGGCCGCGCGATGAACGCGAAGCCGCGCCGCGACGACGGCATCCACATCCCCTGGGCCTTCGCCCTGGACGACGCGCCGGCCCTCCCTCTGGTCGGCGAGCGGCATCCGCTGCGGCGGGAGATGGCGCGCTGGCTGGCGACGGCCGGCGGCGTCACGCTCCTGGTGGTCGTCATCCTGCTGGCGGCGTGGCTGTGGTGGACGCACCGCGCGCCGCCGGCGGCGCCGGTCGCGCGCCAGGTCAAGATCGTGCGCTACACGGACCTGGGCGTGCCGCCGTCCATCGCGCGGCCCGCCGCCCCGCAGATCAACGTGGCCGAGGCGGTGGCCAGGATCGCCGCCCCGCCGCCGAAGATCGCCATCCCCGAGCCGGTGGCCGACGAGAAGGCCACCACGCAGACCATCGCCACGCAGACGGAGATGGCCGAGGCGCTGGCCCCCATCACCTTCGACGGCGCGGGTTCGGGCGTGGGCGACGGCGACTCGCTGGTCGTGGACATGGACGTCGACCTCTCGCCGGCGCCGGAGGAGTTCGTCGCCTACGACCAGGAGCCGGTGAAGGTCTCGCAGGACGTGCCCGACTACCCGTCGGTGGCGCGCTCGGCGGGTATCGAGGGCACCGTGCTGGTCCGCGTGCTGGTGGGCAAGAACGGGCGCGTCAAGGACGCCATCTACATCGACGGGCCGGAGGCGCTCAAGGATGCCGCGCTCAAGAGCGCGCGCAGCTCGGTGTGGCGGCCGGCGCTGATCGACCACAAGCCGATCGAGGTGTGGGTGAACATGCCGGTGACGTTCCGCCTGCGCGGGTAGGCGGCGACCGTCAGGAATCCACCGCGACCACGGAGCCGGTCGGGGAACCGACCGGCTCCTCGTGCGTCCGGCGCAGCCAGCGGGCGACCTTCGCCTCCAGCTCGGGACGCCGCACGGGCTTGGCCAGGTAGTCGTCCATGCCGCACTCGAGGCAGCGCTCGCGGTCGCCGACCAGCGCGTTGGCCGTCATCGCCACGATGGAGACCCCGCGGGCGAAGTCGCCCGCCTCGCCTCGCCGGATCATCGCCGTGGCCTCGTAGCCGTCGACGCCGGGCATCTGGCAGTCCATCAGGACCAGGTCGTAGGGGTGGCCGCGCAGCCGGCGGACGGCCTCGACGCCGTCGGCGGCCAGGTCGCAGGTCAGCCCGAGCCTTTGCAGCAGCTTCGAGGCGACCAGCTGGTTGGTCGGGTTGTCCTCGACCAGCAGCACGTGGCCGGAGAGCCTTTCCGCCGCGGCCTCGGCGACGGCGGCGGGGAGGCCCGGCCGGCGCGACGCCTCGGGGGCCAGGCCGCAGCAGACCGCGAAGCGGAACGTCGAGCCGCGCCCGGCCTCGCTGCTGGCCTCGACGGTGCCGCCCATCAGGTGCACGAGCTGGCGCGAGATGACCAGGCCCAGGCCCGTGCCGCCGTAGCGGCGGCTGGTCGAGCCGTCGGCCTGCGTGAACGGCGCGAACAGGCGGGTCATAGTCCCGGCGTCGATGCCGATGCCGGTGTCGCGCACCTCGAAGCGCAGCCAGACGCTGCCGTGGTCCGTGGCCTCGGCCCGCGCGATGACGGTCACCTGCCCCTGCTGCGTGAACTTCACGGCGTTGCCCGCCAGGTTCGTGAGCACCTGGCGCAGCCGGTTCGGGTCGCCGAGCACCCTTGCCGGCACCGCCGGGTCGATGTCGACGACCAGCTCGATGCCCTGCGCCGCCGCGCGCAGGCGCAGCGGCTCGGTCGTCTCCTCGACCAGCTCGCGCGGGTCGAACGGGATGCTCTCCAGGCTCAGCTTCCCGGCCTCGATCTTCGAGAAGTCGAGGATGTCGTTGATCAGGCTCAGCAGCGACTCGCCGCTGGTCCGGCAGATGTTCAGGTAGCGGCGCTGCTCGGCCGTCAGCTCCGTGTCCAGCAGCAGCGTCGTCATGCCGATGACGCCGTTCATCGGCGTGCGGATCTCGTGCGACATGTTGGCCAGGAACTCGCCCTTGGCGACGCTGGCCTGCTCCGCTCGCACGGCCAGCTCGCGCGCGCGGATCGTCGCCAGCTCGAGCTGGCGATTGCTCTCCAGCAGGTCGGCCGTGCGCTGGCCGACCTGTCGTTCGGTATCGACCTGCCGGCCGCGCAGGAACCCGACGAGGATCGCCAGCACGAGCGTCAGCGCCGCGCCGCCGGACAGGACCAGGGTGGAGACGCGGTCGCCGTGTCGAGCCATGAACGCCGCCGTCGGCGCGACGTGCACTGCGTAGGCCCGGTCGTAGGCGAACACGGGCAGGACGGCGTGCAGGCCGGCGGCATGTTCGCAGACCGCCGGCGCCGGCGCGCCCGGCGCGGCGCTCTCCAGGCGGGCCGGCGCGGACAGGACGGCCGACGCCGCCAGGGGGTGGTGCAGGTCGCGCGCGTCGAGGTCCAGCAGCTCGATCCCCACCTCGGCCGCCGTGGCGGCACCGCCGGCCAGCGAGTTGACGAGCACGTCCTGCAGGCGCAGCACGTTGGTCACGAATCCCGTCACCGGCGGCTCGCCTGCCGCAGGCGCCGTGCGCGCTGTGACGGGCATGAACGTCAGGACCACCGGCAGGTCTTCCTCGAAGCCGTGGGGCAGCAGCGCCAGGTCGCTGGCCGTCGGCAGTCGCGTGCGCCGGACCTTCTCCAGCGCGGCGCGGACGACGGGCTCCGAGCCCAGGTCGAATCCCACGGGCGCCACCATGCCGTCGTGCCCGTTGTGGAACTGGACCGGGAAGTGCAGCGGGCGATCCGGGACCGCGCGCCGCCGCCCCCCCTCGTCCACCTCCCAGATCGCCGCGGCTGTCGCCGTTTCGTCCCCGGGCAGGCGGGGCGTCCCCCCGCCACCCTCGACGACAGGGACCCACCAGGTCGAGCGCGCCGGCGAGAATCGCGTCAGGGGCTGCGAGAAGTGCGCGAATTCCCCGCTGTCGACCACGCTGCTGCTCTCGAAGAACGAGGCCAGCAGGACCTGGTCGCGCTGGAGGGTGTGCAGCGCGCGCCGTACGGCCTCGCCCTGCGAGTCCGCCAGGCGGGCGAAGGCCTGGCGCCGCTCGCGGGCCTCGACGTCGTGCATCCAGAGCGCGGCGCCCGCCGCGATCGCCAGGCCCAGCACACCGACGACCAGCGTATCCAGCTGCTGGCTCAGCAGCCCGGCGCCCAGCTGGCCGCGGTCCCGGCGGTCGATCAGGAGCGCGCCGATCCCCGCCAGCAGCGCCGCCAGCGCGGCCACGGCCCACGGGGCGTGGCGGGCGCCGGTGACCGTGGTCGCCCAGGAGTCGGCCAGCATGTCCAGGGCGACGACCATCACGACCCCGCCGTCGTGCGGGTCGAGCACCGGCGCCAGCGCCGAGACGAAGGTGCCGAACTCGTCGGTGTACGGACCGTAGGTCTGCGGCACGCGCGACTCGAACACGCGCGCCAGCACCTCGGGCGGCTGCTCGTAGGTCGAGCCCGGCGCGCTGGCCAGCGGGTCCATCAGGGGGTAGTTCTCCGGCCCGAACACGTAGCGGTCCCCGCGGCGCGCGACGGTGTAGATGCCGCGATTGGGGACCACGGCGCCGTAGGCTGTCAGCTGCGCGCGCAGCTGCTGGTAGCCGTGCGACTGCGCATCGGCCTCGGTGAAGGTCAGCTGCGCGGCCAGCTCGGGACTGATGGCGCGCGACAGGCCGGTCATCTGGCGCAGGAGCTCGCCGCGCATCTCCGCATCAAGGGCGCGCGCGCGCGACTCGGCGGCCAGGTACCCGACCAGCGCCAGAGCGCACACGCTGGCCCCGAGGATCCACCACCTGGCTCCCTGCTGCCTGTTCATCGCCGGCTGCACGCGGCCCTTCCTGGTGCGGGAAGACTGAAAACCACGAAACAGTATCGGCAGCACGCGTAGGGGATTTTAGGGGTTTTCGCTTACGCGCGGCGGCGGCCGTGCGCGCGGCGACGGGGGAGCAGCGGCCTCCCCCGTCGCCTTCAACCTGCAGCCGGACCTCTACTTGAGGCCTTCTCCGCCCCCGAGGTTCCGCCACATCCGGGTCCGGTACCAGCCCGCCGGCTCGCCGTCCCGGGCTGCAAAGTCCTCGCGCGTGGACTCGATCACGGGTCCGATCGTCGGCGAGTACCAGGTCGTGTCGCGCATGGTGGTGAACCAGGTGCCGTCCAGCTCCACCTCGAAGCTGCGGACGACCTTCCAGGCCCCCTTGAAGTAGAAGCCGGCGGGCGGCCCGACGCGCTTGACCTCCAGGGGCAGGTCGACGCGCGCGAAGACCTGTCCGTTCATCGTCGCGGTGTACGTGCCCTCGCCGGGCACGGTCACCGTCGTGTTGTCGGTCCAGGTGCCGGCGGCCATGGGCAGCGGCAGGTACTTCACCGGGCTGCCGAACAGGATCTCCTGCGGATCGGAGCCGTCGCCGCTGTCGGCGAAGCCGAGCCACTCGATCGAGGCCGGCAGGCGGTCGAAGGTATCCCAGCGGCGGGGGTCGGTGAACGACCCGGAATCGTACTCGACCAGGCGCACGTCGCCGTTGCCCTGCACCTCCACGCGCAGCAGGTCCTCGTTGCTGCCCTCCTCGGCCGGCGTCCCGCTGCCGGCCGGTCCGCGCGCCCACGAGCCGTACCAGGCCTGCGTCTGGCCGTGCGCCAGGGGATAGATGTCCGCGGTCCCGGCCACGCGGGCTTCCCATTCGTACAGCGCAGGCTGCACGTTGCCGCTGGCATCGGCGAAGCCCGCGAACGCGATCGCCATCTCCAGGCCGGCCGGCAGCTCCGGCAGCGCCACCGTCAGTACGGTGTTGCCCTCGCTCCACACCGGCTCGGTGCCCAACCCCATCACCAGCAGCGCGAACTCGACGTTCCACGACACCGGCTCGAAGGAGTCGGGGTTGACCGGCTCGCTGAAGGTGATGACGAGCACGCCCAGGTCCGCCGGCAGGTTCGTGGCGCCGTCGGCGGGCGCGAACGAGACGACGGTCGGCGGAGTCGTGTCCACCTCGACGCCCGTCGCGAAGTGCAGAGTCGTCGCCGTGCCCAGCGTGTTGGCCGGGTTGCCGGCCGCGGCCACGCCCGCTCCCACCGTGACCACCAGGGACGCGCCGGACGGCAGGTTGTCCGTCGGGTCCAGCGTGTACCAGTTGTTGCTGCCGCTGGTGATGGAATAGGCGTAGCCGGACTTGCCCACCGCATTGCCGATCGACGTGTTGGCTGCCAGCGAGCTGACGTCCACCTCATGGGAGAACTGCAGTCGCACGCTGGCGCTGCGGTTGACGCCCGTGGCGCCCTCGACCGGCTCGGTGGACAGGAGCAGCAGGTCATTGGACTCGACGAAGAAGTTGAACGCATGCGGGCTGGCCAGGTGGTTGCCCGCCAGGTCGGTGATGCCGGTGCCCAGGGTCACGGTGACCTGGACGCCCTCGGCCCAGCCGGACGGGTTCGCGATGCTCGCCTGCCGGTCGCTGAGCCAGGTGATCGCGCCGGCCCCGCCGGGCGTCACGGTGACCTGGCCGGCGCAGGTGGCCTGGTCGATCGGCTCGTTGAAGGTGACGAGGATGTTGGCGTAGGACGCCACGTTGACCTGCCCGTGCGAGGGGCTGGTGCCCGCGACCAGCGGGGCCGTCGTGTCGGTGTCGTCTTCCTCGGGTGTCGTGCTGCTGTCGCTGCAGGCGCCCAGCGCCAGCGCGAGGACGGCCAGCCAGGCGAGCAGGATCATGGACTTGCGGAACGTCATGGCCCGGCTCCTTGGATGGATGGGACCGCTCCCGCGGCGGGAGCGCATTGAGAGAACGATATCGACTATCGGCACGACTTTGCGGCGGCCAAGTGCTATTTTGAACGAACAGAACTACTTTGGTCCGGGTATACGACCGCACCTGCTGCGCGAAGAGACCCCAACCGATCCTGCCTGAGGAGGCACGAGTATGCGCTGCCATGAGCTTGACTACGAGATCCTGGGCGACGACATGCAGATCGTCGAAGTCGAGTTGGACCCCCGCGAGACGGTGGTCGCCGAGGCCGGTGCCCTCAACTACATGGACGAGGGCATCACGTTCGAGGCCCGCATGGGCGACGGCTCCCAGACCAACAGCGGGGTCTTCGACAAGCTGCTGAACATCGGCAAGCGCGTGCTGACCGGTGAGTCGATCTTCCTGACCCACTTCACGAACCAGAGCGTGGCCAAGCGCCGCGTCGCCTTCGCCGCCCCCTTCCCGGGCAAGATCATCGCCCTGAACATGGTCGAACACGGCGGCCGCTTCATCTGCCAGAAGGACGCGTTCCTCTGCGCGGCGCTGGGCACCTCGATCTCGATCACGCTGCAGCGCCGCCTGGGCACCGGCTTCTTCGGCGGCGAGGGCTTCATCCTGCAGAAGCTCGAGGGCGACGGCATGGCCTTCTGCCACGCCGGCGGTACCGTGGTGAAGAAGGAGCTGCGCGGCCAGACGCTGCTGGTGGACACGGGCTGCCTGGTCGGCTTCACCGAGGGCATCGACTACGACATCCAGCGCGCCGGCAACCTCAAGAGCATGATCTTCGGCGGCGAGGGCCTCTTCCTGGTCACGCTGCGCGGCCACGGCACGGTCTACCTGCAGTCGCTGCCGTTCTCGCGCCTGGCCGACCGCATCGTCGCCGCCTCGCCGCGCCTGGGCGGCCGCCAGCAGGGCGAGGGCTCGGTGCTGGGCGGGCTGGGCCGGATCCTGGACGGCGACTAGGACCTGGCCCGCAGTTGTCACAGACGGGTGGCGGGCTGTCCTCGCGCCTTTGGCGCTGCGGATGGCCCGCCACTCGTCCGTGACCACTGCGGGCGGAGTGCCGGACGCAGCCATTCGCGGACTCGGCTGGCCGCGCGCCGCGGCGATGGG
>JAYRFB010000117.1:0-3151 GCA_041908585.1 Candidatus Krumholzibacteriia bacterium
GGCGGCGGGCGCACACCGCGGCAACAACGAAGAGGGCCGCCGGCGCGGCCCCCTTTGGCGATTCCGACTCGGCGGGCAGGCTACTTCTTGCCCGTGCCCTCGATCTCCAGCGCGAACTCCACGTCGTTGCCGATCATGAGGCCGCCGCCCTCGAGGACCTTGCCGTAGCTCAGGCCGAACTCCGTGCGGTCGAGCTTGCCGGTGGCCGAGAAGCCGATCTTGTCATTGCCCCAGGGGTCCTTGATCGCGCCGTTGAAGACGACGGCCAGCGTGACCGGCTTCGTGACGCCGTGCATGGTCAGGTCGCCCTTGAGGGTGCCCTCGTTGGCGCTGGACATGGTCAGGCCCGTCGACTTGAAGGTGATCGTGGGGTACTTCGCGACATCGAAGAAGTCCGGCGCGCGCAGGTGATCGTCGCGCTTCGTGTCGCCGGTGCTGATCGAGGCCGCCTGGATCACGGCTTCCACCGAGGCCGACGCCGGGTTCGCCGGGTCGAAGGTGAAGGTGCCGCCGAAGTCGTCGAAGGTGCCCTTGACGCTGCTGATGGTCAGGTGCTTGATCTTGAAGCTGACGGCGCTGTGCGCCTTGTCGATCTCGTACTCGGCCGCCAGCGCGGGCAGGGCCAGAGTCACGAGGCCCAGCATGAGCAGCGGCAGCAACCGGTTCATCGCCCTATTCATGGTCCTCTCCTTCGAGGAATGGCTGCCGCGCCTTGACCAGCAGCCGGTTCAGTTCGCGTATCTCCACCCGGGCCAGGTGCCCGAGGGATTCCTTGTGGATGAGCCGCATCGGCTCGTCGAGCGAAGCCAGCAGCTCCAGCCCTGCCGACGTGATCGAGATCATCACGACCCGGCGATCGGCTTGCGACCGGTCACGCTCCACCAGGCCGTCCCGCTCGAGACGGTCCAGCAGTCGCGTGACGTCCGGCTCCCGTGTCACCATGCGCAACCCGATCTGGCGGCAGGGCAGCCGCCGGCCGGGCTGGCCGCGCAGGATCCGCAGGATGTTGTACTGGGCCAGGCTCAGGCCATGGGCCTTGAGGAAGCGGAACAGCGGCTTGCCGAGCAGGCCCACCGTCCGCTGCAGGTTCAGGTTCAGTTCCTCTTCCGGCGAACTGAAGCTCCGCGTCATGCGGAGCTCTTCCCGAAGGGTCATCCCGTCACCTCCCGTTCCAGGTGGCGACAACCTATGTTCGTTCGATGATTGTTGCAACAACATTTCGGGACCCGGCAGGGCGCGGCCGCACGGCGAGCCGACCCCGGGCCGGCGCGCTCAGAGCTCCCGGCGCAGCGCCTCGACCAGCAGCTCGATGTCCCGCAGCGAGTTGTAGGCCTGCAGGGAGACCCGCAGCCAGGGCCGGCCGCCCAGGCTGGTGACCGGCACCTCGATACGGTGCCGCTCGCGAAGGACCGCCCCCAGCCTCGCCGGGTCCACCGGCGGCAGCGGCACGGCGGCCATCTGCGCGAGCCAGGGAGTCGGCGGGCAGGGCGCCTCGGCGCCCAGAGCCGACAGGAGCAGCTCCCGGGCCGCGACCGTCAGCTCGCGGCAACGCGCGGCGACGCGATCCCAGTCGTGCGCGCGCCGGAATGCCAGCGCCGCCGGCACCGCCAGGCAGGCCGAGGGGTCGCGCGTGCCGGTCCAGTCGTGCTCGTCGACGAAGCGGCTGGGACCGGGCTGGTCCGCGCGCCAGCCCCAGCTGACGGCCAGCGGCTCGACCAGGTCCTGGCGGTCGCGCCGCACGTGAAGGAACGCCGCGCCCTTGGGCGAGAGCAGCCACTTGTGGCAATTGCCGGTGTAGAAGTCCGCCCCCAGCTCGTCGAGCCGGACCGGAATCTGGCCCGGGGCGTGGGCCCCGTCGATGAAGCTGAGGATGCCGGCGGACGCCGCGCGGCGCACGAGCTCGGCCACCGGCAGCACCAGCGCCGATGATGAGGTGACGTGGCTGAGCATGAGCACGCGCGTGCGCGGTGTGACCGCGCGCCAGACGGCCTCGACGACGTCGAGCGGATCGCCCAGCGGCAGCGGCAGGCGTGCCTGCACGAGGCGCGCGCCGGCCTTCTCGCAGGCGAAGGTCCACGTGCGCTCCATCGCCCCGTACTCGTGGTCCGTGGTCAGCACCTCGTCGCCGGGCCGCAGGCGCAGCGACCGCGCCACGACGTTGCCGCCCCAGGTCGCGTTGGGGATGAAGACCAGGTCGTCGCGCTGCGCGCCCAGGAACTCCGCGAGCTCGGCCCGCGCGGCGGCCTGGCGGGCCGGCAGCGTGCGCCCGGTGTGCAGGAAGTCGACGGGCTCCTCCTCCAGCTCGCGCTGCAGGCGCTGGTACTCGGCGAAGACCGGGCGGGGACAGGCGCCGAACGAGCCGTGGTTCAGGAAGACGACGTCCGGGCGCAGCAGGAACTCGGACCGCAGGTCAGCCATGGGGTTCCTCCGGGGGGGTGACGGCCGACGGCCACAGCCGCGGCAGGAGCACGAGCAGCGCGGTTCCCGCCAGGAGCGACACCCAGGCGGGGGCGCCGAAGCCCGCGGGCAGGAAGCCCGCCAGGCAGGCCACGAGGGCGGTGATCAGGGCGTACGGCAGCTGCGTCACCACATGGTCGTGCGTCTCCACGCCGCACGAGATCGCCGTTACGACGGTGGTGTCGCTGAACGGCGAGCAGTGGTCCCCGAAGACGGCGCCGCTGAAGACGGCGGCGACGGTGACCGACAACAGCTGCGCATCCGCCCCGGCGGCAGCTGCCGCGGGGATCGCCAGGGGGAAGAGGAGGCCCATCGTGCCCCACGACGTGCCCGTCGCGAACGAGATCGCCGCGCCGGTGACGAACGTCAACAGCGGCACCAGCGGCAGGGCGCCGCCGACAGCCAGCAGCGCCGTGAGCGTCCGGGCGGTGCCCAGCGCCTCGAGCACGCTGCCGAGCATCCAGGCCGCGAGCAGGATCCAGATCGCGCCGCCCATCGCGCGGACCCCGTCCAGGAAGGCGGCCGCGGTGGCGGCCCGCCCGCCGGGCGCGCGGCGCGGGTACAGGACGACGGCCGCCAGCGTGGCCAACAGGCCGGCCAGCACGAGCACCAGCGGCCCCGCATCGGAGCCGAACGCGGCCACGATCTTCTCGCGCGTCAACGGCAGGACCGGGCGCGGCGCGCCCAGGACGAC
>JAYRFB010000118.1:0-60689 GCA_041908585.1 Candidatus Krumholzibacteriia bacterium
CAGCAGCGCGATGACCTGCCGCAGCGAACCGAGTTCAGCGTCCGTCGCGTACAGGCGGGCCCAGCCTTCACGCACGTCGGCGGCCAGCCGGCGTCGCCTGTCCTGCAGTCGCGCCTCGCCGACGGGCACGCGGGCGGCTGCCGCCGCCGAGCGCAGCGCCCGCTTGCCGGGCCAGGGGATCGACTGCGTCACTTCAAGGCCCACAAGGGCCATCGGGTCGCTGCCGAGGCCGGCGCCGGGGTAGTCCTCTCCCCGGGCGCCGAGCGCGACCATCGGGTCCGGCAGCGCGCCGGCGGCGGGGACCTCGCGGCTCAGCGCCTCGACCTCGCCCGCGCCGGCGGCGATCAGGGGCGCCCGCCGCAATGCGAGGGCCACCAGGGAATCGAGCTCGGCACCGGCGATCCGCCGGTCGGCGCTGTCGGCGCCTGCGCCGGCCGCCGGCAGCGGCGCCAGTGCGGTGACCAGCAGGTCCGCCTTCGCCGTCGCTGCGCCAGCGGCGTCCGGTGCTACCTGCCCGTGTCGTTCCGGCCGGCCTTCCCGTCGGGCGCGGGGAAGGCCGGTGAGAAAGTCGCTTCCTTGTGACGGCCCTTCAGGCCGGTCAGCCTGACTTGCGCCGTGACCGCGCGCGCATCGATGCCCGACAGGTCGACGGCGCCGAGCAGTTCGTCCTGGTGGAACAGGATCATGCCGCCGCAGGGTTCGCACTTGCCGGGGGTGCCCTGCACGACTTCCGGGTGCATCGGGCAGAAGAACACGCCGCGATCGTCCGCAGCCGGCTCGCGGGCCGTGAGCGTCACCTCGCGCACCTGGCCGTCCGGCAGCTTCAGCGAGGCCGTGCCGCCCGCGCGCCCGACCATCGCCGGGGCCAGCTCGTCGGTGTGGAACCAGACGTGCAGGCCTTCGCGGTCGATGAGCGTCTCGAAGACGTGGCCCTCGACCTCGGTCACCACGCCGCCGTGCAGCGGGGCGCTGGTGGCGTCGGCGCGCGCGGGCGCGGGCAGGACCAGGAGCGCGATCGCGGCCATCATGGTCACTGCGGCCAGGTGGTTCAGGGCGGTTCTGGACATCGCGCACGGCTCCCGCGTCGGGGTGGGCTCCCAAGGGTTCGCCCAGCCAGCGGCAAGCGTCGTGCCGAACTCGCAAGATGTTGCGGGACATATTTTTGGCGCGTCGGTGTCCTGCTTCGGCCGCCCGAACTGTCGAATATCCCACAGTCGCCGCCCCCGCGCTGTGGAATATCCCGCACGACGGACGCGCCGGCCCGGGCTGTCCCGGACCGGCGCGTCGTCCCTCCGGCTCCCCACCGGATGGCCATGGCAGGACCTATTTCAGCAGCTGCATTTTGCGCGAGGACACCACGCCGTCCAGGCGCAGGCGCGCCACGTAGGTCCCGCTCGGCGCGGCGGAGCCCGCGTCGTCGCGGCCGTCCCAGAGCGCCTCGTGACGCCCGGCTGCCAGCTCGGTGTCGACCAGTCGCCTGACCAGGCGACCGCGCACGTCGAAGACCTCGAGGACGGCCCGCCCGCCCGCGGCCAGTTCGAAGGCCACGCGCGCGCTGGGGTTGAACGGGTTCGGGGTCACCTCGCGCACCTGCGTCGCCGCCGGCACGACGCCCGCGCCCGGCGCGTCCGAGAGGAAGCCGTCGAACCGCAGCCGGTACTGGCCGGCCTGCGCCAGGTCGGCGGCGCCCGCCTTCCAGACCACCAGGCAGTAGTGGCCGGCCTGCGGGACGTCGACCGGCATGGGCTCTTCCGCGCCGACCGGCGCCGACCAGGCCTGACCGACGATGCCCGGCGCCGCGGACTTCGCGTGGTACGGCACCTGGCCCCTGTGCAGGGTCAGGCCCCAGTCCACGGCGCCGCCGCCGTCGGGCAGGAGCGTGATGGTCAGCGGGCCCGCGGGCAGCCACACCTCGTGCAGCGCGACGACGGTGCCGGCCCCCAGCGGGAAGGGGCCGTGCACGCCGGCCGGCGTGTTCCCGAGCCAGCCCGACGACACGGTCTGCACGCGGTAGGCCTCGCTGCCGGCCGTGGCGAGCGCGCCCACATCGAACTGACGCGGCGTCGTGGCGCGGAAGTTCACCAGCACGTAGTCCGACTCGCCGGGGCCCCAACCGGAGACCTCGTGCGCGGTCGTGAAGCCGGAGGTGGTCGAGTTGATGCGCTCGTGCAGCCGCAGGTCCACGTCGCTGGCGGCGCCGGGCATGGTCGCCACGGCCAGCCACTGCCCCGTGTCGCCGACCGGCGCTGGCACCGGCGTGCGCAGGCCGTCGCAGTTGAACCAGGCCGGGGCCGCGCTCCAGGCCATCAGGGCCCCGAAGCCGCCGGTCGGGTCGGGCGGCGCGTTCCGGTCGCTGGCCGTGCCCGCGGCGAGGGCCTGCGGCGACCAGACGTACTGCAGTCCCATCTGGTTGTTCGCTTCATCGCTCTCGCCGACCTGGAGGCCCGAGTCCGCCAGCATCGACAGCGTGTGACGCCCGCCGCGCACGGTCTGCGCGTACGGGAAGTTGCGCACGCGGTTGGTCTGGCCGGCCAGGCCGAACATCTGCTCACCCAGCAGCGGCGCCCCGTCCAGGTAGGTCATGAGGTCGAACGGGCCGGCCCCGGTCATGCCGCCGTTGCGGTACTGCACGTTGATGTAGGTGTCGGCCGCGTTGCCGTTCAGCGTTCCCGGCAGCGGCGTCGAGGCGACCGTGCCCGGCGCGCCGCTCGTCGGCACCAGAGGCGCGTACCAGCCCGCGGTCTGCAGCGGCAGCAGGTCGACCGGCGTGAGCGAGGCGCGCACCGTGGCCGCGAAGTGGCCGGAGCCGCCGGCCGGCACGTCCTGGGGATCCTGCCACACGGCCAGGCCCTGCAGGCTGCCGCCGTAGGTGAAGGTCACCTTGGCGAACCCGGAGGCGTCGGTGACGGCCTGGTTCGCCGCCTCGTCCAGGCCGGCGAACGCGTCGTCGTAGCGCAGCACCTTCATCCGCACCGGGCCGGTGGCGGGATCCACCTGCAGGGTGACCTGGCCATAGTTGGTGCCCGAGCCGCCGGACAGGTTGAAGTGCCGCAACGCCAGCGGCTCGATCTGGCTGATCGGGAACGTGACGTCGGCGTTGATCGACATCGACGAGCTGGCGATCCTCCGGATCTTGAAGCCGTAGCCGTCGAAGTCGAGGTTGACCACGCCGACATCGAACACCGACTCGGTCGTCTGCGCGTTGTTGACGAAGACGCCCTCGACGCAGCCGGCCGGGCGGTTGCTGATCACCTCGGTATCGAAGTAGCCGAAGCCCGACGTCGGCCCTGTCGTATGCGTGTGCAGGCGCAGGTCGAAGTCGGAGTCGTCGTTGTCGGCCACCATGATGGTGCCGACGAACGAGTCGGTGCCCAGGCCGATGGCGAAGCCATCGCAGTTGGGCGCCGAGAACAGGCTCGTCGTGAACCCGCCCCAGGCGTCGGACGGGCGCTGCCGCGTGGCCCACGAGCCGTTGCTGGCCAGCGTGTACGGGTACCAGATGAACTGGCGGGTGTAGAAGTTGTCGGCCTCGTTCGCCTCGGGCATCTGCTCGTAGGCGTCGGCCCACATGCGGACGGCATGGCGACCGCCGCGCACCTCCCACGGGCCCAGGTTCAGGTAGGCGCGGTCCACGAAGCCCTGCAGGGCGAAGATGTTCGTGTACCAGCTGAGGGCGCCGTCCACGTACACGTGCAGGCGCAGTGTCGGCGTGGTCGTCAGTTCTCCCGAGTTGGCGATGCGCAGGTTGAAGTAGGTGTCGCCGTTGCCCACCAGGACCGAAGACAGCGGCGCCGACGAGGAGGTGGCGTCACCGGTCAGCCGTGGCACCACGGGGTAGGGCCAGGAGCCGCCGGTCGAGGCCTCGACGTCGGCGGGGATCCAGTCGCGGATCACGACCGGGCCGAACGTCGCGTGCGAGCCGCCGTTGCCGGCGTTGTCGACCGCGCGCACGGTGAACCAGTAGGTGCCCGGCGCCAGGTCCGCCGATTCCCAGGACGTCGCCGACGTCTCGACGACCGTGTCCGGCTGCTGGGCGCCACCGGAGCTGACGCGCACGCTGTAGCCGTCGACGGCCGACTCCGTGTCGGACGACGCGTTCCACACCAGCTCGACCGTGCCGTCCGGCGAGTCGCCGCTGGTGGCGTGGCTCAGGGACGTCAGGCCGGTCACCGCCGTGGGAGCCGTCTGGTCCACGCCGTCGAACCGGTTGTTGGCCGCGGCCCGCCAGATCTCGGACTTGAACTCGGGATTCCGGCTGCGAAGGCTGGCGATCAACCCGCCCGGGGTCAGGGGATCGTCGATGCCCTGGGCCTGGAGCACGCGCTGCGGCGAGAAGGTGACCACGTCCTCGCCGCCGTTGTAGCCGTTGGGGTCGTCGTCGTTGGCGGTGTCGGTCAGGTCCTGCAGGAACGCCGCCAGCATGCCCTCGGTCAGGTTGGAATCGTCGAACTGGTTCAGCGAGCCGTCCGTGCAGCGCTGCAGCGACTCGAAGTCGTAGCTGAAGATGGCCGGCGACCCGTAGAGCACGTTGAACTTCGCGGTCATGTGCTGGGACATCCAGTCGGGGAAGCCTTCCTGGATCGCGTCGCCGCCCGTCTCCTGGCACCACAGGCAGTGACGGCAGTCGTCGTCGTCGTCACAGCGGGCGCCGGCATTGCAGTAGTCGGTGCCGTCGGTGTCGGTGAAGTCCTGCTGCCAGTGGTGCCCATACTCGTGGCAGACGGTGCTCTCGTACCACTGCTTGAACTCGGGGATGTAGATGGTCTCCCAGACCGGCTTGTAGTGCGGCCAGTCCGCGTCCGGCCAGGAGATGAGCACGCCGTCGATGCCGCCGTACCCGTAGTCGTCCACCCAGCGCCAGGCGCGCGTGGCGGTGGCCAGCAGGTGCAGGCCGGCATAGTGGTCCTCGGAAGCGGGTTGCCGCTGGCCCCAGTTGATCTCGGTGCCGCCGAAATCCTCCTTCTCGGGCGTGTTCC
The DNA here is from genome assembly GCA_041908585.1 of Candidatus Krumholzibacteriia bacterium. GTDB lineage: Bacteria > Krumholzibacteriota > Krumholzibacteriia > LZORAL124-64-63 > LZORAL124-64-63 > CAINDZ01. The sequence continues at coordinate 4,977 of JAYRFB010000118.1, forward strand.
AGACGTACGTCGTGTTCCAGATGCTCGGGTGCACCAGGTCGACCTTCGAGTTGGCGGCGCGGAACTCGACGTAGATGTCCGGCGCCTCCGAGTCGTCGTACCAGAACGTGAAGTCGTAGTAGCCGTCCGGCCCCAGCACGCCGCGCGCCAGCAGGTCGTCCCATTCCCAGTCGGAGTCGTACACGCTGACGGTCACGCCGTCGGCGCCCATCGTGCGGCCGTCGCCCTCGTAGTTGTAATCGTCGTCGTGCGACTCGCGGAAGTAGACGAAGCGGCCGCGCACGCGGATGTTGCGCCCGGCGGCGGACTTCCCTTCCGGCCGGGCCGGCTGGCGGCGGTCGCGCACCTCGCGTCGCGAGGCCTCGGCCGGCGCAGGCTTGACGAACGACTCGTCGGGGGCCACGGCCGGACGCTTGTCGCTGTCGATCGTCATCGACGTCTCGTCGCCGCCGATCGTGGCGTTCAGGCCCTGCGGCAGCAGGTAGAAGCGCTGCATCGTCGAGCGCCCGCCCACGTCCACCGTGATCTCGATCGGCTGCGCCGGGTCGTTGCACAGCAGCTCGACCGGGAACGACACGGGCTGCATCGCCGGCAGCGAGAAGCCGGTCCCGGTGGGAAAGGTGACCGTCTGCCAGGCCGGCACGCCGGCCTGGGTGCGGCCGGTGCGCATCGTCGGCATCAACGCGGTCGTGGCCGTGGCGCTGGTCACCTCCAGCTGGAAGGCGAACGTCTGGCCGGCGACCGGCAGGTCGGTCGAGGCCGGGACCAGCGACACGCGCACATCGGGACCGAGGTCGGCCCGCGCCGTGCCGCCGAGCGCCAGGCACGAGACCAGGAGCGCCAGCGCGACCCTGGCCATGGTGGAGCGTCGGTTCATCGCGCCGCCTCCTGACCGCCCGCGTGAGGACCCTCGCCGGCGGCGCCGGCGGCGGGCAGGCGACCATCGACCAGCCGGCTCGCGGCCGCCGCGCGGGCGCCTTCCAGCTCGGTCACGGCCGGGGCGTCCTGGCGCTCACGGGCCAGCCGCAGCTGCAGGTCCAGCAGGTCGAGCTCGAGCGAGGTCTTCAGCGCCGCGATGTCGTGCTGGACGGCCGCGGCGGCGGCCGCGTCGGGAGCGGCGCGGTAGGCGGCGGTGAGCGCGGCCAGCCGGGCGCTGAACGACTCGCGGATGGCGGCCACCTCGCGGTCCAGCGGCGTTGCCGGTGCCGCCGGCGTGTCCGCCCCGCCGGCGGGTACCGCGACGAAGACGGTCGAATCGGCAGGGGCGGCTTCGGTCTGCGCCTGCGCCTGCGCCTGGCCGAAGGCGAGCCAGCAGGCCGCAAGGGTCAGGGCCGCGGCCCTGGGCTGGGGAATCGTGCGTGCGGACATGGCGGAACTCCCGGGTTCTGGGTCAGGGGCCGGGGTGCCTTCGCGCCGGATGCGCGGGCACCGGGAATGCCTCGTGCCGGGTCTATCGAAATCCGGGGCCGGATCGGGTCATCCCGGCGCAAAAGAGGACAAAAATCGTGGCCGAAGCGCGCGGTGTTGATATCCTGTTGTCATGGACGATCAAGACACCCCCGGCAGCACCGACGCGGCGGCCCTGGGGCACCAGGTCACGCTGGCGCTCCAGGCGGCCCGCGGCGGCGATCCCGCCGCCCTCAACGAGGCCTTCCACCTGGTCTACGACGAGGTGCGCGCCATCGCGCACGCCCGCGTCGCCCGCGCGGGCGGGGGTGGCACCCTGGACACGACCGCCGTCGTGCACGAGGCCTACCTCAAGCTGGCTCGCCACGGCGGACTCTCGTTCGCCGACCGGCAGCACTTCCTGGCCGTGGCCTCGACCGCCATGCGACAGGTGCTGCTGGACCACGCACGGCGGCGGCTGAGCGCGCGGCGCGGCGGCGGCGCCGAGCACCTGCCGCTGACGAAGGCCGACCCGGCGGCGGACGAGCAGGCCCGCGAGGTTGTGGCCCTGGACGAGGCGCTGCGCACGCTTGCCGCGCTCGATCCGCAGCTGGCGCGCGTGGTCGAGCTGCGCTGGTTCGGCGGGCTGACGATCGAGGAGACTGCCGGTGCGCTGGAGGTCAGCGAGGCCACGGTCAAGCGCGCCTGGCGCCGGGCGCGCGCCTGGTTGCAGCGCGAACTGGATGCCGGTGCCGGGGAGCAGGCATGACACCCACCGATCCCGACCGCTGGCGCCGTCTGGACGCCATCTTCGACGAGCTGTTGCAGCTGGAGCCCGGGCAGCGCGCCGCGCGACTCGACGAGTTGACCGCCGGCGAGCCGGACCTGCGCGCCGAGGTCGAGGACCTGCTGCGCCGCGACCTTGCCGACAGCACGCTCCTGGACAGCGAGGCCGCCACGCGCTTCGGGCACCTCCTGGAGGACGCCGCGCGGCAGGCGCCGGCGCCGGCGGACCTGGCCGGCACCGAGATCGGTCCCTACCGCATCATCGAGCGGCTGGGCGAGGGCGGCATGGGCGTGGTCTTCACGGCGCGCCAGGCGCACCCCGACCGGCTGGTGGCGCTCAAGGTCCTGCGCGCGGGCATCTACGCCGGCACCCACCAGCTGCGCCTGTTCCAGCGCGAGGCCGAGAGCCTCGGCCGGCTGAACCACCCGGGCATCGCCGCGATCCACGACGCCGGGCGCACGCCCGAGGGGCTGCACTGGTTCGCGATGGAGCGCGTCGAGGGGCAGACGCTCGACGCCTGGGCCCGGGGCCGCCCGTCCCTGGATTCGCGGGCGGAGGCCGAGGCGCGCGTCGCGGTCTGCCTCGCCATCTGCGACGCGATCGCGCACGCGCACCAGCGCGGCGTCGTGCACCTCGACCTCAAGCCCTCCAACGTGATGGTGCTGCCGCCGGCCAAGCCGGGGGCGGCGCCGACGGTCAAGGTCCTCGACTTCGGGATCGCGCGGCTGACCGGCGGCGAGGCCGGCCTGACCACCATCGGCTCGCACGGGGCGGGCTTCGTCGGCACGCTGGCCTACATGAGTCCCGAGCAGGCGGACGGCGACCCGCGCGACCTGGACCTGCGCAGCGACGTCTACTCCCTGGGCGTGCTCTTCCACGAGGTGCTCACCGGTCGCGTGCCCATCGCCATCCGCGGCGCTTCGCTGACCGAGGCGGCCCGGCTCGTGCGCACGCAGGAGCCGTCGCGCCCCTCGCTCGCCTGCCGGGCGCTGCGCGGCGACCTGGAGACGATCCTCCTGAAGGCGCTGGAGAAGGAGCCCGCGCGGCGCTACCAGAGCGTCGCGGAGCTGGGCGATGACTTGCGCCGCTGGGAGCAGGACCTGCCGATCATCGGCCGGCCGCCGAGCACCGCCTACCAGCTGCGCAAGATCGTGGCGCGGCACCGCGCGGCCCTCGGCTTCGCGACGGCGCTGCTGCTGGCGCTGCTGGTCGCCATCGGCGGCACGACCTGGGGCCTGCTCAGGGCGCGCAGCGCCGAGGCCGAGGCGCGCGCGGAAGCGAAGACGGCGGCCGAGACCGCCCGCTTCCTCGAGTCGGTGTTCCGCGTGTCCGACCCGGGGAGCGGTCGCGGCGGCGAGGTCACCGCCCGCGAACTGTTGCAGAACGCCGTCGCCGGCATCGACACCTCGCTGGCGGACCAGCCCGAGGTGCGCGGCCGCCTGCTGGGCGTGATGGGCACCGCCTACCGGCAGCTGGGCCTGTACCGGGACGCGCGACCGCTGCTGGAGCAGGCCGTGGCGCTGGATCGGCAGACCCTGGGGCCGGACGATCCCCGCGTCGCGCGCGGCCACTACACGCTGGCCGGCCTGCTGAGGCGCCTGGGTGAGTTCGACGCGGCGCGCGGGCACTACCAGGAGGCGCTGGCCATCCGTGAGCGCCTCGGCGAGCCCGTGGACCTGGCCGCCAGCCTGAGCGGCCTGGCCAACCTGGAGTACGACCGCAACCGCCTGCCCGAGGCGGCCGCGCTCTACCGGCGCGCTCTGCTGCTGGCCGTCGCGACCGCCGCCGGCGATTCCTCCCGGTACGTGTCGCCGCTGTCGGGGCTGGGCCTGGTGCACTGGCGGCTGGGCGAGGCGGACTCGGCCTGCGCGGTGTTCGAACGCGTTGTCGAGATCCAGCGGCGGACGCTGGCGCCGGACGACCTCGACCTGGCCTGGAGCCTCTCGACGCTCAGCCGGCTGTACATGGACATCGATCGCGCGCGTGCGCGCGCCCCCGCGGCCGAGGCCCTGGCCGTGCAGGAACGCGCGCTCGGCCCCGACCACACGGACGTCGCCGAGACGCTGGACGTCCTGGCGAACCTGCACCGGATGGACGGCGAACATGAGGCCGCCCTGGCCATGCACGCCCGCGCGCTGGGCATCTGGGAGAAGGCGATCGGCACCGACAACGCCACCTACGCGATGGCGCTCGATCACTACTCGCGCGACCTCGCCGAGGTCGGCCGCCTGGACGAGGCGATCGCGGCCGCCGAACGTGTCGAGGCGATCTTCGTCGCCACGCTCGACCCCGAGCACCCGGCGTTCATCTCCAGCCGGACCCGGCTGGGAGGCTTCTACCGCGACGCCGGCCGGCCGGGCCGGGCCCGCGAGCTGCTCGGGGACGCCATGAAGCGCTGCGAGGCACATTACGGTCCGGGCAGCGGCGAGTCCGTCCAGATCGAGATCGAGCTGGCGCGGCTCGACACCGTCGAAGGCGCCTGGCCGTCCGCCGCCGCCCGCTACGAACGGGCGCTGGCGCAGGGCGCGGCGCTGCCGGATACGGCGACCGTCCTGCCACGGCTGCGGGCCGAGATCGCCGAGTTCCGTGCGAGGGTGGGCGGCTCCTGAGCGCCGGTTCGTGCTATCATCATGGGAATCGCGGGGGCGGCCCGCCCCGCCCCGCAGGAGGGACAACCGTGCAGCACATCCGTTTCGCCCAGGCGGCACCCCGTGCCGCGATCCTGTCGGCCGTCGTCCTGTCGGCCGTCGTCCTGTCGGCCGTCATCCTGTCGGCCGCCGTCCTGATCCCCGGCGTCCGCATGCCGGTCGTCCATGCCGGCGGTCGCGCGGCCCCCGCCCCGGTGGCGAACGGCGGCGCGGCGGTCTCGGCGGGCGTGGCCGCGGCGCTGGGTGACGAGGCGCATCCGCTGCGGCGGCCCGACGGCCGCCTCAAGGTCTGGGTGCGCTTCCGCGATCGCGATGTTGCGCCCGCGGCGATGGGGGCGGCGCTGGCGGCGGCCGGCGATGAGCTGTCGCCCCGCGCGCGGGCCCGTCGCGCGAAGGTCGCCGCCGCGACCGGCCTGCCGGCCGTCGACGCGCGCGACCTGCCGGTGCCGCCGCGGTACCTGGCCCGCTGCGTGGCCACCGGGGCCGAGCTCCACCGCCGCAGCCGCTGGCTGAACGCGGCGACCTTCCTGGCCGACGATGACCAGGTACGCGCGCTGGCGGCGCTGCCCGAGGTGGCGTCGATCGAGCCGGTGGCCCGGCTTGCCCGCGCGGCGATCCCCACGCCCGTGCCCGAGCCGGACCGGGTGCCGGCGACCGCGCCCAAGGCGCGGACGGTCATCGACTACGGCGGCAACGCCGACGCCATGGCGCAGGCCAACGTCCCGGCGGCGCACGAGCAGCTCGGCGTGACCGGCGCGGGCGTGGTCGTCGGCATGCTGGACACCGGCTTCCGCACGCAACACGTGGCGCTGTCCCATATCCCGGTGCTCGGCGCCTGGGACTTCGTCAACGACGACCCCATCGTCGACAACGAGCCGGGGGACCCGACCTCCAGCCGCAACCACGGCACGATGACCCTCTCGACCGTGGCGGCGCACGCGCCGGGCGATCTCGTCGCGCCGGCCTGGAACGTCGCCGTGCTGCTGGGCAAGACCGAGGACGTCTCGCAGGAGGTGCCGGTCGAGGAAGACCACTGGGTGGCCGGGCTGGAGTGGTGCGAGGCGCAGGGCGCCGACATCATCTCGTCGTCGCTGGGCTACATCGACTGGTACCTGTACGCCGACCTGGACGGCGCCACCTGCGTCACCACCGTGGCGGCGGACCTGGCCGCAGGCCGCGGCCTGCTGGTCGTCAACTCGGCGGGCAACGACCGCGCGAGCACCGGGCACCTGATCGCGCCGGCCGACGCGGACAGCATCGTGAGCGTGGGAGCCGTCGACGCGGCGGGCGTCGTCACCTGGTTCTCGTCACCGGGCCCGACGGCCGACGGGCGCATCAAGCCGGACGTCGCGGCCCTGGGCCAGTCCAACCGTGTGGTCAGCCCCAGCGACGATGCGGCGTACGTCAATGCCTCGGGCACGTCCTTCAGCTGCCCGCTGGTCACGGGCGTGGCCGCGCTCGTGCTCGAGCGCGTGCCGGGACTGCTGCCGATGCAGGTGATCGAGGCGCTGCGCGCGACGGCCGGGCAGGCGGCGGCGCCGGACAACGACACCGGCTGGGGCATCGTCGACGCCTATGCCGCCGCGACCTGGTTCGGCCCGGTCTTCGCGCACGCGCCGCTGGCGGCCACGCAGGTCACCGCCGGCCCCTGGCCGGTCACGGCCACGGCGAGCGCCCGGCTCGGGCTGGCGGCCGCGCCGCAGCTGCGCTGGCGCGTGGCCGGCGGCCCGTGGCAGGAATCCTCCCTGGTCGCGGGCGGTCCGCCGGACCTGTACGGCGGGTGGCTGCCGGCGGTCGCCGCCGGCCTGACCGTCGAGTACTACCTGGCCGCCGTCGATGGCGGCGGGCACGCCACGACCTGGCCCGTCGGCGGCGCGACCGCGCCCTTCGCGTTCACCGTGGCGCCGGGAACGTCGCCGGTCGGGGACGCGCCGGCGGCCGCCGCTGCCTGGCTCGCGCCGGCAGCTCCAAACCCGTTCAACCCGCGCACGACCCTGCGCTGGGGACTGCGCGCCGCGGGCGCAGCCAGGCTGGAGGTCTTTGACGCTCGCGGCCGGCGGGTGCGGACCCTGCTGGACGGCGTGCAGGCGGCGGGCGATCATGTCACCGTCTGGGACGGTCGCGACGACCGCGGCGCCGCCGCACCGAGCGGCGTCTATTTCGGCCGCCTGGTCGCCGGTGGCGGCACGCGGCAGCAGAAGCTGCACCTGGTGCGCTAGATTTCGACGCGGGGTCTTGACGGGCGGCGGCCGCACGGAGGGTCATGGCCAAGAGCACGACGCGCTTCTTCTGCACCGATTGCGGTCACGAGGAGCTGCGGTGGCTGGGACAGTGCCCGGCCTGCCAGGCCTGGAACACATTCACGGAACTGAAAGTCGCGCCGTCTGCCGGCGCCTCCAGGGGCGCCCGTGGCTACAGCGCCGCGGGGCGCCGTCCCGTCGGCTTCGGCGCCGACGCACGGGCCGGGGGCACTCCCGCCGGCGCCGCGCCGCAGCCGGTGCCCCTGGCGCAGGTGGAATCGGCCGCCACGCGCCGCCTGCCTGTCGAGCCGGCCGAGGTCGCGCGCGTGCTCGGCGGCGGCCTGGTCGAGGGCTCGGTGGTTCTGCTGGGCGGCGAGCCGGGCGTCGGCAAGTCCACGCTGCTGACCGGGCTGGCGCTGTGGTGGGTGCGCCAGGGCGTGCGCGTGGTCTACCTGGCCGGGGAGGAGTCGCCGGCCCAGATCCGCATGCGCGCCGAGCGGCTCGGTTTCCGGCCCGACCGCGAGCCCGGCTTCCTGATCCTGCCCGAGGTCCACCTCGAGACCATCCTCGGCGCGCTCGACGAGTCGACGCTCGCCGCCGCGGCCGGCGCCAGGCCCGCGGCACCGCCACCGGCGGCGACGGTCGTGATCGCCGATTCGATCCAGACCCTGCACAGCGACCAGGTCGACGCATATCCCGGAAGCCCCACGCAGATCCGCTACTGCGGCGGTGTGCTGGCGGACTTCGCGCGGCGCAGCGGCTGGCCGGTGTTCCTGGTCGGCCACGTCACCAAGACGGGCGACCTGGCGGGTCCCAAGCTCCTGGAGCACATGGTCGACACCGTGCTCTACTTCGAGGGCTCGGGCGGCGGCGCCATCCGCATGGTGCGCGCCGTGAAGAACCGCTTCGGCACCACCGGCGAGCTGGCCGTCATGGAGATGCGCGGCGAGGGCCTGGTGCCGGTCGACCAGGCGGGCCTGATGTTCCTGAGCGGGACGCGCGGTGTCGAGCCGGGGGCGGCGGTCTGCGCCGTCAAGAACGGCTCGCGCACGTTCCTGGTCGAGGTGCAGGCGCTGGTCTCGCCGGCAAGGTACGGCACGCCGCAGCGCGTGGTGCAGGGCGTCGACAGCAAGCGCGTGGCGCTGCTCGCGGCCATCCTCGAGAAGCGCGCCGGCCTGGACCTGGCCGGCTGCGACATCTTCGTCAAGGTGGCCGGCGGCGGCCGTATCGACGATCCGGGCGCCGACCTGGCGGTCATCGCCGCGCTGGCCAGCTCGCTGCGCGAGCGACCGGTGCCGGAGGGTACGCTGGTCCTGGGCGAGGTGGGCCTGACCGGCGAGGTGCGCGGCGTGGCGGAGCTGGAGGCGCGCCTGCGCGAGGCGGCCGGGCACGGGTTCACGCGCGTCGTGCTGGCCGCGGTGGCCGGGCGCCGGCCGCGGGGCGTCAAGGGGATCGAGCTGGCCGCGGCGGCGAGCGTCGAGGAGGCCGTGGCGCTGGCGCTGGAGCCGGGCCGCGCCGCCGCGCCGCGCCGCGCGCGCGAGGCGACGCCGTGAGCGCTGCCCGGCCCGCCACGTTGCCACCCCTGCACCTGCTGGTGGTCGCCGGCGGTCGCGGCCTGCGCGCGGCCGGCGGCGGCGAGGTGCCCAAGCAGTTCCGGCCCACCGGCCGCGGCATGCTGCTGCGCGTGGCCATCGACACGTTCGTCGCCGGCGACCCGGCGCATCCCGCGCCCCTGGCCTCGGTGACGGTGACGGCGCCGGCAGCCTGGCACCGGCAGGTGGCGGCGGAGCTGTCCGGGCTGGGGCTGCCCCTGGCGCTTGCCGATGCCGGCGCGACGCGCACAGCCTCGACCTGGAACGGGCTGCTGGCGCTCGAGGCTGCCGTGCGGCCGCGGCCGGGCGACCTGGTGGCGATCCACGACGCCGCGCGACCGTTCGCCAGCGCGGAGCTCCTGGCGCGGCTGGCGGCGGCGGCGGCCGCGCGCGGCGGGGCGGTGCCGGGCGTGCCGGTCCACGACACCATCGTGCACGCCGAGCAGGGGCAGGCGCGCTACCTGGCGCGGGAGTCGCTGGTCGCCGTGCAGACGCCGCAGGTGTTCCGCTGGGAGCAGCTGCGCGAGGCCCACGCCTGGGCCGCCGCCTCGCACGCCACGTTCACCGACGACGGCGGGCTGCTGGCCGCGCGCGGCCATGCCCCGGCCGTGGTGGACGGCGAGATCGGCAACTGGAAGGTCACCACCGAGGGCGACTGGCGGCGCGCCGCCGACCTGCTGGTCGAGTAGCGCCCGGGCGCGACCGTCGCGGCGCCCGTCCCGGAGACCAGGCGCGGCCGCTCAGTCCAGGTCCGCGACCAGGCGCCCCGTCGAAGCGTCGCGATACAGCTTGATCTGCCGGTACAGTTTCAGACCCACGCGGCCCTGACGGATGCCCTGCAGCAGGTCGTCCAGGCACTGCCCGAGGTCGCGCTGCTGCTCGCGGAGCATCGCCAGGCGGTCCTGCATCGCGCGCCGGTCGGCGGGCGCCGCCTCGACCACGGCCTCGGCCGCGTGCCAGGCCTTGAGCGCCAGCACGCTCAGGCGGTCGATGATGCTGCCCGGCGACTCGCTGTTGAGCGGCGCCGAGGGATCGATCACGCCCAGCGCCGAGTAGCCGGCGTGGATCACGGCATCGAGGCGATCGACGGCCTGGACGCGCCGGCGGTTGGATTCGTCGATGGAACGCTTGACCGCCGCCAGCACCGCGTCGCCGGCCCCGTGGGCGCGGCTGCGGTCCTCCTCGTGCCACTGGAACGTGTTGATCAGCTGCAGCTGCTCGACCAGCCGCGCCCAGCCCTCGGGCTCGCGCGGCGGCAGCGCGCCCAGGGTCTCGGTCCAGTCGGCGGGCGCCGGCGCGGCCCCGTGCCAGCGCTCGATCACCTCGTCCAGGACGGGCGCCACCGCGGCGAACGACGGGGGCAGCAGAGCGGCGGGATCGGGCATGGCGGATTCCACGGGATTCTCCTCGGGCCGGCCGGTCCGGTGCGGGCAAGGGGAACTGGGTGGGAGCCGTCTCACCGGCGCCCCTTGCGCCACGTTACGCTGCCGGTGGCAGGCGGGCAACCGCCGCTTGGCGCGGCCGCGGGCGCCGGTTACCATGGCGCGGCCACCCGCCGCCCGCCGCGCGCACAAGGAGCCGTGACCGCCGTGAAGCTGCCCGAACCGCGCACTCCCGCCGCCCCCTGGCGCAGCCTGCTCGGCGGGTTCGTCCTGCTGCTGGCCGCGGCCCTGCTGAAGCTCCTGGCCGGGGCGGCGGGCCTGGGCGCCAACCCGGTGCCGCCGGTGCTGATCGCGCTGCTGGTGACGGCCTCGTGGCTGCTGACCGCGCGCTTCCTCCTGCCTGGCATCCGCTGGCAGCGGCTGTGGACGGTGTCGCTGTTGGCGATGCTCGCGCTGGGCCTGTTCGCCGGCGGCGTCGGCCGCGTGCTGGGCGTGCTGTGGGCCATCTCGTTCCTGACAGTGCGCCGCTACCGCTGCTGGCGCCGCGTGTCCGACCGTCGCCGCGCCGTGGCGTTCGGGCTGGGCGCCGTCGCGATCTTCCTGGTCGTGCTGTGCTGGGGCTTCTGGAAGCCGGGCGACGGCGAATCGCCGGCGGCCGTGCGCGGCGTGGGCACCTGGTCCCTCGTCTCGCTGATGCTGTTCTGGTCGTGGTCGATGTTCCACCTGGCCATGGGCATGCGCCTGCACTTCCTGCGGCTGCGCCCGAAGCTCGCCGTGAGCGCCGTGCTCATCGGCGTCGTGCCGCTGCTGCTGGTGGTCGGGCTCGGGCTGATGATCCTCTACACCGGGTTGGGCGGGGCGCGCGCGGCCCGCGCCGAGGCCGCGCTGGAGGGCTGGCGCCGCCTGGCGGCCGGAGGCGCCGAGCTGGCACCGGCGCTCTTCGACACGGCCTTCTCCTGGCCCGATCCCGACGGCGGCGCGCCGGCCTGGGCCCCGGAGCTGGCCTCGGCCTTCCAGCGCTCCATGACGGACAGGGCCGCCGGGCGCGATGACGGGGACGACAGCGGCGACGACAGCGGCGACGAGGAGGCGGAGGGCCAGGATGGCGCGTCCGCCGGCGACTCCGGCCCGGCCGAGAATACGCTCACGGCGGCAGGCGGCGCCGTGCAGGTCTCGGTGCCGGCCGCCGCCGCCCGCTCGGGTTCGTGGACGGCGCCCGCCGACTCGACGGGCTGGTTCATGGCGGGCGGTCACATCTGGCTGGTCCGCTGGCAGGGCCTCGACACGGCGCAGCCGCGCGCCCGCGCCTGGCTGCTGGGGCAGCGGCCGCTGACCGAGCTGTCGCGCCAGCTGCGCGCGGGCGTGTTCATCTCCGGCAACGTCGGGCGCACCGCGAAGGGCGACTTCGTGATCGGCTTCCAGGACGGCATGGAAGGCCGGGACGCTCCCGCGGAGGCGAGCCGCTTCGCCGGCGTGGAGGCCAGCTACCGCGACCCGGCCACCACCGGCGCCTGGTTCCCGGATGCCTTCTTCTTCGGCGGCACCTTCCTGCAGCTGGGTGAGCTGCGCGATGGCCGACTGCGCGAGCACTCCGCCTTCCTGCGCCTGCGGGTCGGGACGGCGGACCTCAAGGGCGACTTCATCGAGGGCGAGTCCAACCTCAACGTGGCCATCGTCGTCGCGCTGGCGGTCGTCGCCTTCCTGTTCCTGATCATCGAGTGCTTCGCGCTCTTCTTCGGCGTGCGCATCAGCGAGGGCATCGTCTCGGGCGTGCACGCGCTGCACCGCGGGACGCGGGCCGTGGCAGCCGGCGACCTGGACGCGGTCATCGCGATCCCCAACGAGGACGAGTTCGGCGACCTCGCCCGCAGCTTCAACGAGATGACGCTGGCGGTGAAGCACGGTCGCGATCTGGCGCTGGCCAACGAGCGCCTCACGCAGGAGCTGACCACGGCGCGCGCCATCCAGGTGCGGCTGCTGCCGGGCGCGCAGCCGCAGGTGCCGGGCTTCGAGGTGACCGGCGCCAGCGTGCCCAGCCGCGAGATCGGCGGCGACTACTACGACTTCCTGGCGCACGGCGACGACGCGATCGGCATCGCCATCGGCGATGTCTCGGGCAAGGGCATGCCCGCGGCCCTGCTCATGTCGAACCTGCAGGCCAGCCTGCACGGCCAGGTGCTGCACCGCGGCACGGTGGCCAGCGTCGTGCAGAGGGTGAACGACCTGCTGGTGCGCTCGACCGACCCGCACATGTTCGCCACCTTCTTCTACGGCGTGCTGGAGACGGCCACCGGCCGCTTCACCTGCACGAACGCCGGGCACAACCCGCCGCTGGTGCTGCGGCGCGACGGCTCGCTCGAGCGCCTGACCACCGGCGGCCTGCTGCTGGGCATGGTGGGCGACATGGTCTACCAGCAGGACACGGTCGAGCTGGCCCCCGGCGAGGTCATCGTGATGTACACCGACGGCATCACCGAGGCGGTGTCGCCCGGCGCCGACGAGGAGGATCCCGAGGCGATGTTCGGCGAGGAACGCCTGTGCGAGGTGCTGCGCCGCAACCGCCACCTGCCCGCCAGCGGGATCCAGGACGCCATCCTGGCCGCCGTCGCCGACCATACGCGCGGCGTGGTGCAGGCGGACGACATCACGCTGGTGGTGATCCGCCGCCAGGACTAGTCCTCTTTCCCGTCCGGTGGCGGGCGGCGGCGGGATTGGGGGTGGCCTGTCCGCGCCCGATGGCGTATCGTTGGTCCCCCGCACGCGTCGTCCGGACACACCGCCCTGGAGTCGGTCATGCCGCAGTGGTTGCACGAGTTCCTGCCGGTCCTCATCCTGCTCGCCGTCGTCGGCTTCGTGTTCTGGCGGCTGCCGTCGATCGACGTCGGCCACGACAAGCGGTACCTCCGGCGCCGCGTCCTGAACTGGCTGCCGCTGGGGCTGACCTACGCCTTCCTCTACATGGGGCGCTACAACCTCAAGGTCAGCCAGTACGCGTTCGAGGAGATGGCCGGCCCCGGCGGCGGGCCCCTGATGGGCAACGAGGGGTTCAGCCTGATCTTCATGGTCGGGACCATCGTCTACGGCTTCTCGTTCATCATCAACGGACCGCTGACCGATCGCCTGGGCGGCCGGGTGGCCATGCTGATCGGCACGGCCGGCGCCACCGCGGTCAACCTGCTGATGGGCCTGGCCGCACTGTCGCTGGTCAGGCAGGGGCCGCTGTCCGGGATGCTGGCCGACAGCTTCCTGCCCATCTTCTCCGTCCTCTACGCCGCGAACATGTACTTCCAGAGCTTCGGCGCGGTGGCCATCGTCAAGGTGAACGCACCCTGGTTCCATGTGCGCGAGCGCGGCGTCTTCGGCGCGATCTTCGGCATCCTGATCTCGCTCGGCATCTACTTCGCCTTCGACATCGGCGACATGATCCTCCGCGGGATGGGCCTGTCCTGGGTCTTCCTGATGCCGGCGCTGCTGCTGGGCATCTTCTGGGTCATCGACTGGCTGGTCGTGCGCGACTCGCCGGCGCAGGCGGGGCTGGCCGACTTCAACACCGCCGATGCGACGAGCAGCGACACCGGGCCGCCGCTGGGCGCGGTCGCCGTCTTCCGGAAGATGCTGACCAACCCGATCATCGTGACGATCTCGGTGGTCGAGTTCTGCAGCGGCTTCCTGCGCCAGGCGATCATGCAGTGGTACGGCTCCTTCGCCAAGCAGACCAACGCCGCCCTGGGCCTGAAGACCAGCTTCGTGAACGAGAACTGGGGCCTGCTGCTGTGCATCGCCGGCATCCTGGGCGGCGTCGTGGCCGGGTTCATCAGCGACCACGTCTTCCAGTCGCGGCGCGGCCCTGTTGCGGGCTTCCTGTACGCGGTGATGCTGGCGGGCGCCGTGCTGCTCACGTTCACCTACACGACGCCGATCGTCGGCTGGCTGGTCGTCGTCATGTCGATGGCGGTCATCGGCGTGCACGGCATGCTCTCGGGCACCGCGAGCATGGACTTCGGCGGCGCCAAGAACGCCGGCATCGCGGTGGGCATCATCGACGGCTTCGTCTACCTTGGCACCGGGGTGATGTCGCTGCTCTACGCGGTGATCCTGCCGAAGGTCGAGCTGGACCCGTCGGGCAAGCTGGCCGGCCCGGCCACCGACCCGGCCAACTGGCTGGCCTGGCCGGTGTCGATGATCCCCGTGGCGGCGCTCGGGCTGTTCCTGGCGCTGCGCCTGTGGAACGCCAAGCCTAAGCCGGGCGCCTCCGGCCATTGAGCGCGCCGCGGACGGGGAGACCCGCCTTGAACCTGACCAGGACCCTGACGGCGGCCGCGGCCTTCGCGGCCGCCGCGCTTGCCGGGGCCGCGCCGGTCCGCTCCCAGGAGGCGCCACCGGCGCCCGCCCCTTCCTTCCTGGTCGTCGACGGCGACACGCTCTGGCTGGCGCAGCCCCTGGAGATCGTCGGCTCGCGGGTGCCCGCCGCCCTGCCGGGCTTGGTGCGCCCGGTGCGCGTCGTCGACGCCGACGACCTGGCCCGCGCGCCGGCCCGCTCGGTGGCCGAGGCGCTGCAGGCGGTCCCCGGCGTGATCGTCGGCCAGCGCCAGCAGCACGGCGTGCAGGGCGACCTGACGGTGCGCGGCTCGACCTTCGACCAGGTGCTGGTGCTGATCGACGGCTTCGCCGCCGGCGACCCGCAGACCGGCCACCACCTGCTGGACCTGCCCCTGGCGCTGGCGGACGTGGAGCGGCTGGAGGTGCTGCCGGGACACGGCTCGGCGCTGTACGGCGCCGGCGCGTTCGGCGGCACGCTCAACGTGGCCACGCGCGCGCCCGGCGCCCGCACCGGCGGCGAGGTGGCCGTGGGCGCCGGCGGCGACGGCACCTGGTCCGCGCGCGCGGCGGCGGACCTGGCGCCGGACGGCGCCGAGGGCCGGCGCGCGCGCGTCTCCGTCGAGCGCTTCGCCACCGACGGCCACGAGGAGACGGCCCCCGACGGTTCGCGCGCGCCGGCCGGCGCGGACGCGCGCACGACCACCGTCACCTGGCGCGAGGCCGACGAATGGGGTTCGTGGGAGGTCGAGTCGTTCGCCGGGTTTGCCGACCGCGCCTTCGGCGCGCGCGACTTCTACGCGCCGTTCCCATCCTTCGAGGCCACGCGCGCGTTCTTCGGCTGGACGCGCGCGCGCGGGCGCGCCACGCCCTGGCTGACGCTGGAGCCGCGCCTGTCCGTGCGCACCCACCGCGACCGGTTCTGGCTGCGCCGCGACGACCGCGCTTCCTACGAGAACGACCACCTCACGCGGCGTATCGCCGCCGAGCTGCGCGGGCTGGCGGAGCTGGGCTGCCTGCACAGCCTGGCCTTCGGCGTCGAGGCGGGCTACGAGGACATCGACAGCCGCGGCGTTCGCGGCGGCGCGCCGGCGACGGCGCTCGGCCGTCACGTGCGGCGCCAGGCGGCGCTCAGCGCCGAGGTCGACCGGCACGGCGAGCGCCTCCGCTGGCAGGCGGGCCTGCGGCTGGACGGCCGCGAGGGGCTCCCTGCGCGCGGCTCCGGCAGCCTGGCCGCCTCGTGGGCCCTGGCCGGCGGGCTGCTGGCCAGGGCCGGTGCCGGCACCGCGTTCCGGGTGCCCACCTTCACCGACCTCTACTACGCGGATCCGGCCAACCAGGGCAGCCCCGACCTGCGTCCGGAACGCGGCTGGTCGTGGGACGCCGGCCTCTGGCACGAGGACGGCACCTGGCGCGTGGGCGCCACCTGGTTCGAGCGCCGCGAACGCGACCGGATCGAGTGGGCGCGCCCGGTCGGGGACACGATCTGGCGCGTGCTGAACGTCGCGGAGGCGACCGTGCGCGGCGCCGAGGCGGCGGCGGGCTGGCGGCACGCGCGCGGCCACGCGGCCTCGCTCGCCTGGACGTGGCTGGAGACGCAATCGACGCTCCTGTCCGGGTACGAGGGCAAGTACGCGCTGCTGGCGCCACGGCGCGTCCTGGCGGCGCAGGGACGGCTGGTGCTGGGCCGCGGCGTGGCAGCGGGTGCCGCGTTCCGCTACCTGGCGCACGGCGGCGGGCCCGACCCGTTCCGCCACCAGGCCTCGCTGGACCTCCGCGCGGACTGGGAGGCGCCCGGCGGGCGCTGGTTCGTCGGCGTCGTGCTGACCAATGCCCTCGACCGCGCGCGCGAGGAGGTTCCCGGGGTCTCGCTGCCGGGCCGGCTCCTGACCACCACGCTGGGGCGTCGCTTCTGAGCGGCGGTCGCGGCAGCCCGTTCCTATCATGGCGGGCACCTGCCGGCCGCTGACCGGCTTCGTTTCGTCACGGACACCGGCGAGGATGACCAGGACACCCGATGGACCGCTGGCTGCCGAGCCCCGATGAACTGCTAGACGCGATGGCCGGCGCGCCGGACGGCCTGTGCGTGACCGACCTGTGCGGGCGGATCCTATTCGTCAATCACGCCTTCACCGGGTTCTGCTGCCTGGAGGCACACCTGCTGGGCGGGCGCCTGCTGGCATCCCTGCTGGCGGCCGGCCCGGAACCGGGGCTCGACGAGGTCCTGCGCCGCGTGCCGGCGGAGGGTTCGGCCACCTACGAAGCCAGCCTGATCGACCGCGAGGGCCGCGCGCGCCGGGTCGGCGTCACCGCCCGCCTGTGCGGTCGCGGCGCGCGGGGCGCCGTCATCCATCTCATGCGTGACATCACCCGCGAGAAGCGGGCCGAGGAGGACCTGCGCGAGTCGCGCCAGCTCCTGCAGTCGGTGGTGACGCAGTCGCCCACGGCGATCATCGGCTGGGACACCCGCTTCCGGGTCACCGAATGGAACCACGCCGCTGCCCGCATGTTCGGCTGGGAGAAGCACGAGGCGCTCGGCCGCCACGCCCGCTTCATCGTCCCGGCCGAGTCGCGCGACCAGGTCGAGGCGGTCTGGCGCTCGCTGCTGGGGGCCGGCGGCGGCCGGCGTTCGACCAACGACAACCAGCGCCGCGACGGCCGCGTCATCCGCTGCGAGTGGTACAACGTGCCGCTCTACGACGACGCGGGCCGCGTGACAGGCGTCATGTCGCTGGTGGAGGACGTGACCGAGAAGCAGCGACTGCAGCAGGACCGCGAGATCCTCACGCGTGCCATCGACCAGTCCGACGATGCCTTCGTGATGACCGACCGCCAGGGCACCATCCTCTACGTGAACCAGGCCTTCGAGCGCATGACGGGCTACGCCCTGCGCGACGTGATCGGGCGCAACCCCCGCCTGATGCAGAGCGGCCTGCACACCAGCGCGTTCTACGAGGAAATGTGGACCACCATCCTGGCGGGACGCACCTGGCGCGGAGATCTGGTCAACCGGCGCAAGGACGGCACGCTCTACACCGAGAACATGACGATCACGGCCGTCTTCGACGCGGGCGGCAGCATCACCAATTTCGTGGCGGCCAAGCGCGACGTGACGCGGCTGCGCGAGCTCGACGAGCGCTCGCGCCAGAGCCAGAAGATGGAGGCGATCGGGCGGCTGGCCGGGGGCATCGCGCACGACTTCAACAACATGCTCAACGTCATCATCGGCTATGCGGAGATGGCCGCCGACGCTCTGCCGCCGGAGCACCCGGTCACGGCCGACATCCGGGAGATCGAGCGCGCCGCGCAACGCTCTGCAGACCTCACGCGCCAGTTGCTGACCTTCTCGCGCAAGCAGGTCATCGAGCCGCGCCCGATCTGCCTGAACGAGAGCGTGGCCGACCTGGCCAAGACCCTCGGCCGCCTGATCGGCGAGCACATCGCGCTGGAGTTCCATCCGCAGCCGGGCCTGTGGCGCGTGATGATCGACCCGGCGCAGGTGGACCAGATCCTGGCCAACCTGGCGGCCAACGCCCGCGACGCCATGCCCCGCGGCGGGCATTTGGTCATCCGCACCGGCAACGTCGTCGCGGATGAGGCCCTCTGCGAGGAGCACCTGGGCCTGGAGCCCGGGGACTATGTCATGCTGAGCGTCAGCGACGACGGCCTGGGCATGGACGAGCAGACCGCCCGCCACATCTTCGAGCCGTTCTACACGACGAAGGTCGCCGGCAAGGGAACCGGCCTGGGCCTGGCCACGGTCAAGGGCATCGTCGACCAGAACGGCGGCCACATCGACCTGGAAAGCGCCCCGGGCCGCGGCACCCTGTTCCGCATCCTGCTGCCGCGCACCGAGCGGGTGGCGACGCCGGCGGACGCGGGGGACGACGCGCCGGCCGTGGCGCATGGGGGCACCGTGCTGCTGGTCGAGGATGACGATCGCCTTCGCGAGCTGACCGGCGCCATCCTGGCCAAGTTGGGCTTCACGGTCCTGTCGGCGGCAACGCCGCTGGCCGCGCTGCAGGTCTACCAGAAGAACCCGTCGGCCTTCCGGCTGCTGGTCACGGACATCGTCATGCCGGGCATGAACGGGCGCGAGCTGCACGAGTGCCTCGACGAGATCCGGCCCGGCCTGCGGGCCGTCTTCATGTCCGGCTACGCGGAGCAGGGCATCATCGATCCCGTCCAATTGCGGCCGGGGCTGGCCTTCCTGCCCAAGCCCTTCCACAGGGCCGATCTCGAGAGGGCCGTGAAGGTGGCGCTCGGCGCCGTGATCGCCGATCCCCCGGAGCTGACCGCCGGCGGCGACTGATTCCGGCCGCGCGGCGACCGTCGGGCTGGCGGCGCGGCGGTGCCTGCTCAGCCGAAGATGCGCGCGTGCTGCCAACGGCCCGACGCGAAGCGGCGCCAGAGGAACAGGCCCTGCAGCAGGTAGCACAGGCTGGCGCCCAGCCAGGCCGCCACGACGTCGCCCCCGCGCCCGACGACCAGGTACCAGGTCAGCGGGATGAACAGCCCCCACATCAGGATGGCCGTGACGATCATCGCGTAGCGCGTGTCTCCGGCGCCCTGCAGGATGCCGCTGCTGAGCATCCGCACGCCGTCGAAGTACTGGAAGACCGCCGCGGCCAGGGCCAGCGCCGGGCCCAGGACGAGCACCGCGGGATCCTCGCTGAAGATGCCGAACAGCCTCTCGCGCAGCAGCACCATTGCCAGGGCCAGCAGCAGCGAGTAGTAGGTGCCCAGCTTGTAGACCTGGCGTCCGTAGTGGGCCGCGCGGTCTGGCCGGCCGGCGCCCAGCGCGTTGCCCACGAGCACGCCCGCGGCCATGGTCAGGCCCCACAGCGGCATGAACGAGAACGAAAGCAGCTGGATCGTGATCTGGCTGGCCGCCAGCTGCACGGCGCCGGCGGTGCCTACGAACACCGAGAACATCACGAAGCCGCCCATGTCCACGAAGTTCTCGCCGGCGGCCGGGCTGCCGACGCGCACCAGGCGGGCCAGGGCATGCCTGTCCGGCCGCCGTGCCCGGTGGATCCGGTAGCGGGCGCGCAGGCGCGGCGCCATCGCGAAGCCGACCAGCGCCAGGGCGTTGACCGCGGTGCCGATGCTCGTGGCGATCGAGGCGCCCTGGATGCCCAACGGCGGCATCGCCAGCCAGGTCACGCCGCCCACCCGAATCCCTTCCCAGCCGAAGATGAGCCAGACGTCCAGCACGACGTTGACGACATTGCCGGCGATGCCGCACCACATGGGCACGCGGACGTCGCGCCGCCCCGCGAAGAAGCCGGTCACGGCGAACGAGACCTGCGTGGCCACCGCGCTGAGGCTCCGCCAGCGGATGTAGGTGTAGGTGAGCTCCTGGACCTCCGCCGGGTTGCGCGTCCAGGGCAGGACCAGGTAGCTGTACCAGCCGGCCGCCGTCAGCAGGATGCCGGTCGCCAGCGCGATGTAGAGCCCCTGCCAGGCATAGTGGCCGACCAGCTGGTCGTCGCCGGCGCCGTGCGCCTGCGCCACGAAGGTGCCGCCGATCCGGCTCAGGTTGTTGAACAGCGAGTACCCGCACCAGGTGATCATGCCGCCCAGCCCCGCGGCCGCCAGCGACGCCGAATCGACACGCCCGAGCAACGCCGTGTCCACGGTCCACATCATCGTCTGCGAGAGCATCGTCAGGATGTTCGGCAGGGCCAGCGCCATGATCTCGCGGCCGTCGTGGACGCGTGCCAAGGCCAGCGCGTGGCGCGCAACGGGAGCAGTGCCGGTCCGGTCTTCCACGGGATTCCTCGGGGCGGGGGCTTGCCAACCTGACGCGGTAATCTAAGATGGGATCGACGCCGATCCAAGCGAACAGCCCGCGCCCCTGCCGGCGCACCGACCGGAGTCCACGATGCCCTTACTGCTGCCGCGCGCCCACGGTCCGCTCCTGGGCGCGCTGGACGTGCCCGGCGACAAGTCGATCTCGCACCGCGCGGTCCTGCTCGCGCTGCTGGCCGACGGCCCGTGCCGCGCGTCCGGCTGGCTGGACTGCGCCGACACGCGCAGCAGCCTCGAGGCCGCGGCAGCGCTGGGTGCCGCCGTGACGTTGACCGACGGCGATCTGGCGCTCGTGCCGCCGACGGCGCCGCCGCGCGCCGACCTGCGCCTCGACTGCGGCAACAGCGGCACCACGGCGCGGTTGCTGCTGGGCCTGCTCGCCGGCTGGCTGCAGCCCGGCGGCGCTGCGGTGACCCTGGACGGGGACGCCTCGCTGCGCGGGCGGCCGATGGGGCGTGTCGTCGAGCCGCTGCGGCGCATGGGCGCCGACCTGGCGTGGGTCGGGAGCGAAGGTCGCCTGCCCGTGGCCGTGCGCGGCGCGGCGCTGGAAGGTTGTGTGCACGACATGGCCGTCGCCTCGGCGCAGGTCAAGTCGGCGCTGCTGCTGGCGGGCCTCGGCGCCGCGGGACGGACCGTCGTGCGCGGCGGCGCCGGCTCGCGTGACCATACCGAGCGCCTGCTGCGGTCCCTCGGCGCGGGCGCGTCCACCGCGGAAGGCTGGCCCGCCGTGACCGGCCCTCGCCGGCTGCCGTCGTTCGAGCTGGCCGTGCCCGGCGATCCCTCCTCGGCCGCCTTCTTTCAGGCCGCCGCGGCCGTCGTCGCCGGGTCGGACGTCACCGTGCGCGGGCAGTCGCTGAACCCGACGCGCACCGGCGCGCTGGCCGTGCTGGCGCGTGCAGGTGCGCGTGTGGACCACCTCGCGGCAGGGTCGACGACGTTTGCGGGCGCGGTCGCGGGTGCCGACGGGCCCGGCGAGCCGGCGGGCGGCGTGCGCGTGCGCGCGGGCAACCTGGTGGCCTTCGATCTCGGCGCCGAGGAGATCCCGGCGCTCGTGGACGAGGTGCCGGCGTTGGCCGTCGTGGCCACGCAGTGCGCCGGTCGCACCGTGATCGCCGGCGCATCGGAACTGCGCGTGAAGGAATCGGATCGCCTGGCGCTGCTGGCGCGCAACCTGCGCCGCCTCGGCGCGGCGGTGCAGGAGCTGGACGACGGGCTGATCATCGACGGTCCCTGTGCGCTGCGCGGCGGCGGGAGCGGCGACCCGCTCGTGCTCGAGACGGCAGGCGACCACCGGATCGCGATGGCGATGGCGGTGGCGGCATTGTGCACCGAAGGCGAAACCGCACTTGATGACGGGGCCTGTGTGGCGGTATCATTCCCGGGATTCTTCGGAGTCATGTCACGCCTGCTTGAAGCAGGCTCGCGACCACGGCCCTGAAGGCCGTCCGTTCGACGGTGGAAGGTCGGTGCAGGGCTCGCCCTGCGCACGGCCTTGTCAGGACCACCAGAGGGACGGGCGGCCTCCGGGGCCGCGGCGTTGACGGAAGCGACGCGCGGCGTGCCACCCGCGGCGGCAGGGCCGCCGCGGCGGCGCGGGCCACGCGGCGGAACGGACGGATGGTGGACCATGAACGCGCGCCCCGACTTTCCCGACTACCTCGCCGAGATGAAGTGGCGCGGGTTCTTCGAGCAATGCACCGACGAGGCGGCTCTCGGCGAGCTGCTGGCGGCCGGCCCGGTCACCGGCTATGCCGGCTTCGATCCCACTGCCGAGAGCCTGCACATCGGCAGCCTGGTCCCGATCATGGGCCTGCTCCACCTGCAGCGCCACGGCCACCGGCCCATCGCCATCGTCGGCGGCGGCACGGCGATGGTCGGCGACCCGAGCGGCAAGACCGAGCTGAGGAAGATGCTGACGGTCGAGGACATCGACCGCAACCTGGTCGGCATCCGCGCCCAGCTGGGACGCTTCCTGCGCCTGGGCGACGGACCGGACGACGGCCTGATGGTGAACAACGCCGACTGGCTCCGAGACAAGACCTACATCGAATTCCTGCGCGACGTGGGCCGCCACTTCAGCGTCAACCAGATGCTGGCCCGTGACTCGGTCAAGACCCGCATGGAGACGGGCCTGAGCTTCCTCGAGTTCAACTACATGATCCTGCAGGCCTACGACTTCCTGGTGCTCAATCGTGACCACGGCTGCCGGCTCCAGGTCGGCGGCAGCGACCAGTGGGGGAACATCTGCTCGGGCATCGACCTCTGCCGGCGCCTGGGCCGCGCCGAGGTCTATGGCCTGACCTACCCGCTGATCATGACGGCCGCCGGCGAGAAGATGGGCAAGACGGCCGCCGGGGCGGTCTGGCTGGATGCCGGCCGCACCAGCCCCTACGACTTCTTCCAGTACTGGGTCAACGTCGATGACCGCGACGTCAGCCGCTTCCTGCGGCGGTACACCCTGCTGCCGCCCGGGCGCATCGGGGAACTGGAGGCGCTCGAAGGTGCCGACATCCGCCAGGCCAAGCAGGCGCTGGCGCTGGCGGTCACCGCGCTGGTGCACGGTGAGGCGGCCGCGCAGGCGGCGGCCGAGGCGGCCCGCGCGGCCTTCGGCGGCGGCGGTGATGCGGCGGCCATCCCGTCCAGCGTGCTGGCGGCGGCGGCCCTGGCCGGCGATGGACTGGTCCTGCTGGACGTGCTCGTGGACGTCGGGCTGGTCGGGAGCAAGGGTGAGGCGCGACGCCTGGTCCGCCAGGGAGGGGTTCGTGTCAACGGCGAGGCCGTGGCCGACGAGCAGCGGCGCCTGGGGGCGGATGATATCCGGGACGGGCGGATCGTCCTGCAGCTGGGCAAGAAACGGCACCACCACCTGCGCGTCGAGGGCTGAGCGCCGGACGGCGGCGTGCCCGCGTTGCGCCCTGTCGCCCGGGGAACGATCATGGCCCCGTCGTGTATCATCATCTTTTCCCCGGGACCGGCCTGCGGCCGGCCCCTGCCGGCGACCATCACGGACCCCGAGAGGACCCCGACATGCACCGCCCCCACCTGCCCGCGGCCGGGCGCCGCGGCGCCGCGCTGACGCTGGCCGTCGTCTCCCTGACCGGCCTGGTCGCCTGCGCGGCCGGGCGCGCCCCCGAGACCCCGGCCGACCCGGCAGCAGCCTACGCCGCGGCGCGCGAGGAGGCGGCCCGCAGCCTCGAGTCCCTGCGCGCCTACGACCTGGCCGGCACCATCCACATCGAGAACGTCCCGGCCGGCGGCGGCGAGCCGATGACGGCCGACCTCTCGTTTGCGGCGGCGGCACGCTGGCCGGACCGCCTGTCGGTCACGCAGTCGGAGAGCGAGCAGATCCTGAACCTCGGGACGGGCCCGGACGCCTCCTGGTTCCATTACCTGCCGATGCGCGCGGCCTACCGTGGCGCGCCGGCGACGCTGGTGCGCGACCTGGCGGCGGCCGCTCGCATGGACCTGGACGAGCGGAGCCTCTTCAACTTCTACGCCGGGCTGGGCCAACTGCTGCTGCCGGCCGAGCGCGCGCCGGTCGAGGCGCCGGTCAGCGAGACGATCGAGGTCGGCGGGCGCAAGATCGACTGCCGCGTCTTCAGCCTGCCGGCCCTGGACCCGGACCCGGCGAACCCGGGCGGCACGCCGGGCGCCGGGCGCTGGTGGCTGGACCCCAAGACCGGGATCTGCGTGAAGGTCGCTTCCTCGACGATGCTCAACGGGCGCGGCGGGCCGGTGACCCAGAACGTCACGTTCACGCTGACGAAGCTGGAACTGGGCGACGGCCCGGCCGATGACCGCTTCGCCTGGACGGCGCCCGAGGGCGTGCGCATGGCCGCCACGCTCGACCAGCTGGCGAATCCCGAGTCGATGGTGGGCCAGCCGGCGCCCGATGCCGTGTTGACGGATCTGGACGGCAAGACGTTCAACCTGTCGGACCTGCGAGGCAAGGTCGTCTTCCTGGACCTCTGGGCCACGTGGTGCGGCCCCTGCCGGATGGAGATGCCGCACCTCGAGAAGCTGCACAAGGAGTTGGGCGACAAGGTCGCCTTCGTGGCTGCCAGCAGCGAGGAGAAGCCCGTCATCGAGGGGTTCCTCCAGAAGAGCCCGTACACGATGCGGATCGTGCAGATCGCCGAGGCCGACGCCCACGGCAAGTTCAAGGCGACGAGCATCCCCACGGGCTTCGTGATCGACAAGGACGGCACCATCCGGGCCCACCTGGTGGGTGCGCAGAACGAGGCGCAGCTGCGCAATGCGCTCGCGAAGGCGGGCATCGGGTCCTGACCTCGAGCGCGGCATGAAGCAGCGGAGGCTGCGCTCGTCCTCGTCGGTGGATCTGATCATGCCCGGCCCGGGCAGCTGCCGGGCCGGGCACAATCTCGACGGCACAACCTAGCGGATGAGGCGGATCTCGACGCGCCGGTTCCGCGCGCGGCCCTCGGGCGTGGCGTTGTCGGCGATCGGCTCGTCCTCGCCCGCGCCGACCGTGGCCAGGCGCGCGCGGGGCAGGCCCATCGCGACGAAGGCGTCGCGCACGGCCTCGGCGCGGCGTAGCGAGAGGGCGCGGTTGGCCGCGTCGTCGCCGGCGGCGTCGGTGTGGCCGCGGATCTCGACCTGGCCGGGTTCGCCGGCCAGCCAGGCGGCGGCTTCCTCGAGCTGAGCGCGCGCGCCCGAGGCCAGCGTGGCGCTGCCGCTGGCGAAGGCCACCCCCTCCAGGACGAAGTCGGCCGGCGGCGTCGGCGCCGGCGCGGGAGCCGGCTGCGGAGCTTGGTCGGCGGGCGGTGTCGCCGGCGCGACCGGTTGCGTCGCGGGGGGGGCGGCTCGCCCGGGAGCCGCGGCCTGTGTGTCGGGGCAACCGTCGGCGTCCGCATCGCCGTCGATGTCCTCCGCCTGGTCGGGGCAGCGGTCGCGCGCGTCGGGAATGCCGTCGCCATCGTTGTCCGGCTCGGGGCAGCCGTCGTCGTCCTGGAAGCCGTCATGGTCCTCGGCCAGGTTCGGGCAGAGGTCATCGGCGTCGGCGATGCCGTCGCCGTCGTTGTCCGGGTCGGGGCAACCGTCGAGGTCGTTGTAGGCGTCGCGGTCCTCGGCCTGGTCGGGGCAGCGGTCGCGGTCGTCGGGCACGCCGTCCCCGTCGGTATCCGAGGCGCCTGGCCACCAGGTGAGCGCGGCCCAGGCTCCCGTCAGCGCCGTGTTGGCATCGACATGCTCAGCGCCCCAGAGGGCGCTCAGGCCCACGTTGTCGCGATCGTTGCCCAGGAGCACCTGGTAGCGAGCGCCCAGGCCGAGGTGCAGCGAGCCGCTCATCGTCAGGTCCAGGCCGAGGCCGAACGACAGCGTCGGGCACGCGTCCGACAGCTCGACCTGGTTGCCGTCCACGTCGTAGCCCGAGATCGTCTCGCCCTCGGGGAGCCAGCCGACGCCGTCTGCCGGCGAGCGGATCACGCGCCACGAGGTGACCCCGACGCCGGCCGTCAGCAGCGGGGTGACCCGCGCGCCGGGCGTGAGGCGATGCTCCAGTTCCAGCATCGGCTGGCTGATGAGCGTGCGGTAGGGCGGCTCGGCGTGGAACGACCAGCCGGTGGAGGCGCCGCGCTCGACGACGCCCGTGCGCGTGTGGCCGAGCAGCCAGGCGGCGCCCAGGCTCCAATGACGATCCAGGCCGCGCACCAGCCGCACGCGCCCGAACTGGTCGGGTGCGGCGTAATCCCAGGCGCCCTCCTGCAGCTTCATGACGCCGCCCTCGAGGCCCAGGCCCCAGCGGCGGACGGGCACGTCGACGGCGCCGTGCGCCGTCGAAGTTCCCACGGCCGTCGACGCTCCGACGGCCGCGACCAGCCACGCCGCCACTGCGATCCACCGCACGCGGCCCGCACGATCCCCTCGCGACTTCACACGCATCGACGACTCCCCCGTTGGCAAGGCGACCACGGCGCCCCTGCGCGCGGCCAGGCTCCATCCGTTCATGCGGCTATTCATGCGACCGCGGCGACGACCGGTCAACAGCCATGTGTGCGGCACCGGGCAATGGAAAAGGGGATCGCGCGCGGGCGACCCCCTTCCCGGTTCCGCTGGTCGGCGTCGCCGAGGCGAGCGCCTATTCCATGTGCAGCCGCAGGTTGTCGATGACGCTCGTCGGCGTCGGCGTGACCGACCCGCGACCGTTCGAATAGTCCCCGAAGACGCCCAGCTCCAGGCGCTTGGTCTTGAGCTCCGGCTTGCAATAAGTCTTTTTCATTTCCGGACAACCTCCTGAACCACGGGCGCGGGCCCGACCCTCCAAAGGCGCCGGACATCCCCCGTCCGCCTTTTTCCCCCTGCAACCATGTTATCCCCAAGCCGGGCCGCCGTCAAGTTGAATCTCGGAGTTTTATTTTGCGCTATGGTGGCCTTGCTGGGCGGCGTGCAGCGTGGCGTACAGCCCCTGCCGGGCCAGCAGCTGGTCGTGGCTCCCGGACTCGACGATCCGGCCCTCGGCCAGCACCACGATCAGGTCCAGGTCCCGCACCAGGGACAGGCGATGGGCGATGACCAAGGCCGTGCGCCCGTGCATGGCAGCGCGCATCGCCTGGCGGATCTCCTCCTCGGCGTTGGCATCGAGGGCGCTGGTCGGCTCGTCCATGACCAGCAGTCCGGGATCGCGCAGGAAGGCGCGCGCCAGCGCGATACGCTGGCGCTGCCCGCCGCTGAGGCGGATGCCGCGCTCGCCGGTGACCGAGTCCAGTCCCAGCGGGAGGTCGTCGGCGAAGCTGTCCACGCCGGCCTGCCCGGCGGCGCGGCGCACGGCCGCCTCGTCCGCGCCCTCGAGCCCGAAGCGGATGTTCGCGGCCAGGCTGATGTCGTACAGCACGGGGTCCTGCGCCACGAAGGCCATGCCGGCGCGCAGGGCCGCGGGGTCCAGGTCGGCGTACGGTTGCCCGTCCAGCCACAGGCGCCCGGTCGACGGCGGGTACAGCCCCATGATCAGCCCGGCCAGGGTGGTCTTCCCCGACCCCGACGGGCCCACAAGGCCCACCCACTGCCCCGGGGCGATGTCCAGGTCGATCCCGCGCAGGACCTCGCGCCCGGCGCCGCCGCCCGCGGCCGGGTAGGTGAAGCCGACGCCCTCGAGGCGGATGCCCAGCGGCGCGTGCCGCGCGACCGGCACGGGGGCGGCCGGGTCGCGCTCGGGCGGCTGGGCGAAGATGTCGTCCAGCCGGGCGGCCGCCGCGGCGGCGCCCTGCGCCTCGGCGTAGAGGCTCGACAGCGAGGCCAGGGGCATCGCCACGCGGAAGGCCAGCAGAAGGAAGGCCACCAGCTCGCCGCCGGTGGCCTGGCCGCGCGCGGCCAGCACGAAGCCGTAGACGACGACGCCGACCAGGCAGACCCACAGCGCCATCTGGATGCCGGCCTCGAGCGCCGCCTGCAGCCAGGCGCGGCGCAGCCCGTCGCGGCGATAGCCCTCGACCATCGCCTCGAACCGCGACTTCTCGTGGCCCTGGGCGTTGTGGACCTTCAGCGTGGCGATGCCGCCGACGGTCTCCTGCACGTGGCTGCTGAGCAGGCCCAGGCTGTCGTACATGCGGCGCGAGAGGCGGCGCAGGCGGGTCCCGAACAGGCGCACCAGCAGGATCGTCGCCGGGATCAGGAGCACGACCACCAGGGCCAGCCGAGGGTTCAGCCGCGTCATGAGCGCGAGTGCGCCGACCAGCGTCAGGAGCGCGCGCACCAGGGCGACCAGGCCGCCGGTCAGCACGTACTGGATGGCGCCGACATCGCCGGTCACGCGCGTGGAGAGATCGCCGGCCTTCTGCCCGGTGAAGAACAGCGCCGGCAACTCCAGCAGGTGCGCGTAGAGGCGCTGCCGCAGGCGGGTCACCGTCTCCAGGGCCAGCCGCGCCGAGACCACCGAGAACAGGAAGGAGCCGGCCAGCTGGGCCAGCAGCAGCGCGCCCAGCCAGGCGAGCAGCCGGCGGTCGGCGATGCCGGCGCCGGTCGCGGCTGCGGCCGCGTCGACGAACCGCCCGGCCACCAGCGGGATGGCCAGGCTGACCGAGGTGGCCAGCAGCATCAGGACGCCCGCGGTCGCGAGCGCGGCCTCCTGGCCGCGCAGCAGCGAGAGGTAGGGGCGCAGCGCGGACAGGCCCGCGCGCGGGCCCCTGGCCCCGCCGGGAGCAGCCGCGTCATCGCCGGGAGACGCCGCCTGGTGTCGGGCCGGGCTCGATTTCACTTCAGTCTCCATGGTTTCGCGACGAATCCGGGAGAAATCGCCGGCGTTCGCGCCAGAATAGTACGCCTTTGGTGCGGCCCCAATCGGTTTCTCGATCCGGGCACTGGTTGTCCCGCGGGGTCGATGCTAGATTTCGCTGGAACTCAACGCGACGATTCGCCTTCGGACCGCGACCGGGATGACCCGTCTCGAGCCGACACGGACCCCAGACGAACGGATCGCTGATTCATGTGCGGCATCTTGTGCAGGCATGCGCGCCGGCAAACGCACCCGGCCTCCGCTCCCGCACACCGGGCCGAGGAGCTTCCGGAACTGCTGGCGCTGCTGGGCCACCGGGGCCCGGACGCGACGGGCACGCGCACGCATGGCGCGGCCTGGCTTGGGCACACCCGCCTTTCGATCCTCGACCTCGAGCTAGGCGACCAGCCCCTCTTCAACGAGGACCACACGGTCGCGGTCATCCTCAACGGCGAGATCTACAACCACCACGAGTTGCGCGCGGACCTGCGCTCGCGCGGGCATGTCTTCCGCTCCCGCAGCGACACCGAGGTGCTTGCCCACCTGTGGGAGGAGTACGGCGAGGCGATGGTCGGCCGCCTGGTCGGCATGTTCGCCTTCGTCGTGCACGACGAGCGCCAGGGCGTGCTGTTCGCCGCCCGCGACCGGCTGGGGGAGAAGCCGTTGCTCTACGTCGAGGGCGACGGCGAGGTGACGATTGCCTCGGAGCTGAAGGCGCTGCTGCCCCTGCTGGGACCGGCGCCCCGGATCGACCGGCGTGCGCTGGCCCTCTACCTGAACTGCATGTACGTGCCGGCGCCGCTGACCATTCTCGAGGGCGCCCGCAAGCTGCCGCCGGCCCACTGGCTGCGCCACGACGCGCAGGGGCTGACGATACGGCGCTACTGGGAACCGCGCCTGACGGTGGACTGGTCGATGACGGAAGCCGAGGCCGTCGCTGGCCTGCGCGAGCGACTGCAGGCGGCCGTCGCCTCCCAGCTGGAGGCCGATGTGCCGGTCGGGATCTTCCTTTCCGGCGGACTGGACTCGGCGGCGGTCGTGGCGTGCGCTGCGGCGGCGGGCGGCAGGATGCCGGCCACGTACACCATGGGCATGGGCGGCGGCCTGGACGAGCGCCAATGGGCGAAGCAGGTTGCCGAGCGGTTCGGGACAAGGCACCACGAGATGTGGGCGGACCCGCATGTGGAGGAGCTCTTTCCCCGCCTGATGGACCATCTCGACGAGCCGTTCGCCGACAGCTCGGTCCTGCCCACGTACATGGTCGCGCATGCGGCGAGCCGGCACCTGAAGGTGGTGCTGACTGGGGACGGCGGCGATGAGCTGATGGCGGGCTACGATGCGTACCTGTGGCAGGCGGCGCAGCGCTCGACGCGGCTGGGCGGTCGCATCCGGCGGCGGCTGGCCCGGTATGGGTTGAAGTCCGGCTACGACCGGGACGCTCGCGGTGCGTGGCCTCTGCGCAACTGGCTGCATGTGCGCAGCGTTATCCACGACGATGAACTCCCGGACTGGGTGGGCGAGTCGGTGGCCGGCGTCGAGCGCTTCTGGGAAGGACCGCGCTGGCTCGAACTGGCCGACACGGACCCGCTTTCGGTCGCCTTCGGGCACGACTTCAACTACTACCTGCCTGACGACCTCCTCAAGAAGGTCGACATGGCGTCCATGTTCGCAGGCCTTGAATGCCGGGCGCCGTTCCTCGATTATCGGCTCGTCGAGTTCGGCATGCGGATCCCCCCGACGCTGAAGGTGCGGGGGGGGCGGACGAAGCACCTGCTGCGCGAGGCGATGCGGGGCACCCTGCCCGAGGCCATCCTGGACCGCCCGAAGCAGGGCTTCGGCTCGCCCATCGGGCTCTGGCTGCAGGGACCGCTGCGCGAGGTGGCCCGGGATCTGCTGGCGCCGGGCTGCCGCTGCGAGGACTGGGTGGCGCCGGCCGTGGTTCGCGGCGTGGTTGATGCGATGTGGGCCGGGCCGCCGGCGGAGAACTGGCGCCTGCCCCAGCGGTTCTGGACGCTCCTGGCTCTCGAATGGTGGCTCCGCCGCCATGAGCGGGCGGACCGGATCGGGTGAAGGAAGGTTGGACGGTGTTCGACCACCTGCGGGCCGACATTGCCAGGCTGCGCGAGTACGGCGACCACAGTCCGTTGCCGTGGCTCTACTTCCGCCACCAGGGCCTGTGGGCGTGCGCCTGCTATCGTGCGGGGCGCTGGCTGGCGGACCATAGGCCGCCACCCGGCATCAGGCAGCTGGTGATGCTGGGCTACCACCTGTGGTGGAAGTCGGTCGAGGTGGCCACGGGCGTCTCGATCTCGCCCGACTGCCGCATCGGGCCGGGGCTCTACATCGGGCACTTCGGGGGGATCATCCTGCACACCGACGTCGTGATGGGCGCTCGCTGCAACCTCTCGCAGGGCGTCACGCTGGGCCTGGCCTGCGTGGACGGGAAGTGGGGCGTGCCCACGGTCGGCGACCGCGTCTACATCGCGCCGGGGGCGAAGGTGATCGGGCCGATCCACCTGGCCGACGGGACCGTCGTTGGCGCCAACGCGGTCGTCACGCGCGGCACGGCAGAGAACGCGACCGTCGTGGGGATCCCCGCGAAGGAGATCAACCGGAACGGGAGCGGGGAGTTCATCCGCGCATGACACGGCTCGGGGCATCTTCGGCCGTGGCCGGCGGCGTCGGGGCGGCAGGCCTGGAGGCGGCGCGGGCGCCGCGACGCCTGCCCGGTTACGTGCAGTCGTCGCTGCCGGTCTTCCTCCTGTTCCTTGCCTTCGTCGTCGTGCGCTACGTCCAGGCCGGCGAGCGGATGGACCTGCTGCGCGCCATCCGCCTGGAGTTCCTGCTCGGCGGCGCCTCGATCGTCATCGCCTGCATCCAGATCAGCGCCCGGCGCCCGGAAATCGGGCGCGGGCGCGTGCTGCTCACTGCGATCCTGCTGCTGTTCGCCTGCATGATCGTGCAGCTGCCGATGGCGGCTGACCCGGTGCTGGCCAGGAAGATATTCAACGACCGCGCCTTCAAGTTCGCGATGCTGGCGTTCCTGACCGTGGTGTACGTCGAGTCTCCCAAGTACATGAAGTGGTTCCTGGCGGCATTCCTGTTCTCGATCTTCTACATCACGCTCGAGTCGGTGCAGGGGTTGCTGGACGGCGGGCTGTACTGGGAGAACCAG
Source organism: Candidatus Krumholzibacteriia bacterium (assembly GCA_041908585.1). Classification (GTDB taxonomy): domain Bacteria; phylum Krumholzibacteriota; class Krumholzibacteriia; order LZORAL124-64-63; family LZORAL124-64-63; genus CAINDZ01. The sequence goes on from JAYRFB010000118.1 coordinate 36,545, forward strand.
GGAGTCATGCGGCTGCACGGGGCGGTGCCGCTTTATGCGCACCCGAACAGCCTGGGCGGGGTCGCGCTCGGGGTCCTGCCGTACGTCTACTACCTGTGGCCGCATACGCCCCGCTGGTATCTCCGGCTCTGCCTCCTGGCCCTGGCGACGACGTCCTCGATCTGTGTGATCTACTCCGGCTCGCGAACAGCTTACCTCGGCCTTGTCGGCCTGGTCGTCTGGATGTTCTACACCTCGCCGCGCAAGGGGCGGTTCCTCCTGCGGTTGGCCGTCGTCGGCGTCCTGATCGTGTCGCTCCTGCCCGACCAGTACATCGAGCGCTTCAAGAGTATCGGCGGCAAGGAGAAGGAAGGGAACTCCAAGGGGACTCGGCTGGAGATCATCAGCGATGCCTGGACGATCTTCCTGGAAAACCCCCTCGGGATCGGGGTCGCCTCATTCCCGGCGAAGCGGATGGAGCGGTTCGGGAGGGAGCAGGATACGCACAACCTCTACCTCGAGGTGGCCACCAACCTGGGCATCCAGGGCCTGGTCGTGTTCCTGACCATGGTGGGCGCGCTGATGCTCGTGCTGCATCGCGCCGCCCGCGACTTCGAGTCGCAGCGAAGGAAGCTGGTCCTGCTCGCGCGCCACGGCGTGCCGCCGTCACTGCGCCGGCTCCTGTCGCGACAGGACCGCGACCTGCAGTTCCTGGTCGCCGTGGCCCACGCCACGGGAGCCTTCATCTTCGCGCGCCTGATCCTGGGGTTGTTCGGCATGGACCTGTACGAGATCTACTGGTGGTTCGGCTCCGGCATCGCGCTGTGCGTGTCGGGGCTGGTCGTGACGTCCAGGCGCAGGCTGGCGGTGCTGGTCGAGGCGGCCGCCAGGTCCGGACCGGAGGCGGCACATGGTTGACCGGGGAACCGCCCGACTGGACCTGTCCATCGTGATCCTGACCTACAACCGGCGCGACTGCCTGCGGGAGCTGCTGGACGAGCTGGGCGCCCTCCTGCCGGTGGTGAGCGAGATCATCGTCGTGGACAACTGCACGACCGACGGGACCGAGGAGATGCTCCGCCGGGAGTACCCGGCCTTCGTGCACCTTCGGACAACCGAGAACCGGGGCGTGGCCGCGCGCAACCTCGGCATCCGCCGGGCGGCGGGATCCGTCGTCGTCACGATCGACGACGACATCATGGGCCTGGATGCCGCCGGTTGCGCCTGGGTGGCGGCGCAGTTCGCCGGGGACCCGGCGCTCGGTGCCCTCAACTTCCAGGTGCGCGACTGGTACACGCGGGGCCTGTGCAACTGGGTGCACCACCGGCCGGCCGCGGATGCGGTTGCCCGCTTTGCCACATACGAGCTGACCGAGGGGGCGGTCGCCTTCCGGCGCGAGGCCGTTGTCCGGGTGGGCGGCTACTTCGAGACCTACTTCATCAGCCACGAAGGCCCGGACCTGGCCTACCGGCTGATGAACGCGGGCTACGATGTGCTCTACGACGGGACCGTATCCGTGCTTCACAAGCACGAACAGGGGGCGCGCCAGCCCTGGCGCTTCTACTATTACGACACGCGCAACCAGCTGTGGCTGGCCGCGCGGAACCTCCCGGTCGGTCCGGCGTCCCGCTACCTGGGCCGGGGCCTTGCAGCCATGGCCGTCTATGCGTTGCGGGACGGCTACTTCGTGTGGTGGGTCCAGGGAGTCTGGGACGGCGTGCGCCGGCTGCCGGAGATGCTGCGCTCGCGCGAGCCCTGGACAGCCCGGACCCGGGCGCTGTGCGCGGAGATCGACCGTCACCGGCCCGGCTTCGGCCAGCTCGTCAAGACCCGGTTGTTCCAGCGGGGCAACAGGTTGGACGCCTGAGCGACGCCCGCCGAGCCCCGGCTCAAGCGAGGACTGTGTTTGTCGATAACGGTCGGGCACCAGTATATTGCCGGTCGGCCGCGAGGGAACCGGCCGATGCCGGCCGCCCCGGCGTCACGCTGGCGCGGACCTTGATGGCGGACCGTGGCGGCAGCGCCGACGCGGGCAGGTAGCAAGATCGCGGGCCCGGAATGCCAGGCACGCGGCGAGCGGACAGGAAACGACCATGGACAACGGCGTCCTGCGAGCGAACGGAAGCAATCTGGCGGCGCGCGTCGCCGTCTTGGTGGCGGCGCTGGCAATCTGCATCGCCCCGGCCACGGCGCAGACCGTCTCCGGCGTGTCCGGGACGTTGCAGCACGGGGCCTCACTGGTCATCTCCGGCAGCAACTTCGGCACCAAGCCGACGGCGGCGCCGCTGATCTACGACGACGTCGAGGGCGGGTCCTTCGACCCTCGCTGGTCGAGCACGACCCACATGAGCGCCAGCGGCGCCGAGTCGCGACACGCGAATTCGGCCGGCTGCGGGACCGTCAATTTCCGGGGCTACGAATCGGGCGGCTGGTTCACCGGCGGCAGCAACAACCCCGGGCCGTGGTTCTGCCAGTACTGGTTCAAGCTGGACAACGACTGGACCTGGGGTAGCGGCACGTACGGGAACCTGGGTGCGAATCTGGCCAACATCAAGATCTTCCGCATGTGGGAGACCGGCCCCGCGGACGAGGACTTCGTGATTGCCACCGAAGGCTGGGGCGGCAGCTGCATCTGGACGGTCGAGAATGTCGCCGCCGGCAACGTCGGCTGGTTCGAGGGCAACTACAAGCAGAACTGGTCGAAGGACACCTGGCACCTGTTCCAGTTCGAGTACAAGGACAGCGATGTCGGGCAGAACAACGGCGTGATCCGCATGTGGCGCGACGGCCAGCTGGTCCTGGAGAAGACGAATCTCCTGACGCGCGAGAACTACAGCGCGTTCAAGCGTCCGTTCATCCTCGGCTTCTACAACAGCTGGGGCGATGCCAGCACCGACGACAACCACTTCTACATCGATGACGCCTACATCGATACTTCGTGGGCGCGCGTCGAGCTGGGCAACGCCTCGACGTACGGGGCGTGCACGCATCGCGAGGTTCAGCTGCCGACCAGCTGGTCGGCGAGCCAGGTCTCGGTGACGGTCAACCAGGGCAGCTTCACCGGTGGCCAGCAGGCGTACCTGTTCGTCGTCAATTCCAATGGGCAGGCGTCGCCGGGCTTCCCGGTGACCGTGTCCGGCACGACGGAATCGGGGCCCGGGCAGCCGGGCAAGCCGACGTTCTGACGGCCGGGGCTCAGCCCTGGCCCGTCCGCGCGGCCAGCCACTTGCTGAACATCAGCAGCGAGAAGATGGCCTTGTCGTTGAGATTCCGGCGCGCTTGGTGGTCCGTCACCAGCGCGCCGACTTCTTCCGGCCGGAAGTAGCCCTCGCCAGCCAGGCGCGCCGGGTCCAGCAGGCGGTCCACGACCGGCCGCAGGTCGCTATGCAGCCAGGCCGACAGCGGCGCGCAGAAGCCCTGCTTGCGGTGTGAGATCACCGGTTCGGGCAGCAGGCGCCGGGCCGCGACCTTCAGCAGGTGCTTCTTGTCCGTTCCCCTGATCTTCACGTCCTGCGGCAGGCGCGCGCAGAACTCCACGACCTTGTGGTCGACGAACGGCACCCGCAGCTCCAGCGAGTGGTGCATGCCCACGCGGTCGGACAGCGCCAGGATGTCGTCCGGCAGGTACATCTTGAGGTCCTGGTACAGGGCGCCGTCGAGCCAGTCGCCACCCTCGAGACTCTCGAAATGGCGGCGACCCAGCCGCTCCACGAAATCGAAATCGATGCGATCGGCCACCTCCGGACGGTACAACCGCCGGCGCTGTTCCGGCGTCAGCGCGCGGATGTAGCTCTGGTACACCTGCGCCGGCGGCAGGTCGCCGGCGGCGACGAACCGCTTGAGGTGGTTGACGCGATTGCCGCCGCCCCGCGGCTCCCGCAGGGAACGCACGAGCGGCCCGACCAGGCCGCGGCGAAGCGCCGCGGGCAGGGCGCGGTAGCGGCGATGGAGCTGGAAGCCAAGGTACCGCTCGTAGCCGCCGAAGTCCTCGTCGCCGCCCAGTCCGGTCAGGACCACGGTTACGTGCTTCCTGGCCTCGGCGCAGATGTGGTAGGTCGGGATGAGGCCGTCATCGGCGAAGGGCTCATCGAAGGCGGCCACGGCGGCGTCCAGGGCGGTCTCGATGTGGGGAATCACCTCGAGCTCGCGGTGCGCGGTTCCGTAGCGCTCGGCGATCATGCGGGCGAACGGGCGCTCGTCGAGGAAGTCTCCGGTCTCGCCGCCGAAGCCGATCGTGAACGTGTTCACCGGCGTCGTTGCCGCCCGGCTCATCAGCGCGACGACCACGCCCGAGTCGATCCCGCCGCTGAGGAACGAGCCGAGCGGCACCTCGCTCATCAGGCGGATGGCCGTGGCCTCACCCATCAGGTCCAGGAACTCGCCGGCCAGCTCGGTCGCATCGCCCTTGAGCTTGTCGTCGAAGCGCACGTCCCAGTACTGCTCGTCTCGCACCTGCCCGTGCTCGCAGACCAGCCGGTGGCCCGGCTCCAGCTTGCGGATGCCCCGATGGATGGTCAGCGGTGCCGGGATGTAGTTGTAGGCGAAGAAGGCGTCAAAGGCGTTCCAGTCCATCCCGCTGTCGATCCCGGGCAGGCTCAGCAGGGCCTTCATCTCGGAGGCGAAGGCGAGCCTCTCCCGGTCCAGGGCGACGAACAGCGGCTTGACGCCCAGCCGGTCGCGGGCCAGCAGGAGGCGGCGGCGCGGGGCGTCCCAGATCGCGAAGGCGAACATGCCGCGCAGCTCGTGCACGCAATCATCGCCGAACTGCTCGTAGGCATGGAGGATGGTCTCGGTGTCCGAGCCGGTCCGGAAGACATGGCCGGCCGCGAGCAGGCGGTCGCGCAGGCCCGAGTGGTTGAAGATCTCGCCGTTGAAAACGATGTGGATCGAGCCGTCCTCGTTGGCGATCGGCTGCCTTCCGCTGGCGACGTCGATGATCGCCAGGCGCCGCATCCCGAGCCCGACCGGTCCGTCGGTGAAGACACCCTGGTCGTCGGGGCCGCGGTGCACGATGGTGTCGCACATCGCCCGGACCAGCCCCGCGTCGGCGGGCCGGTCAGCGCCCAGGTTGAGGTAGCCGACGATTCCACACACGCGTTGGCGCCCTTTCGCCGATGACGGGCCCGGCCGCGGGGATCGCGCCGGCTGGCGGCGACATGATGCCTGCGCGCCCGGGATTCGGCAAGGATGCACGTTGGCGCGGCGCCGGCTGCACTGCTATGCTGGCGCCGCGCCGGCGGGGGGCCGGCCGCAAGCCCCGGGGATGCCGCTGTTGCGCACCGTCGCCTTCCTCATCGACACCATGGCCTGCGACACGCAGGGCACCCAGAAGCAACTGCTGGAGACGATTCGCCGGCTTGACCGCTCGCGCTGGGAGCCGCACCTGGTCTGCCTGTGGGAGTCGCCGTGGATGCGCACGGCAGCGCTGCCCTGTCCCGTGCACGTGCTCGGCCACGCAGGCTTCCTCAAGCCCGGATTCCCTGCCGTCCTGGCCCGGCTGCGACGGCTGTGGCGCGAGCTGGACGCGGACCTCGTCCACGTCTTCTTCGACGAGGCCGTTTTCGTGGCCTGGCTCGCCGCCGGCCCCTTCACGCGGCGCCCGGTCCTGGTCTCGAGCCGCCGCGACATGGGCCTGGGCGCCGCCAACCAGCCCTGGTACCACCGGCTGTTCCCGCTGGTCCTGCCGCTGGCGAACCGGCGCTTCGCAGGGATCGTCGCCAATGCCGAGATGGTGCGTCGCCATGCGGCCCGCCGCGAGCGCACGCCGGAGGGAAGGTTCACGGTGCTCCGCAACGGCGTCGAGCTGCCGCCGTTGCCACCGCCGCGACCGGCGACCAGGCCCGGCGGCACGCGCGTGGCCGTCGTTGCCAGCCTCACCCCGGTCAAGCGCCACGACCTGCTGCTCGAGGCGTGGGCGGCGCTGCCGCCGGCGCTGCGCTCGCAGGCGCGATTGCACGTGCTCGGCGACGGGCCGCTGCGCGAGCCGCTCGGCCACCGCGCGCAGGCGCTCGGCATCGCCGGCGAGGTCGTCTTCGAGGGCGCGGTGGCCGATGTCCCGGCGCGGCTGGCCGAGATGGACCTGGCCGTGCTCTGCTCGGACCGGGAAGGCCTGTCCAACGCGGTCCTCGAGGCGATGGCTGCTGGGCTGCCGGTGGTGGCCACGGACGTGGGCGGGAACCCGGAACTGGTCGGCGTGGACACGGGCCTGCTCGTGCCCGCGGGCGATCGGGCGGGTCTGTCGGCGGCGCTGGCGGCCCTGCTCGGCGATGCCGAAATGCGGCGCCGGCTCGGCGGGCGGGCCCGCGAGCGCGTGTCGGCCGAGTTCGCCTGGGACGGCGCGATGGCCGCCCTGACAGGCTGGTACGAAAAGCTGCTGGCCGCCGCGCCCCGTCGCTAGAAGCGGCTCTTCAGGCGCAGGAACGGCTTCTCGACGATGAAGTATGACGCCGAGGCGAATGCGACGGTCACCGCCAGCGCGAAGGCCAGCTGGACCGCCACCGGCAGCCCCTCGGTCAGCCGCTTCGACGTGAACAGCGTAAGTTGCTGCCAGAGGTAGAGCGGGTACGAGATCCGGCCAAGGTAGCGTGTCACCGGGTGCTCGAAGATCCGCCAGCCGCCGGTGTCGGAGTACCAGACCAGCTGCAGCAGGAAGATCGCCACCAGCAGGGGTTCGATCGCGTAGCCGACCACGTAGGTGAAGGTGAACGAGGCGTGGAGCGGCTGGACGCCGAACAGGAGCGCGAGCGTGACCAGCGGGAACCAGGCGCGGAGCGTCACGGCGCGCGCGAAGCCGTCAAGGCGGCCCTGGCGCAGGAGGACAGCGAGCAGGCAGCCGACGGCCAGGTGGTCCAGGCGGGTGTCAAAGGCCCGGTAGATGTACTCGACGCGCACGCCGTACACCAGGTGGCACAGCGAGCGGTGGATCCACACGGCGACGATGGCGGCGGCCAGCCACCAGGCCAGGCGACGCAGGTTGCCGCGGCCCCTGAGGAACAGGAACGGCCACAGCACATAGAACTGCTCCTCGATGCTCAGCGACCACGTGTGGGCGAAGACCTCCGTCCCCGTCGGGACCAGCGCCATGTAGTAGTTGCTGGTGTAGAACAGGGCGGAGATCGCCTGGCCCCAGTGGATGAAGTGGCCCCGCAGGAGGTAGATGGCCACCGCCGCGATCCAGAAGGCGTAGAAGGCGGGGAAGATCCGCAACATCCGGCGCTTGTAGAAGTTCTTCAGCGAAACGGTTCCCGTCCGATCTAGTTCCTTGAGCATCAGCCAGGTGATCAGGAAACCGCTGAGCACGAAGAAGATCAGGACGCCGAAGGCGCCGTTGACGGCCTCGATCCCGAAGTGGTTGATGATGACCAGGAGCACGGCCAGCGCGCGGATGCCGTCCAGCCCCGGGATGCTGGCACGATCCAGGCGCGCGCGGAGTTGCTGCCCCCAGGGCAGTGAAGGGTCGGCGTAGGCAGGCGACGGGGGGGGTGTCATCGGCTGGGGCCCTTCCTCGGGTGCCGCGGGGTCCGGAGACGGCCGGCGGGCCGGTTCACCGGTTTGCCGGGCCGGCGGGTTCGGGTAACATGGCCCCGCCGGCTGCCCAGCCTAGCCGATGGCGGTACTGGTGTCCACCGCAGGGGGGAAGCGGCTGCAGCCCCGGGGTGGCGGCTCGCGGGCAGGGAAGGCCAATGAACGCGTCGGATCAACCTCTCGTCAGCGTGGTCATGCCGTGCTACAACGCGGCCGCCTTCGTTGCGGAAACGCTGGCCGGCGTCCTCTCGCAATCGGGTCCGGCGCTCGAGGTCGTCGTGGTCGACGACGGTTCGACCGACGACTCGGCAGCACGGATCGCCGCAGTCGGCGACCCGCGGGTGCGGTTGACCAGCACTCCGCCCAGCGGCGGCCCGTCCCGTCCTCGCAACCTCGGCCTGGCGCAGGCGCGCGGGCGCTATCTCTTCTTCTTCGATGCCGACGACATCATGTACCCCGGCAAGGTCGCGACCCAGGTCGCGGCCATGGAGCGCGACCCGAGCCTGGCCCTGACCTTCACGAACTTCCGGGTACTGAACAGCGACGGTACAGTCGCCGACCCGGACTTCCTGGCCGGCTACGCGACCTTCGCGGCCCTGCGGCGCCTGGCTCCCGACGGCGTGCGCCTTCCGCGCGAGGCCTGCTACCTGGCCCTGCTGCGGGCCAATTTCATCGGCACTTCAGGCGTCGCCGTGCGCCGCGACGTGATCGAGCGCGTCGGCGGCTTCGACGAGTCGCTCGCCTCGGGCGAGGACATCGACCTGTGGCTGCGCATCGCCCGCGAGCATGACTGCGGCTACGTGGATATCGCCGGGCATGGATACCGGAGGCACCCGGCCAGCGTCATGCACCAGTTCGAGGCCCGCCACCCGCTCGCGCGGATCGAGGTCGTCCGGCGGCACCTGCCCCACGTCAGCGATCCCGCCACGCTGCGCGTCATGCGGCGACGGCTGGCCGACAACCACGCCAGCCTCGGTTACATCTGGCAGAAGCGCGGTGATGCGGCGCTGGCCCGGGGCAACTATCTTGCTTCGCTTCGGCTGGCGCCGAGCGCGGGAGCGCTGGCCGGCTACCTCAAGTGCCTGCTTGGCGGGGCCCTCCTGCGGGGCAGGCAGGAACAGGACGCGTGACGGGGGGGGATCCGTTGGCGACGGGAACGGAGGCGCAGGCGGCGGCGCCGCTGGTGAGCATCGGCCTGCCGGTGTACAACGGGGAGAATTTCCTGCGCCAGGCGCTCGAGTCGCTGTGCGCGCAGACGGTCGCCGACCTGGAGATCGTCATCTCGGACAACGCCTCGACCGACGGTACCGAGGCTATCTGCCGCGAGTTCGCGGCGCGTGACCGGCGCGTGCGCTACATCCGCCAGGAGCGCAACCTCGGCGCCGGGCCGAACTACAACTTCGTCTTCCACGCGTCGCGGGGACGCTACTTCAAGTGGGCGGCCCATGACGACTACATGGATCCCGAGGCGATGGCCGTCTGCGCCGCGGCGCTTGAAGCCGACCCCCAGTCGGTGCTGTGCCACCCGCTCCTGGTCGATGTGGACGAGCAAGGCCATGTCATTGCCGAGTTCGACCGCGGGACGGCGGGCCTCGGCCCCGCGCGCGACCGCTTCTTCCAGGTGATCCAGATCGGGCACAACTGCGCCGAAGTGTTCGGCCTGACCCGGCGCTCGGCCCTGCTGCAGACGGGCCTGATCCGCGACTACACCGACAGCGACCGCACGCTGCTCGGGGAGCTGGCGCTGCGGGGCCGCCTGCGACAGGCGGCGGGTGCGCGTTTCTACCGGCGCATCCACGGTCGCAAGTCCGACAAGGTCTTCGCCAGCTATCACGAGCGCGCCGCCTGGTTCAACCCGGCCAACCAGGGCCGGCTCGTGCTCTCGGCCTGGAACCAGCTGAAGGACCTGCTGGGCTCGTGGTGGCGCTGCGACCTGCCGGCCGGCGAGAAGCTGGCCTGCCTGTGGCGCCTGGCCAAGGTCACGAAGTGGAACGCGCCGCTCTACCGGATGGAGCTGGCCTGGGCCTGGCGGCATCGCTTCGGGCGGCGTTCCGGCGCCGGCGGTGCGCGATGACCCTGCTGCTGCGCGACGACTTTCGCGGCGACCGGCGCGCCGGGAGCGCCCTTGGGCCTGCCCGCGACGGCGACCCGGCGCGTGGCGGCGTCGACGTCGAGCGCCTGCTGTCGGTCGACGGCGGGGCCCTGCGCATCATGCCCCCGCTGCACGCGGGCTGGGGGCGCACCTGCCTGTCCTACGGGCCGTTCGCCAACGAGCGCGGGCTGGCCTTCTCCGTGCAGCTGCTCAATGGGCACAACACCTCGCAGTCGGAAGTCATGGCCGACACCCTGCGCTCGCGCGTTGCGCGCTGGGCGCGAGGCAGCGGCGCCGTACCGGTCGCCCGGCGGCTGCGCCGCTGGCTCGTCAGCGGGCGCGTGCGCCGCACGCTGCGGCAGGTGCGGTGGTGGCGGCAGATCGCGACCGGATCGGCCCGGGTCAACCTGCTGGACGAGAACCTCGCGGTCGGGTTCTACCCGGCCGCCGTCGGTGACCCGACGCGTGCGGGCGCCGGCTTCGTGATGCACGCCGATGGTCCTCGCAACGGCGAGCTGTGGGCAGGAGCCGACGGACAGTGGGCACCGGTCGTTCTCGGGGTCCAGAACGTGCCGATCACGTACGTGGCCATCGTCCGCGAGTACGACGTGCTGCTCGGCGCGGCCTCGCTGCCGGGTGCCCACGGCCTCGGCGCCCATCCCTGCCTGCGGCCCCTGGCCGTCGTGGCGCGCCCGGACGCCCCGCGCGTGCATGCCGGCGTGCACCAGGCGGTGCTCGGGCAGATCGGATTCCGCGCCGATACGCGCGTTCACGGGGCGCGCGTGGCGCGCCTGGAGGCGCGCGACCTGGAGCGACTGCTGCCGCTCGCGGCGGACCAGGGACTGGCCGGCGCCGTGCTGGCCGGCCGCGCGGCCGCTGTCGGCGGGACCTGGCACCAGGCGGGAGACCTGGCGCTGCTGGATGCAGGCCGTCCGGTGGGCCTGACGGTGATCAGCTGCGATCCCGGGCGCCTGGGGGCCGGCGCCGTCGTCGTGCGTGGCGGCGCCGCGGCCGACGGCAGCGCGGGTTGGGAGCTGCGGCTGGCCGCGGACGGCGCCGCGCTGGCGACCTGGCCCCCGGGCGGCGACGGCGAGGTGGCGGCGTGTTCCTGGTCTGACTGCCCGGGTCGCGTGCAGGTCCTCGATGATGGACGCGAGCTGGCGGTGCTGGCTCCCGGCGGCCTGTTGTTCGGGCGCCGATTCCGTTCGCCGGGCGATGGCCCGGGCACGGCGCTGGCCGCCATGGCGCTCGCGGGGCGCGCGCCGGCCGGGCTGCTCGGGGTCGAAGCGATGGCCCGCGAGCTTGACCTGCCGGACGAGCTGCTGGCCGGCGAGCCCTGGAATCCGGAGTCGGGCGCTGAGGTGGCGGCCGATCCGCTGGAGGGACCGCCCGGCGACCTGGACGGTCGCGCCCTGCCCGGCGGCGGCGTCGCCTGGCGCCGCCTGCGCGGGTCGGGAGTCCTCGAGTCCGACGGTGCCGGAGGCGCGCGCTGGCATGCCGACCCGTCGCGACCGTTGCCCGACCGCACGATCTACGCGATCGACTGGCCCGACCCGGGGTTTGCCGACCTGGAGGTGACCTTGACGCCGCCCGGCACCGCGCGCGGGCAGCGCCAGCACGGCACGGCGGGCTTCTGCCTGTGGCAGGACGAGGACCACCACCTGCTGGTCAACACCTGGCTTGACGACGGTTACGGCGGAGCCTCGCTGTCGTCGTTCTTCACGATCGGCGGCTTCGAGGACCTCTACGACGCCATCTGGACGAACGTCGGCGATCGCGTGACCTGGGGTCGGCCGCTTCGGTTGCGCCTGGTCAGCGACGGGCTGCGCTACACGGTGAGCCTGGACGGCGAGCCCGTCCTGCACCGCTCGTTGGCCGACGTCTATCCCGGTTGCCGTCCCCTGCGCATCACGCAGGTCGGGCTGCTCGGCAACTGGGAGTGGGGCGCCGACACGGGGAGCCGGTTCTCCGGGTTCCGCGCCGCGGCCCGGCAGGGGAGGCGATAGGCGTGGACAACCCCATCCCGACGCGTGCTAAGGTGGGTGGCGAAGCCGGGTGGCGTCGCCTGGTCTCGCCGCGCCAGTTCCTGGCCTACCTCGGCGTCGGCGTGGTCGGCACGGGCGGGCACTACCTGGCGCTGGTGGCCCTGGTCCGCGGCGCCGGGCTGGACCCGGTGGTCGCCACGACCTGCGGCTTCGCGGTGGGCGCGGTCATCAACTACGTCGCCAACTACCACCTGACCTTCCGCAGCCGTCGCAGCCATGCCGGAACGATGCCCCGCTTCTTCGCGATCGCCCTGGCGGGCATGGGTGTCAACGCCGGCGTGATGGCAGCCTGCCATCGCGGCCTGGGCCTGCACTACCTGCTGTCGCAGGTCCTGGCGACGGGCACCGTCGTGGTGCTGACGTACCTGGGCAACCGACTCTGGACCTTCCGCGAGGTGAACGATGCCTGAGCGCGACGCGAACCAGTCCGGCCGGGGCCGTGAACGGCTGTCGGTGGTCGTGCCCTGCTACAACGAGCAGGAGGTGTTGCCGGAGTTCCACCGGCGGCTCGCCGCGGTGATGGCGGGACTGGGACTCTCCTGGGAAGTCGTCTACGTCAACGACGGCAGCGGTGACGGCACGCTCAAGGTCATGCACGACCTGCAGGAAGCCCATCCCGAGGTGGCGATCGTCGACCTGAGCCGCAACTTCGGCAAGGAGGTCGCGATGACCGCGGGACTGGACGCCTGTCGCGGCGATGCGGTCGTGGTGATCGATGCCGACCTGCAGGACCCGCCCGAGGTCATCCCGCAGTTGGTGGCCGAGTGGCGCGCCGGCTACGACATGGTGTACGCGCGGCGCGAGTCGCGCGCGGGCGAGACCGCCCTGAAGAAGGCGACGGCCCGCTGGTTCTACCGCGTGATCGGCAAGCTGAGCCGCGTGCGCATCCCGGCCGACACGGGCGACTTCCGCCTGATGAGCCGCCGCGCTGTGGACGCCCTCCTGCAGTTGCGCGAGCAGCACCGCTTCATGAAGGGCCTGTTCGCCTGGGTCGGCTTCCCCCAGAAGGCGGTCATGTACCGGCGCGACCCGCGCTTCGCCGGCGATACCAAGTGGAACTACTGGAAGCTCTGGAATTTCGCCGTCGAGGGCATCACCTCGTTCTCCACCGTGCCCCTGCGCCTGGCCACCTACTGCGGCGTCGGCATCGCGGTGATCGCATTCGTCTACGCGGGCTGGATCTTCTACAAGACGCTGGCGTACGGCGAGTCGGTCAAGGGCTACCCGTCGCTGATGGTCGTCCTCCTGTTCCTGGGCGGCGGCCAGCTGATCGGCATCGGGCTCTTGGGCGAGTACCTGGGGCGCATGTTCAACGAGACCAAGAACCGGCCCCTCTATTTCCTCAACGAGTGCCGTCCGTCGCACCTTGCCCGCGGCGATGCGGCGCCGGGAGGCAGCCATGAGTGAACGACGCGCCACCTGGCCGACGCTGGCCCTGCTGCTGGTGCTGCTGCTCTCGCTGGCGGCGAAGCTGGCCGTGCTCAAGGTCGGGGCCCCGTTCGTCTCCATCGACGACCGCACGACGTTCGAGGGCGGTTTCCTGGTCTGGTTCGGCCATGCACCGCCGCAGCGGATGTACCTGGAATGCTGGCTGGCGGGCCTGGTCTCCGTGCTGAATTTCGCCTGGCGCGTGCTCTCGCACGCCGCCCCCGGCGGCCTGGGCCTCAACATCGTGGCGGACGCCTACCGCGACTGGTACACGGCACCGGACAGCTACGCGCACGCCTACCGCGCCGTGGCGATCGTCGTGGACCTGGCCGCGGCGTTCCTGACCTGGCGGCTGGCGCGCCGGGCCCTGGGAGAGGCCTGGCGCGGCTGGGCCGCGGTGCTGCCGCCGGCGCTGTTCCTGCTGTCGTACAACACGGTCTGGGCCGACGTCGTGGCCCGGCCCGACTCGATGCTGCCGCTGTTCATGGTCGCCGGCCTGCTGATGTACTACCGCTCGGACTTCGGCCGGCGGGGAGGCTGGCTTCTGGGGGCCGGGCTCGCGTTCGGCGCGGGGGCCGGCCTCAAGCTGCACATGGCATTCGCGGTCGTGTTCATGCTGGCGGACCTGGTGCGGGTGCACGGGCCGCGAACCGCGCTTCGCCTGGGCTGGGCCTGCGCGCTGGTCTCGGTGGCGGCCTTCCTGGTGTCGGCCGGGATCCCGCTGTTCGACCCGCTCAAGTACGTCAAGCTGCGGATGACCAACGCGAAGGACGACGCGTCGCCCTGGATCCGCTGGGGCGAGCAGTTCGTGACCATGCTGCGAGGGACCGGCTGGCTCGTGCTGCCGCTGACGGTGGGCGCGGTCCTGCACCGCGGGCCGCGCTCCTTCCGCGGTGCCGGCCCCGTCGCCGCCAGCCTTGTCTTCCAGGCGATCGGCTGGCTGGTACTGTTCGGCGCCATCCGGCAGCTGCGCGGCTACTGGATGCTGCCGGCGATGCCCCTGTTCTTCATCGCCGCCGCCGGCTTCCTGGTGGCGATGGCGGCGCGGCGCCCGGGCTGGACCCGGCCGGCCATCGCGGTCGCCGCAGCCTGCGTGCTGGTGGCGGCCGGTCAGTCGTGGCGCGAGGTCGGCCTCCTGCGCGGGAGCGAGCAGGACGGGCTCAGGTCCTGGATCCGTACGAACGTGCCGCACGAGGCGCCGTTCTTCGTTTTCGGCTACGACGGCCTCGTCCTGCCGCGCAACACGCACTGCCTGCAGGTCGTTGCCGAGGGAGTCGAGCGGGGCCTGCGCGCCGATCGCGCCGCCGGCCAGGACTTCACCTCGCGCCACCTGAAGAACTGGGAGGAGCAGAACGAGCTGCGGCTCCAGGATCTGCTGGGCGGGCGCTGTGACACGGGCTGGGAATACTACTCCTACTACTCGACGCCCCTGGACAAGTACGCCGGCCTGGTCGACATGGAGGCCATGCGCTTCGTGATGGTCGAGGAGAACTTCGAGAACCCGCCCGACTTCCCGCTGGCGACCTTCCTGGCCGGCGGGTTCGACCTGGTGGCCGAGACCGTGGGCGCCGGCGGCCGTGGCTACGGCCTCAAGTACCGCATCTACCAGCGGCGCGAAGGGCAGGCGAGGTAACGTGCGCGTCCTGCACCTGCTGGAGAGCGGGGGCCTGTACGGGGCCGAGCGCGTGGTGCTGAACCTATCGCTGGCGATGCGGGCCGCGGGCCGGCACGAGCCTGTGGTCGGCTGCATCGTGCAACGCCCCGACGAGCCGAGCGCCCTGCACGATGAGGCCGTTCGCCTCGGCCTGCGCGCGGAGAAGGTGCTCCTGCGCAACCTGCGGCTGCCGCTGGACGCGCCGGGGGCTGCGCGGCGGCTCCGCGCGCTGGGGATCGGTCTGGTGCACAGCCACGGCTACAAGGCCACCGTCTACGGCAGCTTCCTGCGCGGGTGGTGGCGCGTGCCGATGACCGCGACGTGCCACCTGTGGTTCATGGACAGGGCCGCCCCGCTGAAGATGCGCGCCATGGTCGCGCTCGAGCAGCGACTGTATCGCCGCTTCCCGGCGGTCGTCGCGGTCTCCGGCGAGATCCGCGACGTGCTCGTGCGCGCCGGCGTCAGGCCGGAGCGCGTGCGGGTCGTGGCCAACGGCATCCCGCTTGACGGGCCGTCGCCGACGCCGGCCGAGAGGATCGCCCTGCGCGACTCGCTGGGGGTGCCCGCCGGCGCGTTCCTGGTCCTGACGGCCGGCCGCCTGACCGCACAGAAGGACCAGGCGACGCTCCTGCGGGCCTTGGCGGCGCTGGCCGACGGTCCGCGCCCGGTGCACTGCGTGGTGGCCGGGGACGGCGAGCTGCGTGACGAACTGGCTGCGCTGGCGGAGCAGCCCGGGTTGCGTGGGCGCGTGCGGCTGCCCGGGTTCCGCGAGGACATGGCGGCGCTGCTGCGCGCGGCCGACGCCTTCGCGCTGCCGTCGCTGGACGAGGGCATGCCAATGATCCTGCTCGAGGCCGCGGCCGCGGGGGCGCCCCTGGTTGCCACGCCGGTCGGCGACGTGCCGACGCTCGTGCGCGATGGCGTCACGGGCCTGCTGGTCCCGCGCGGTGACGCAGCCGCCCTGGCGGCGGCCCTCGGGAAATTGCGCGACGATCCCGGCCTGGCAGCGCGGCTGGGCGAGGCGGCGCGCGCGGAGGTGCGCCGTGAACACTCCCATGAGGCGATGGCCGCCCGCTACGCCGAGGTGTACGAGGAATATGCAGCCCGACATTGAGAGCCCTGCCGTCCCCGGACTCGTCTCGGTCGTGACGGCCGCCTACAACATGGGCGGCTACATCGCCGAGACGCTGGACTCGGTGCTGGGCCAGGACTACCCGCACGTCGAGTCGATCGTCGTGGACGACGGTTCCACCGACGATACGCAGCGCGTGCTCGAGCGATACGCCGCCGATCCGCGCGTGCGTGTCGTTCGCCAGGCCAACGCCGGCCAGACCGTGGCCAAGAACCGCGGGCTGCGCGAGGCGCGCGGCGAGTTCATCGCCTTCTGCGACGCCGACGATACCTGGCGCGCCGACAAGCTGAGCCGCCAGCTGCCGCGCTTCGCCGACCCGGGAGTCGGCGTCGTCTACAGCGACATCGAGTGCGTGGACGGCCAGGGACGACCCCTGCCCTACTACGACATTCCGCATCACGAGGGCCGCGTCACCGCCGAGTTGCTGATCGACAACTTCGTGCCGTTCCCGACCGCCGTGGCCCGTGCCTCCGTGCTGCGCGCGGCCGGCGGCTTCGACGAGTCGTTGACGATGTCCATCGACTACGACCTGTGGCTGCGGATCTCGGTCGACCACCGGTTCGCGTTCGTGCCCGAGCGGCTGGCCAACTACCGCGTCTGGGAGGGACAGATGTCGCGCAAGACCGGCGAGCGCCTGGACAACTTCATGCGCCTGCTGGAGCGGTTCCTGCGCGACCATCCCGGGGCCGTGACACGCCGGGAGATGGACCGCGCCTACGCGCACGTGCACGTGACGCGCGGCTACTGGCACGCTCGCGAAGGCCGGCGGGCCGATGCCTGGCGCGACTATCGCGAGGCGCTTCGGCGCGACCCGGCCGCGCTGCGGCTGTGGAAGCGGCTCGTCTCGCTGGCCCTGGACCGGGACCGGCTACGGCCGGGGGTGTCGTCGTGAGGCTGCCCGACGCGCTGGTAGGGGTCTTCTTCGAGCCCGCCTGGGACCTCTATGAGCGCAGCGGCCGGCTTCGCGAGCTGCGGCGGCTGCGGCGCACCCAGTGGGATGCGCCGGCGGTGGTGCGCGCCCGGCAGGAAGACGCCTTGCGGCGGCTCGTCGACCACGCCGCGACGACGTGTCCATATTACCGGGCGTCCTGGGCGGAAGCCGGCGTCGACCCGCGGGCGATCCGCTCGCTGGAGGACCTGCGCCGCCTGCCGCTCGTGTCCAAGGACGATATCCGCGCGAGCGCCGACGACATGGTCTCGGCGCGGTACCGCAAGGCGGAGCTGCGGCCCGCGAAGACGGGCGGCTCCACCGGCGTGTCGCTGCTGGTACATTGCGACGAGCCGGCCATCCAGAGACGCGCCGCCGCCGCCCTGCGCTCCGACGAATGGTCCGGCTGGCGCCTGGGCCAGCCCATGGCCGCGGCCTGGGGCAACCCGCCGGTGCCTGCCACCTGGAAGGCCCGCCTGCGGGCCACGCTCAAGGAGCGCATCATCTACCTGGACACGATGCGCATCGACGAGCCGGCGCTCGAGCGCTTCCTGGCCCAGTGGGACCGCCTGCGCCCCGGCCTGCTCTTCGGCCATGCGCATTCGCTCTTCATCCTGGCCGAGTACCTGCTCGCGAGCGGTCGCACGCTGCGGCCGAAGGGCATCGTCGCCACCAGCATGATGCTGCTGGACCACGAGCGACGCGTCATCGAGCAGGCCTGCGAGGGCGTGCCGGTGACCAACCGGTACGGCTGCGAGGAGGTCAGCCTGATCGCCTGCGAGTGCGAGCAGCACCGCGGCCTGCACCTCAACGCCGACCACGTCATCACCGAGTTCCTGCGCGACGACGGCTCGCCGTGTTCCCCGGGGGAGGACGGCCGCCTTGTCGTCACCGAGCTGATCAACTACGGCCAGCCGCTCATCCGCTACGAGCTGGGGGACCGCGGCGTGCCGTCGGACCGCCGCTGCCCCTGCGGGCGGGGGCTGCCGCTGATGGAGCAGGTCACCGGGCGAACGGCGGACTTCCTGCGCGCCGAGGGCGGGTTCCGCGTGCAGGGCATCTCGATCATCGAGAACACCCTGACGAAGCTGCCGGGCATCCGGCAGATGCAGATCGTGCAGGAGGAGCCTCTGCGCCTGCAGGTCCACCTGGTGCCCGGCCCCGGCTGGGGGCCGGAGGTGGCGGCCGAGCTGGAGTCGACGCTGCGGGGGATCCTCGGGCAGGGCATGGCGATCGACCTGCTGCCGGGTGAGCGCATCCCGCAGGAGAAGAACGGCAAGTACCGGTTCACGATCTGCCGGATTTGATAAAGACGATCATTTGCAACAAGTTAGGCCTGTCGAAAGCGAGCCAGGGTGGCCGCTCGCGAGCATGGCTGAGCTTCATAAGCTCAAATTAACGCACAAAATGCATTTTACCTCTGTTGCGACCCTGCCGACATATGTTATCATGTTCCGGTTAATCTCCGGAATCACACAGGCTTTTCGGATTGGGGCGATCCCGCGCCGGGTCGCGTCGATTTCCTGACCTGACGGTGGGGGCACCGGGAGGACCATGGCCAAGAAACCGATCGTCGCCATCCTGGCCGGGGGCATGGGCACCCGTCTGGCCGAGGAAACCGAGATCCGCCCGAAGCCGATGGTGGAGATCGGCGGGCACCCGATCCTCTGGCACATCATGAAGCACTACGCCCACTACGGGCACGACGAGTTCGTGATCGCGCTCGGCTACAAGGGCGAGTACATCAAGCGCTGGATGCGCGACTTCGGCACGCTCGAGGGCGACATGACCGTCCGCACCAACTCGGGCGACGTGCTGACCTACACCGACAATCGCCCCAACTGGACGGTGCACCTGGTCGAGACCGGGATGACGACGGGCACCGGCGGCCGCATCAAGCGGCTGAAGCCCTGGCTGGGCGACCGCACCTTCATGCTGACCTGGGGCGACGGCCTGTCCGACGTTCCCCTGGACCGGCTCCACGACTTCCACAAGGCGCACGGCCGGCTGGCCACCCTGACCTCGGTGCGCCCGCCCGCCCGCTACGGCCACCTCGAGTTCGAGGGCAATGCCGTCAAGCGCTTCACCGAGAAGCCGCAGACGGCCGAGGGCTGGATCAACGGCGCCTTCTTCGTGCTCGAGCCGGGCGTCTTCGACTACATCGACGGCGACCCGGTGATGTTCGAGCAGGCGCCGATGGAGGGCCTGGCTCGCGACGACCAGCTGATGGCCTACAAGCACGAATCGTTCTGGCAGTGCATGGACACGCTGCGCGAGAAGCACATCCTGCAGAAGCTGTGGGACGGCGGCAACCCGCCCTGGAAGTGCTGGGACTGAGCGCGGGCACGAACCGCGCGGACGGACGACGGCACGAGCGACGGCAAGAACTACGGCAAGAACTACGGTAAGAACGACGGCAAGAACGGCGACACCAACCGCAGACGAGGCAGGGTATACCCACATGAAGGTCTTCCTCACGGGCCACAAGGGCTACATCGGCAGCGTGCTGACGCCGATGCTGCTGGAGCGCGGTCACCAGGTCACCGGCCTGGACACCGACCTGTTCGGCGCCTGCACGTTCGACGGCGAGCTGACGAAGGTGCCGGAGATCATCGGCGACGTGCGCGACGTCGATGGCGACGTGCTGAAGGGCTTCGACGCGGTGATCCACCTGGCCGGCCTGTCGAACGACCCGCTCGGCGACTACGACCCGTCGCTGACCGACGACATCAACCACCTCGGCTCGCTGCGCTTGGCGAAGCTGGCCAAGCAGGCGCGCGTGCCGCGGTTCCTGTTCGCCAGCTCGTGCAGCAACTACGGCGGCGGCGGCCAGGACTTCCTGGACGAGAACGCGGCCTTCAACCCGGTGACGCCGTACGGCGTCTCGAAGGTCGAGGTCGAGCGCGACGTGGCGCCCCTGGCCGACGCCGACTTCAGCCCGGTGTTCCTGCGCGCCTCGACCGCCTATGGCCTGTCGCCGCGCATCCGCTTCGACCTGGTGGTCAACAACCTGACGGCCTGGGCCTTCACCACCGGCGAGGTGCACCTCAAGAGCGACGGCTCGCCGTGGCGGCCGCTGGTGCACGTGGAGGACATTGCCCGCGCCTACATCGCGCTGCTGGAGGCCGATCGCTCGCTGGTCCATAATCGCGCCTTCAATGTCGGCACGACGACCGAGAACTACCGCATCCGCGAGGTGGCCGAGATCGTGCACGGCGTGGTGCCGAACTGCGAGATCGGGTTCGCCGACGATGCCAGCCCGGACAAGCGCAACTACCGGGTGGATTGCAACCTCCTGGCCCTGACCATCCACGAGTTCAAGCCGCAGTGGACCGTGCGCCGCGGCGTCGAACAGCTCTACGAAGCGTACAAGCGCGTGGGGCTAAGGCTGGAGGACTTCGAGGGTCCGAAGTTCAAGCGGATCGACCACGTCAAGCAGTTGCTGCAGTCGGGCCGCCTGGACCCGAGCCTGCGCTGGACCGGAAAGCCCGGGGGGAACCACTGATGGCCGCCACCAAGCACAGCTGCCGCTCCTGCGGCGGCGCCGACCTGAAGCCCGTGCTGGACCTGGGCAGGACCCCGCTGGCCGACCGCATGCCCTCCCTGGCGCACGCCGACCGGGAGGAGCCGCGCTTCCCGCTCGAGGTCGTCTTCTGCGCCGACTGCTCGCTGCTGCAGATCCTCGAGACCGTCGACCCGGCGATGCTGTTCGACGACGACTACCCGTACTTCTCGTCGTTCAGCCGCTACCTGCTGGAGCACTCGCGCAAGAACGTGCTGGAGCTGATCGAGCGCCGCAAGCTGGGCGCGGGCAGCCTGGTGGTCGAGCTGGCCTCCAACGACGGCTACCTGCTGAAGAACTACGTCGAGAACGGCGTGCCGGTGCTGGGCATCGACCCGGTCAAGGCGCTGTGCGAGGCGGCCGAGAAGATCGGCGTGCGCAGCCGCGCCGAGTTCTTCGGGCTGGAGGTGGCCCGGGGCCTGGTGGCCGAGGGCTTCCGCGCCGACGTCATCCACGGCAACAACGTGCTGGCGCACGTGGCCGACACGAACGGGTTCGTGGCCGGCATCGCCGCGCTGCTGAAGGATGACGGCATGGCCGTCATCGAGTTCCCCTATGTGCGGGACCTGATCGACCACTGCGAGTTCGACACCATCTACCACGAGCACCTGTGCTACTTCTCGGTGACGGCCGTCGACAAGCTGCTGCGCCGGCACGGGCTGTTCCTCAACGACATCCGCAGGCTGCCCATCCACGGCGGCTCGCTGCGCCTGTACATCGAGAAGCACGACGACCCGAACGAGGCGGTGCGCGGCCTGCTGGCCGAGGAGCAGGCCCTGGGCCTGGACCGCATCGACTACTACCGCGAGTTCTCCGCCCGCGTGGCCGACCTCAAGGTCAAGCTGCTGGCGCTGCTGCGCGGCCTGAAGGCCGAGGGCAAGACCATCGCCGCCTACGGCGCCGCGGCCAAGGGCAGCACGCTGATCAACTACGTGGGCATCGGCCGGGAGCTGGTCGACTTCGTGGCCGACCGCAACGTGCACAAGCAGGGCCGGCTCATGCCCGGCCAGAAGATCCCCATCGTGGCGGCCGAACAGATCGCCGCGCGCCGGCCCGACTACGTGCTGCTGCTGCCCTGGAACCTCGAGAGCGAGATCCTGGCCCAGGAGCAGGCGTACCGCGATGCCGGCGGGAAGTTCATCATCCCGGTGCCGACCCCGCGCATCGCCTGAGCGCGCCTTTCCGTAGGAACCCTGAACGAACGGAAGCCGACCGATGAGCGCTGCCGCCGCCCCGACCTGCCCGAACTGCCTCAAGGGCGCGATGCAGGTCTTCCACACCGCCCAGCGGGTGCCGACCAACAGCTGCATCCTGCTGTCGACACGGGAAGAGGCGCTGGCCTACCCGACCGGCAACATCGCCCTGGGCTTCTGCCCGTCCTGCGGGTTCGTCTCCAACACGGCGTTCGACGCGAAGCTGACCGAGTACTCGGGCCGCTACGAGGAGACGCAGGGCTTCTCACCGACGTTCCAGCGCTTCCACCGCGACCTGGCCGACCGCGTCATCGACAGGTTCAAGCTGGCCGGTCGCGACATCCTGGAGATCGGCTGCGGCAAGGGCGAGTTCCTGCTGCTGCTGTGCGAGAACGGCCGCAACCGCGGCGTGGGCTACGACCCGGGCTACCGCGCCGACCGCTTCGCGCCGGCGGCGGGCGACAGCGTGCGCTTCGTGGCCGACTTCTACACCGAGAAGTGCACCGACACGGCGGCCGACTTCGTCTGCTGCAAGATGACGCTCGAGCACATCCCGACCACGCTGGAGTTCATGCGCAACGTGCGCGCCGCGCAGGGCGACCGCCCGGCCGAGATCTTCTTCATGATCCCCGAGGCCCAACGCATCCTGAGGGACTGCGCCTTCGAGGACGTCTACTACGAGCACTGCTCGTACTTCAGCCCGCACTCGCTGGAGCACCTGTTCAGCGCGGCGGGCTTCTTCCCGACCGCGATCGGCTTCGAGTACGGCGGGCAGTACCTGACCATCGCCGCCGACACGCAGGACAAGGGCGCCGGCCGCCTGTCCGGCGACGGCGACCTGCCGGAACTGGCCGCGTGGGTGGCGAAGTTCCCCGGGCTTCTGGAGAAGCAGGTGCGGTTCTGGCGCCAGCAGTTCGCGGCGCTGGCGGCCGCGGGGAAGAAGGCGGTCATCTGGGGCTCGGGCAGCAAGGGCGTCTCCTTCCTGACCACGCTCGGGTTGCAGGACGAGATCGCCGCCGCCGTCGACATCAACCCGCACCGCCAGGGCTACTTCATGCCGGCCACGGGTCACCGCATCGTCGGGCCGCAGGACCTGGTCGAGCTGAAGCCTGACGTGGTGATCGTGATGAACCCGATCTACCGCGATGAGATCGCCGCCGACCTGGCGAAGCTCGGGCTGTCGCCGCAGGTGATGGCGGTCGACGACGGGCTGCACGCGGGCGGCGCCAAGTGAACGGCGCGAAGGGGAACGGCGCGAAGGGGAGCGGCGCGACGGGGAGCGGCGCCACTTCCTGCCTGGCCTGCGGCGGCGCCCGCGTCGAGCGCTTCCTCGAGCTGCGCGGCGTGCCCGTCTTCTGCAACGTGCTGTGGCCCGACCGCGCCGCGGCCCAGGCGGCCCCGCGCGGCGACCTGGACCTGGGCATCTGCGCCGACTGCGGCCACGTCTACAACCTGGCCTTCGACCCCGAGCTGGTGCGCTACGCCGAGGGCTACGAGAACTCGCTGCACCACTCGCCGCGCTTCCAGGCCTACGCCGAGGAACTGGCGCTGGACCTGCGCGGCCGCCACGGCCTGGACGGCAAGCACGTGGTGGAGATCGCCTGCGGCCAGGGCGACTTCCTGAAGCTGGTCTGCGCGGGGACCGGCAGCGTCGGCACCGGCTTCGACCCCAGCTACCGCGGCGGCGACCCCGGCGCGAACATCGCCATCCGCCGCGAGTACTTCGGCGTCAGCCCCCTGGGCCGCGCGCCCGACCTGGTCTGCTCGCGCCACGCGCTCGAGCACATGGACGCCCCGGCGGGCTTCGTGCGCATGATGCGCGAGGCCGTGCCGGCCGGCAGCCACCCGGTCTTCTTCTGCGAGGTGCCCAACTCGCTCTACAGCCTGCGCGACGGCGGCGTCTGGGACTTCATCTACGAGCACGTCTCGTACTTCAACGCCCGCAGCCTGGCCGCCTGCTTTGCGCGCGGCGGCCTGCGCCCGACCCGGGCCTGGGAGACGTTCGCCGGCCAGTTCCTCTGCCTGGAGGCGGTGGACGACGGCGCGCCGGCGGCGGTTGCGCCGGCGCAACTGGCCGAGGTGCCGCCCGGCGACGAGTTGCTGGCCATGGCCGCGGGCCTGGGCGGCGAGGTGGACCGCCTGCTCGCGCACTGGCGCGCCGAATTTGCGCGCATCGCCGCCGCCGGCGGCCGCGTCGCGGTCTGGGGCTCCGGCAGCAAGGGCGTGACCTTCCTCAACCTGATGGGCGCCGACGGAGTCATCGGCGTGCCGGTCGACATCAACCCTGCCAAGCACGGGCTCTATCTGCCGGGCGTGGGGCGCCAGGTGGTGGCGCCGGACGCACTGCCCAGCCTCGACATCGCGCTGGTGCTGGTGATGAACCCGGTGTATGCGCAGGAGATCGAGGGGATGGTGCGGGGGCTGGGGTTGCAGGTTCCGGTGGTGGCGGTCTGAGATTCGCCTCTATTGCGGCGGGGGCGGGCGCGGGGGGAGGGGGGGCCCGGCCGCCGCCGGGGTCCCCACCCCCCCCAAGACCCACATGAAAGCCCCCCCCCCCCCCCCCCCCCCCCCCCCCCCCCCACAAACCCCCCCACCCCACCACCCGCCC
>JAYRFB010000119.1:0-44154 GCA_041908585.1 Candidatus Krumholzibacteriia bacterium
CGAGGCGCTGGCGCCGATGGTCTCCGCCCGCATCGGGCTGGAACTGCCCCTGTGGAAGGGGCGCAAGCAGGACGCCCTGGCCGGCGCCGCCGCCGCGCGCGAGGCCGCCGGTGCGGCCAACGCGGCCGCCGCCCGCCTCGAGGCCGGCGCACAGGTGCGCGAACTGGCGGCCCGGCAGCGGGCGGCCACGAGTGCCGCCGCCCGGCTGCGCGACCGCGTGCTGCCGCTACTGGGACTGGCGGCCGAGAGCGCCCGCGCCCGCTTCCTGGCCGCGGACGCCGAGGCGACGGAACTCGTCGCCGCCCTCAACGACCTGGCCGAGGCCCGGGCCGAGCTGGCGCGCGAGGAAGCCGAGGCTTGGGCCGCCGGCGCGCGACTGCTGGCCTTGTCCGGCCTCGATCCCGTGGCCGGCGACGGAAGGACGGATCAATGACCGGGCGACACCTTCGCACCACGGTGGCGGCTCCCGCCGCACTGCTGCTCGTCGTGCTGCTGGGCCCCTTGGCCGGCTGCGGACGCGGCGGCGACGGGACCAACGGACAAGCGAGGACCAACGGCCAGGGTGGGGCCGAGAGCCACGCCGCGCATGCCGGGAACGGCGAAGCTCCCGCGAACGACGGCGCCGCCGCCACGCGCTGGCTCTGCCCCATGCACCCGACCTACACCTCCGACCACCAGTCGAGTTGCCCCATCTGCGGCATGGACCTGGTCGAGGCGGCGGGATTCGCCGCCGCGCAGGGTTCGGCTGCGGGTGGCCTGCCCGGACTGGCGGCGCTGGACCTGGACGACCGCGCGGCGCGCCTGGCGGGCGTGCGCACGCAGGCGGCATCGATGCAGCCCCTGCGCCGGGTCATCCGGGCCGTGGGCACCGTCGGCGTGGACGAAGCCAGGCTGCACAGCGTGCAGACCCGGATGCGCGGCTGGATCGAGACGCAGGCGGTCCATGCCGTCGGCGAGCGCGTGTCCGCGGGGGCGCCGCTGCTGGCCATCTACTCGCCGGAGCTGGTCGCCACGCAGGAGGAACTGCTGCGGGCGCTCGCGCTGGCGAACGGCGCGGCCGACGCCGAGACGCGCGCCGGCGCCGCGGCGCTGGCCGAGGCCGGTCGTCGCCGCCTGCGCCTGCTGGGCGTGGGCGACGACTTCATCGCGACGCTGGAGAGCACCGGCGAGGTGTCTCGCGCGGTGCCCCTGCGCGCCCCGGCCGGCGGCGCGGTCACGCGCCTCGAGGCCCACCCCGGCATGGAGGTGGAGCCCGGCCTGGAGCTGCTGCAGCTGGCCGACCTGTCCGCCGTCTGGGTGGACGCGCGCTTCTACGAGTACGAGGCGCAGCACGTCGCGCCGGGGGCGACGGTCACGGTGCGTCCTGCGCACGAGCCGGGACTCTCGCTGTCCGGGACCATCGACTACGTCTACCCGGTCCTGGACGAGGCGACGCGGACGCTGCGCGCGCGGATCGTCCTGGACAACGGGTTCGGCAACCTGCGGCCCGGCATGTACGCCGACGTATTGTTGGAGGTCGACCTCGGCGAGGGCCTGGCCATTCCCGACGACGCGATCCTGGACACCGGGCGCCGCCAGGTGGTCTTCGTGGCGGAGGGCGGCGGACGCTTCGTGCCGCGCGAGGTCGCCGTCGGGGACCGGTCCGAAGGCCTGGCCCGCATCGTCGATGGGATCGAGCCCGGCGACCAGGTGGTGGTCAAGGCCGCGTTCCTGCTCGACAGCGAGTCGCGCATCCGCGCCGCGCTGCTGCCGGCGCCCGGGACTCCCGCCGAGGGCGGCCACGCCGGTGGCCACGTCGACGGGACGCCCCGATGATCCCGCGCGTCATCGAATGGTGCGCACGCAACCGCCTGCTCGTGCTGGCGGTGACGGTCCTGGCCTGCGTCTACGCCGGCCAGATGCTGCGCACGGTGCGGCTGGACGCGCTGCCCGACCTCTCCGACACGCAGGTCATCGTCTACACCACCTGGGACCGCTCGCCCGACATCGTCGAGGACCAGGTCACCTACCCCATCGTCAGCGGCCTGCTGGGCGCGCCCGGGGTCAAGGCCATCCGCGGGTTCTCGGACTTCGGCTTCTCCTTCGTCTACGTGGTGTTCGAGGACGGGACGGACCTCTACTGGGCGCGCTCGCGGGTGCTGGAGTACCTCGGCGCGATAGCGGCGCGGCTGCCGGACGGCGTGACGCCCCGGCTGGGACCGGACGCCACCGGCGTCGGCTGGGTCTTCCAGTACGCGCTGGTCGACCCCGAGGGCCGGCACGATATCGACGAGCTGCGTTCCTACCAGGACTGGACGCTGCGCTACGCGCTGCAGGCGGTCGAGGGCGTCGCCGAGGTCGCCACCGTGGGCGGCTTCCAGCGGCAGTTCCAGGTCACCGTCGACCCGGTCCGCCTGGCCGCCTTCGACGTGACGCTCATGGACGTGACCGCGGCGGTGAAGGCCGGCAACAACGAGGTCGGCGGACGGCTCCTCGAGTGGAGCGGGACCGAGTACATGGTCCGCGCCCGCGGTTACGCGAAGACGATCGCCGATTTCGAGCAGATCGTGGTCGGCACCGGCCAGGGTGGCGTGCCCGTGCTGCTGCGCGACGTGGCGCGCGTCGGACTGGGGCCGGAGATGCGCCGCGGCGTCAGCGACCTGGACGGTCGCGGCGATGCCGTCGGCGGCATCGTCGTCATGAGGCAGGGCGAGAACGCGCTGAACGTGATCGAGCGCGTCAAGGAGCGGCTGCACGAGCTGGAGCCGGGCCTGCCCGCCGGCGTCAAGGTGGTCACCACCTACGACCGCAGCGACCTGATCGAGCGCGCGATCGACACCCTGACGCACGAGCTGGTCCTGCAGATGATCATCGTCTCGCTGGTGATCCTGGTCTTCCTCTGGCACGTGCCGTCGGCGATCGTGCCGATCATCACGATCCCGGTCTCGATCCTGCTCTCGTTCATCCCGCTGGCGATGGCCGGGGTGACGATCAACATCATGTCGCTGGCGGGCATCGCCATCTCCATCGGCGTGCTGGTGGACGGCGCCATCGTCGAGGTCGAGAACGCCTACAACCGCATCCACCTCTGGCAGGCGGGCGGCCGCAAGGGCAGCTTCCACGATGTCCGGCTGGATGCGCTCAAGGAGGTCGGGCCGTCGGTTTTCTTCTCGCTGCTGGTCATCGCCGTGGCCTTCATCCCCGTGTTCACGCTGGTGGACCAGGAAGGACGCCTGTTCAAGCCGCTGGCCTACTCGAAGAACCTGGTGATGGCCCTGGCTGCGGTGCTCGCGGTCACGCTGGACCCCGCGCTGCGGATGATGTTCGCGCGCTGCGATCCGTTCGTCTTCCGGCCGCGCCCGCTGGCCAGGCTGGCCACCGCCGCGCTGGTGGGCACCTACCACGCCGAGGAGCGGCACCCGATCAGCCGCGCCATCGCGCGCGTCTACGACCCGGCCTGCCGCTTCGTGCTCCGGCGTCCGCGGACCGTGATCGCCGTCGCCTTCGCGCTGGTGCTGGCCACGGTACCGGTGTACCTGCAGCTGGGTTCGGAGTTCATGCCGCCGCTCAACGAGGGCTCGATCCTCTACATGCCGACCACGCTGCCCGGCATCTCGGTCGCCCAGGCGGTCGAACTGCTGCGGACGCAGGACCAGGTGCTCGCCTCCTTTCCCGAGGTGGAACGCGTGTTCGGCAAGGCCGGGCGCGCCGACACCTCCACGGACCCCGCGCCGCTGTCGATGATGGAGACCACTGTCATCCTCAAGCCGCAGGACCAGTGGCGCCACAAGGAGCGCTGGTACAGCGACCGCCTGCCGGGCTTCCTGCTGCCATTGGTGCGCCCGCTCTGGCCGGACCGCATCTCCTGGGACGAGCTGGTCGACGAGATGGACAGGGCACTGCGCATCCCCGGCGTGACCAACGCCTGGACGATGCCGATCAAGGCGCGCATCGACATGCTGACCACCGGCGTGCGCACGCCCGTCGGCATCAAGATCCTGGGCCCGGACCTGGAGGCGCTCGAGCGCATCGGCGGGCAGATCGAAGCGCTGCTGCCGCAGGTCGCGGGCACGCGCAGCGTGTTCGCCGAGCGCGCCGCCGGCGGCTACTTCGTGGACGTGGAGCCGCGCCGCGGCGAAATGGCTCGCCTGGGCCTCTCCGTGGACATGGTGCAGGAGGCGGTCATGGGCGCGATCGGCGGCGAGAACGTGACCGCCGTCGTGGACGGCCGCGCCCGCTACCCGGTCAACATCCGCTACCCGCGCGAGCTGCGCGAGGACCTCGACTCGCTCGGCCGCGTGCTGGTCGACACGCCGTCGGGCGCGATGGTCCCCCTGGCCCAGGTGGCGGAGCTGTCGGTCGCCTCTGGCCCGGCCATGCTGCGCGACGAGAACGGGTTCCTGGCCAGCTACGTCTACGTGGACGTGACGGGGCGCGACATCGGCGGCTACGTCGAGGAGGCGCGCCGGGTCGTGCGCGAGCAGGTGGCGCTGCCGGCCGGCATCACGCTGCAGTGGAGCGGCCAGTACGAGAACATGCTGCGCGTCGAGCAGCGCCTGCGCGTGGTGGTGCCCGCCACGCTGGTGCTCATCTTCCTGCTGCTGGTGGCCAACACGCGCTCGTCGTTCAAGGCGATGATCATCCTGCTGTCGGTGCCGTTCTCGGCCATCGGCGCCGTCTGGTTCCTGCACCTGTTGGACTACAACCTCTCGATCGCCGTCTGGGTGGGCCTGATCGCCCTGCTGGGGCTGGACGCGGAGACGGCGGTCTTCATGCTGCTGTTCCTGGACCTGTCCTGCGACGCGGCACGCCGCGAGGGCCGCCTTGCCACGCGCGCGCAGCTGGACGAAGCCATCCTGCACGGCGCCGTCAAGCGCGCCCGGCCGAAGCTCATGACCGTGACCGCCAGCTTCCTGGGACTGGTCCCGATCATGTGGTCGACCTCGGCAGGCTCCGACGTCATGAAGCACATCGCCGCGCCGATGATCGGCGGCCTCGCCACATCCTTCCTGCTGGAGCTGCTGGTCTATCCGGCGGTGTACAAGCTGTGGCACGGGCGGCGGCTGCCGGCCTGACGGCGCGACGGGCCGCGTCGGTTCAGTTGACGATGCGCAGCGGGGGCGGGGCACCGCCCCCGTCGTCGTCGTCGGGACCGCCATCGAGCAGGCCCAGGTGCGAGAGCACCTCCTCCAGCCAGTCCTGCGCGAAGGGGGCGCGATCCCAGGCCTCGCCCAGGACCTGCTCGCAAAGCGCGGCCTCGCCCTGGCTGCCGGCCGCCACGAAGGGGCTGGTCTGCAGCTCGGGCTCTTCGCCCAGGGCGAGCAGTCCGGTGGCAGCCCAGGGATTGAGGGCCAGCGCCCGGTCCAGGGCCACGCGCGCGCGGTCCTCGTCGTCTACCAGCAGGTGCAGAAGCACCCAGGCCCAGGCCATCAGCGCCGAGTTGCCGCGATCGTAGCGCTCCAGGACGTCCCAGGCGCGCTGGACCTCTCCCATGGCCAGGTAGCTGCCGACCAGCAGCGGGGCGTGGCCGGAATGGTCGCGCGGGTCCAGGTCCAGCAGGAACTCGGACCACGAGACCGCGTCCAGCCGGTAGCCGGCGTCCCACAGGAGCACCGATAGCTGCAGCGCGGTGCGCAGGTACGGGCGCGCCGGCACCAGGGCGCGGAAATCGCCGTCGGCGCGCGCGAAGAAGTCCTCGCCCAGCTCGCGTTCGGCGTCGGCCAGGATCTCCTCCAGGTCGGCGATGAGCTCGGGGCTGTCGCCCCGGGTGACGTAGGCCTGGACGGCGCGCGCGTCGATGCAGGACGGGTCCAGCTTGAGGGCGCGTCGCGCGGTCGCCAGGGCGCGCGAGGGGGGAAGCTCGTAGGCATCGTAGGCCAGGTCCTGGGCCCGCTCGCGCGGGTCGGCCGCGATCGTGGCCTTGCGGGCGGCCAGCAGCCCGGCCTCTCCACCCTGGTCCAGCCAGTCGGCGAACTCGGTATCGGCGCCGAACGCCGGCAAGGACGGGTCCAGCAGCGCCTGCCGCAGCAGCCGCTCGACGCGGAACGCCGAGGCCCGCGCGCGGTCAGCGCCGCGCCGACGCGCGCCGCCGCCGCTTCCGCCTGGGGATCGTTGGCTCATGCCCG
Organism: Candidatus Krumholzibacteriia bacterium; assembly: GCA_041908585.1. GTDB lineage: Bacteria > Krumholzibacteriota > Krumholzibacteriia > LZORAL124-64-63 > LZORAL124-64-63 > CAINDZ01. Next base: position 6,105 of record JAYRFB010000119.1, read on the forward strand.
CATGCTAGCGGTCGCCGGGCGCGACGTCAAAGAGGCTTTGGAGCGACGGCCCGCCCTCTGGTATCGTCGGGGCGCCGCACCGGCATCCCGCGGCGGAGCGACATGGCGGAAGGACCGCGAATCGGCCTGGCCCTCGGCAGCGGCGGCGCGCGCGGCCTCGCGCACGCCGGCGTGCTCGAGGCGCTCGAGGAGGCCGGGATCCGCCCGGCGCTGGTCGCGGGCACCAGCATGGGCTCGATCGTGGGCGGACTCTACGCCCAGGACCCCGCTCCCGCGACGGTCTGGGCCCGCCTGGAGAGCTACGTCGGCAACGAGGAGTTCGCCTCCTACTGGGCGCCGTTCGTCCCCCGCAACGAGCTGGAGGCCCGCGAGCCGCAGCATCGCCTGGCCGGCGTCCACGACTTCATGCAGCGCAAGCTGATCGCGGTCAAGACCGTGACGCGCCCCTGGATCCAGGAGGAACACCGCCTGCGCGGCCCGCTGGAGCAATTGTTCGGAGCCGCGAGCTTCGGGGACCTTTCGATCCCCTTTGCGGCGGTGGCGCTGGACCTGGTCTCGGGGGCCAGCGTCGTCTTCCGCGAGGGTCCGCTCGTGGACGGCATCTATGCCAGCAGCGCCATCCCGGCGGTGTTCCCGCCGCTCGAGCGTGACGGCATGATTATCTGCGACGGAGGCGGACCCTTCCGCGTGCCAGTCGAGGCCTGCCGCGACCTCGGGGCCGACTTCGTCATCGCCGTCGACATCCCCGCCTTCGAGGACACGCGCTTCGCCACCGGGCTGGACATGGTGCTGCGCAGCAACACCATCGCCCGGCAGCGCCTGAACCGCTTCGTCTGCGCCATGGCCGACTGGGTCATCCGCCCGGACGTGACGCAGTTCCACTGGGCGGACTTCCAGGCCGGGGAGGCCTGCCGCGCCCGCGGCTACCTGGCGACGCGCGCCGAGCTGCCGGGACTGCTGGCGGAGCTGAAACGCCGCGGCGACGAGGCCGGCGGCGGCCGCACCCGCCGGGCGCTGCGCGGACTGCTGCGCCTGTGAGCGGGGCCGGTGCCGCTCAGGTCCGCTTGACGACGATCAGGCTGATGTCGTCGGCCGCCGGCGCGAATGCGCGCAGGTCGGCCGCGAGCGCCTCGCAGATGCCGGCGGCCGGCAGGTCCTGCGCGCGGCGCAGGGCCGACTCCAGGCGCTCGGGGAAGTACGCCTCGTCGCCGCGCGAATGGTCCAGCAGCCCGTCGGTGTAGAGCAGCAGGATGTCGCCCGGGCTCAGCAGCGTCAGCCGGTTGGTCGTGAACGGCTTCTTGTGCAGCGGCGCCTCGACGCGGCTGTGGTCCAGGTTCTGCTCCGACGGGAACAGGCCGATCGGGTAGAAGCTGGTCAGGCGCTCGGCGTTGATGTCGGCCAGGCGGCCGTACTCCCGCGAGAAGACCACCGGCGGCGGGTTGCCCGCGTTGAGGAACGTGAACTCGCCGTCCTGCGCGATCTCGCCGTAGATCACCGAGATGAACTTCGAGAAGTTGGCCGTCTGGTAGAAGCGCGTATTGAGCTTCTCGAACAGGCCCGTCGTCACCTCTCCGTGCATCTCCAGCTCGTAGGCGACTCCGGTCAGGAACGCGTGGTGCAGCCCGATGTGGACGGTCGCGTCGGTGATCTGGTGCCCGGCGACGTCGGCCAGCAGGAGCCCCGCCCGCGTCCGGCACTTGGCCAGGCCCTCGCGCACGCGCGGGTCGAGCGCCTTCTCCAGGCGGCGGTCCAGGTCGAAGCGGCGGTTGAAGTCCACGTAGACCACGTGGTCGCCGCCGACCACGCCGTTGAGCGGCAGCAGGCGACCGTGGATGTCCAGGCCGGGCAGGCGCGGGATCTCGCCCGGCGGGGGCAGCACGCTGCTGGCGATCTGCTGGAAGTTCTCGAGTTCCCTCGCGAGATCCGGGTCCGCCGGCGCGCCCTGGGCAGGGGCGCCGGCCGGCTGGTGGTGGTCGGTCATGGTCTCCGCTCCGGCCAGGGTGGGGCCCGGCGGCGCGGTCCGTCGCGCGGCAGGGGCCGTGCCGGCCACGATACGCAGGCGGGCGGGGGCGGGCAAGCCGGTCCGGCAAGCTCCCTCTTGCCCTCGCCCGCGCCCCCGGGCATGATGCCCCCTCTGGACGTCCCGGCCGGCACCGCCGGCCCCCTCCGCAGCCCTGCCCCGAAGGGAGCCGCCCGTGCACATGTTGGAATCGGTCGTCGGTCGCCTCAACTCGCTGATCTGGGGCTTCGGCATCCCGGTCGGCGACCAGGTGATCCCGGTGGTCATCATCCTGCTGCTGGGCACCGGGATCTTCCTGACGCTGCGCCTGGGCTTCGTGCAGGTGCGCCGCCTCGGGCACGGCTTCGCCGTCACGAGCGGCAAGTACGACGACCCGGCCGAGCCCGGCGACGTCCCGCACTTCCAGGCCCTGACCACGGCGCTGTCGGCCACCGTCGGCATCGGCAACATCGCCGGCGTCGCCATCGCCATCCACTGGGGCGGCCCCGGCGCCCTGTTCTGGATGTGGGTGACGGCGATCCTGGGCATGGCGGTCAAGTACACCGAGGTGACGCTGGCGCAGCGGTACCGCACCGTCGATCCCGGCGGTTCGAAGCTGCACGGCAAGGTCTCCGGCGGACCGATGTACTACATCGAGCGCGGACTGGGTCCGCGCTGGCGCTGGATGGCGGTCTTCTTCGCGGGCATGCTCGGCTTCACCGCCTTCCTCACCGGCAACGCCGTGCAGGCGAACACCGTCGCCGACTCGATGCTCACCACGTTCGGCGTCCCCGCCTGGGTGACGGGGCTCGTGGCCTCGGCCCTGGTCGGCGCCGTGATCCTGGGCGGCATCTCGCGCATCGGCAGGGTGACCTCCATCCTGGCGCCGGCGATGGCCCTCATCTACGGCCTGGGCGCGACCTGGATCATCATCGCCAACATCGGCCAGCTGGTGCCCTCGCTGGGGCTCATCTTCCGCGAGGCGCTCAGCCCGAGCGCCGGCGTGGCGGGCACGGGCATCGGCGCGATCCTCGTGACCATGATGTGGGGCGTCAAGCGCGGCCTGTTCTCCAACGAGGCGGGCCAGGGCTCGGCGCCGATCGCGCACGCGGCCGCCAAGACGGACGAGCCCGTCTCCGAGGGCGTCGTCGCGCTGCTGGAGCCGTTCATCGACACGCTGGTCATCTGCACGATGACCGGCATGGTCGTGATCATGACGGGCGTCTGGCAGGAGCGCCAGCCGACCGAGCTGCTGGTGCGCGGCGGCGACAGTTCATGGGTGACGATGGACGAGTCGGGACGCCGGCACGAGGTGCCGGCGCCGTCGGAGTTCGCCGTGCGCGACGGTCGCCCGGCCGTGGTGGCCCCCGGCCTGCCCCGGTATGCCTGGCACGAAGTCGCCGTCGACGAGTTCTACGTGGACGCCGCGCAGACGCGACCGTTCACCGGCGTCATCCGGCCGGCCGACGGCCGCGCCGTGGCCTCCGACGGCGCCACCTATGCCAGCCTGTACGGCCCCGCCGCAGAGAACGGCGCGCCGCTGACGATGAACGCCTTCAGCCACGGCCTGCCCGGACAGTGGGGCCGCTACGTGGTGCTGGTCGGCGTGGTGCTGTTCGCGATCTCGACGGCCATCTCCTGGAGCTACTACGGCGACCGTTGCGCGAACTACCTGTTCGGCACCGCGGCCATCGTCCCCTACCGGATCGCCTACGTGCTGATGCATTTCTTCGGCTCGGTGGTCTCGCTCAATGTCGTCTGGGAGCTGGGCGACATCGCCCTCGGCGTCGTCATCATCCCGAACCTGATCGCGCTGGTGCTGCTGTCCGGCCAGGTGAAGGAGATGACCGACAGCTACTTCCGGCGCAAGCCGTGGCTGGAGAACGCGGAGGCACACCGCCGCGCGAAGCAGGCCGGCGGCGGGCGCTGAGCCGGCCGTGCGCGCGCTGTGCTGCCGGCCGGGCCTGGAGGAGCACCTCGCGCGCGAGGCGCTCGACGCCGGGATCACCGCGGCAGCCGTCGGCGCGCCAGGGCTGGTGACCGCGCCCGATGGGACGGAGTTGCCGCCGGGCGGCTGGGCCTTTGCCGACGCCGTCCTGGCTGGGGCTGAGGAAGTCGGCAGCGCCTCGGTCAACGCCCTGGCCGCGGAACTGGTCGAGCGGTTCGGCGAGCGGATCCGCGGCCGCGAGATCACCGGTCCCTGGCCCTGCCTCTTCACGACGGCGGGCGCCGAGCCCGGCCTGGCGCGGCGCGCGGCCGCCGTGCAGTCGGCCTTCCTGCAGCTCCTGCGCCGACGCCTGGGGCGGCTGGCGCGCCTCGCCGAGCCCCGGCGCCCGCCCGGGCGCGGTCCGCAATCGGGCCTCTTCGTGCACTTCCTCGCCTTCGACCGCGCCCTCGTGGCAGGCGAGGCCTGGCTGGGCGGCCAGCGCCGCATGGCCGACGATCCGCAGGCGCCTTCGCGCTCGTACCTCAAGGTCGAGGAGGCCTATGGGCTGCTGGGCCGCCAGCCGGCCGCGGGCGAGACGGTCTGCGACCTGGGCGCCGCGCCGGGCGGCTGGACCTGGAGCGCGATCCGCCGCGGCGCGCGCGTGTCGGCCGTCGACAACGGCCCGCTCAAGGGCGGCGCGCTGGATCATCCGCTGGTGGAGCACCTCAGGCAGGATGCGTTCGCCTTCCGCCCCCGCGACGGGCAGCGGTTCGACTGGCTCTTCTGCGACCTGGTGGAAGAGCCGCACCACGTGCTGAAGGGCATCGTCGCGCCCTGGCTCGGCGAGCGGCGGTGCCGGCGGTTCATCGTGGTCCTCAAGTACGGTCGCACGGACCCGCCGGCGCTGCTGCGCGAGCTGCGCGCGGCCGCCTCGCCACTGACCGTCCATGCGCCCGGCTCCGTGATCGCCGTGCTCCACCACAACCGCGACGAGTTCGCGGTCGCCGGCGAACTGCGCTGAGCCTCGCGGCGAAGTCCGCGCGCCGGCCGTCGGTTTGACAACGCCGGCCCTCCTCCCGACACTCAGGCAGCCGGATCGCAGCCGGCCGTCACCCCACGCGCCGCGGCCCGCGCCCCGATGGGCCGGCTTCCGGCGGACTTGCGCGACATGGGCCCCGGGCCCCGCGCGAGGCCGCACGAGGCCCCGAGGTGACCATGGATACCTGCCCCGACCATCACCTGACCGGACTGTCGGCGAACGAACGCTTCAAGCTGGAGTATCCGCGCACCGTGCGCGGCGCGACCGTCGCGGCGGTCGCGCTGCTGGTCCTGCTGGCCTTCATCGCGCCGGAGTACCGGCCGCAGCCGTACGTCCTGCGCAGCACGGAGATCGCGCTGGTGGAGATCGACGTGGCGCCGGTCCTGGATGAGCCGCCGCCTGTGCCCGCCCCGCTGCGGCTGCCGCCCGTCATCGAGCCGGTCCCCGACGGGCAGGCGGAGGATCCCTACGAGTTTCCCCCGCTCCTGCCGATCGACGGCCCCATATCGCCGGGCCTTGCGGCGCCGTCCGACGTGCCGTTCGTGGCCAGTTCCACCAATCCGGTGCTGCTGTACCAGGCGAAGCCGGCCTACCCGGAGATCGCGCGCCTGGCGAAGCTCGAGGGCACGGTGGTGGTCAAGGTACTGGTCGGCGCCGATGGGCGCGTGCTGGAAGCGGTCGTCGTCCGCGGGGCGCATGCGCTGCTGGACAAGGCCGCGCTGGCGGCCGCGCGGCAATGCCGGTTCCGGGCGGGGCGGCAGCGGGAGGTCCCGGTCAAGGCGTGGCTGGCGGTGCCGTACCGGTTCAGCCTGCGGTGAGGTCGCGCCGCGCCGCCTCCTCGGCCGCGATGCGCCGGTACGCGTCCCGGAACGGCACGCCCTCGGCCACCAGCTTGAGCGCGCGCTCGGTCGCGCGCATCTCGTCGGTGACCGCGGCGGCGCAGCGGTCGGCGTCGACGACCAGGCCGCCGAGAACCATCGTCATCGCCTGCAGGCTGTCGAGCGTGGCCTTCACGCCGTGGAAGAGCGGTCCCTTCGTCAGCTGCACGTCGCGGTTGTAGCCGGACATCAGGCCCGCGGTCATGGCGCGGACCTTGGCCTCCTCGCCCGCCACCACGTGGAAGCGCGCGCGCACCAGCTCCAGCACGTCGGGATTGCGCTTCTGCGGCATCAGCGAGCTGCCGGTGCACAGCTCCGGCGGCAGGGACACCAGCCCGAACTCGCGCGTCGAGAACAGCAGCAGGTCGCTGGCCAGGCGGCTGAGCCCGAGCATCACCTGGCTGCAGGCCGCCAGCAGCAGCGCCTCGACGCGACCGCGGCTCAGCTGCGCGTACATCGGGTTCGCCAGGACCTCGGCGAAGCCGAGCTCGGCCGCCGTGCCTTCGCGGTCCAGCTCGAGCACCGGCACGCCGAATCCCGCGGCGGTGCCCAGCGGGCAGCGATCCACCAGCCGCCGCACCAGCGACAGCAGCTCGTGGTCGTCGCGTGCGGCGTCGGCGTAGCTGCCCAGCCAGGTGTCGACCGTGGTCGGCATCGCGGCCTGCATGTGCGTGTAGCCCGGCAGCGTGACGGCGCCCTGCGCCTGCCGCACGGCGTACAGCGCGTCGAGGTAGGCCACGACCGTGCCCAGCAGGTGGTCGACATGGTCCTTCTCCCACAGCCTCAGCGCGGTCAGCACCTGGTCGTTGCGCGAGCGGCCGGTATGGATCTTCCGGCCGGCCTCGCCGCAAACCTTCGTCAGGTGGTTCTCGATGGCCGTATGGCAATCCTCGTCCGCCGGCGTGATCGGGAAGGCGCCACGCTCGGCGGCAGCCTCGACCTGCGCCAGTCCCGTCTCGAGGTCGCGCAGCTCGTCGGCAGTCAGCACGCCGATGCGCGCAAGCATGCGCGCGTGCGCCAGCGACGCCCGGCAGTCGTAGGGCAGCAGCTCGCGGTCCAGCACGTGGTCGTCGCCCGCCAGGAAGGCCTGCAGCCAGGGATCCCCGTCGTCGCGACGGGTCCAGAGCGTGCTCATGTCGTGGCCGCCGCGGCCGCGGGCGAGACGGCCGCGGCGGCTGGATCCGCCGCACCGCGGGCGGCGGCGGCCCGCTTCCGGCAGATCCGGTGGTGGGCCTTCAGGCGGATGGCATTGATCCGGATGAAGCCGGCGGCGTCCATCTGGTCGTAGCCGCCGCCCTGGTCCATGCTCGACAGCTCCTGGTCGTACAGCGAGCTCGGGCTGGTGCGCGCCAGCGGCCAGACGCCGCCCTTGTACAGCTTGACGGTGACCTCGCCGTCGATCAGCTCCTGGCTCTTGCGGATCGCCGACATCAGGAAGTCCATCTCGGGGCTGAACCAGAAGCCGTTGTAGATCAGCTCGCTCAGCTTGGCCGCGAGCATGTCGCGCAGGCACATCACCTCGCGATCCATGGCCAGGCCCTCCAGGTCGCGGTGGGCCGCCAGCAGGATGGTGCCGCCGGGGGTCTCGTACACGCCGCGCGACTTCACGCCGACGAAGCGGTTCTCCACCATGTCGACGCGGCCGACGCCGTGCGCCGCACCCACCTCGTTCAGGTACATGAACAGGGGCAGCGCGCCGGCGATGGCATGACCCGTGGCCACGTCGGTGACCTTCGTCGGCAGGCCGTCGGTGAACGAGATGCGCAGCTGGGCCGGCGTGTCGGGCGCCAGCTCGGGCGCGATCGTGCGCGAGTACACCTCGGCCGGCGCGGCCGCGCCCGGGTCCTCGAGGATGCCCGCCTCGTGGCTGATGTGCAGCAGGTTGTCGTCCTCGCTGTAGGGCTTGGCCAGCGACGACTTGATTTCGATGCCCATCTTCTGCGCGTAGTTGATCAGGTCGGTACGGCCGGCGAACGCGGCCAGGAAGGCGGCGTCCTTCCACGGCGCGAAGACCTTGATGTCCGGCGCCAGCGCGTAGTACGACAGCTCGAAGCGCACCTGGTCGTTGCCCTTGCCCGTGGCCCCGTGCGAGACCCACTCGGCGCCCTCCAGCCGCGCGATCTCGACCTGCCGCTTGGCGATCAGCGGGCGCGCGACGGCGGTGCCCAGCAGGTAGCGCCCCTCGTAGACGGCGTTGGCACTGATCATCGGGAAGATGTAGTCGGTGACCAGCTCCTCCTTGAGATCCTCGACGTAGACCTTCGCCGCTCCCAGCTTCTCCGCCTTGAGGCGCGCCGCCTCGAGGTCCTCGTCCTGCCCCACGTCCGCGATGTAGGCCACCACATCCCAGCCCTGCTCGATGAGCCAGACCAGGATGACGGAGGTGTCCAGCCCGCCGCTGTAGGCGAGCACGACCTTGCGCTTCTTGTTGTCGTCAAACGAGTTAGCGGGCATTTTCTGCTCCTGTGCGAAGGGTGGAAGCCCAAGATAGGCTCGTACTTTCGATTTGCTTCATGGAATGATTTCAGTTATTGATGACAAATCATGAGTTTACTCCACCCGGGACTCGAGGCCTTCATGGCCATCGTCCGCCACGGCACCGTGCACGGCGCCGCGCGAGAGATCGGGCTGAGCCAGACCGGCGTCACGCAGCGCATCCGCGTGCTTGAGCGCGAGCTGGGCTGCTCGTTGTTCGTCCGCTCCCGCCGCGGCATGCTGCCGACGGCCGAGGGCGAGGCGCTCTTCCGATACGGCCAACGCGCCGGCGACCTGGAGGGCGAGCTGCTGGCGTTGGTTCGCCAGGCCGACCCGGCCGCGGGCGTGCGCGTGACGGTGACCGGCCCGTCCAGCCTGATGCGCAGCCGCGTCATCCCCGGCATGACCGGAGCCCTGGGCGGCCACCCCGGCGTGGCGCTGGCCTTCGCGCTGGACGACCAGGACGCCGGCCTGGCCGCACTCAAGACCGGCCAGGCGCAGCTGGCGGTGCTGCGGCAGGACGACGTGGTGGTGGAGCTTGACGCCAAGGCCTTGCGGCCCAGCCGCCAGGTGCTCGTGGGACCGGCCGCCTGGCGGGAACGCCGGCTGCGCGACGTGGTCGCCGCGGAGCGGATCATCGACTACAACGAGGGCGACGACGCCACCCTCGCCTTCCTGCGGGAGCACGGCCTGGGCGGCGGCGCGCGCCGCCGCCGGCCCCGGGTCCACCACCCTGACGCGCTGGCCGAGCTGGTGGCCGCGGGTCTGGGCTACACGGTCCTGGATGCCGACTTCGCGGGACCCTGGCTGGCCGCGGGCCGCCTGGTGAACCTGGCACCGTCGCGCTGCCTGGACCAGCCGGTGGCCCTGGCCTGGTACCCGCGGCGGGAGATGCCGGCCTACTTCCGGGCCCTCATCGACTCCGTGGACTAGCTCGTCGCCGCCGGCGGCCCCCGGAAACGGGTCGCGCGGTCACGGATGATCCGGGAAAGAGGGACGGCCGCCGGCAGTCCCCCTGCCCGGCGGCCGTCCCGTTTGCGATCGCGGCGGGGGACCGCGACCTACTTCACAAGAGTCATCTTCATCATCTGCGTCACACCGCCTGCCGTCAGGCGGGCCATGTAGAGCCCGCTCGCCGCCCGTCCGCCGGCGTCGTCCAGGCCGTTCCAGACCTCCTCGTGCCGGCCGGCCGCCTGCTCGACATCGACCAGCGTCCGCACCCGGTGGCCCTGCAGGTCGTACACCTCGAGCTGGACCCGGCCGGACCGCGCCAGCTCGTAGGTGATCCGCGTCTGCGGGTTGAACGGGTTGGGCGCGATATCGACCAGCCGCGTCGCCGCCGCCGGCACGTCATCCTCCACGCCGCTGGCCCACATCGGCCGGATCAGCAGGTTGTAGGTGCCATCCTTCGCCAGCTCGCCCGAGGTGGTCTTCCAGACGGCGATGCAGTAGAAGCCTTCCGCCGGGACATCCACGACCAGCAGCTCGTTCTCCCCGGCTGCACCGGCCGCGGCCATGCCCAGGACGTCCGACTTGCCCTGGAAGGCCGACTGGCCGTGCAGCGACAGCCCCCAGTCCACGTCACCGGCCACGTTCATCAGGTGGATGCCGGTCTGGCCGACGGGCAGGTAGACCTCGACGAGATTGAGGATCCGGTACGACGGCAGGTTGTACGGGCCGTAGATCCCGTCCGGGTTCGCGAGCCAGCCGGAGGTCGCGGTCGATTCGGTGACGTAGCTCCCGGAACCGGAGAACCGCACCGCTCCCACGTCGTAGGGCTGGCTGATCGCGAAGTTCGTGTTCACGAGCACGTAGTCGGACGCGTCGCCGCCCCACCACGACCCGGCCAGCGTCGAGGCGAAGCCGTCCTTGGCCCCGCCGCTCGGCTGGTGCAGCCGCAGGTCCACGTCGGCGCCGGCGCTGGGCATCGCCGCCACGGCACGCCAATAGGCGCCGGTGGCCGGCAGCTGCAAGCCGTCGCAGTTGGGGTAGAACGGCTCGCCGGTGCTCAGCGCGGTCCAGCCGCCGAACTGGTCGGAGGGCAGGCCGCGCGCCACCGGCGAGTAGTTCGGCAGGCCGAGAGGCGACCACACCCACTGCTCGGTCCAGTCATTGTTGGTCTCGAACATCTCCTCGATCGCGTTGTCGGCGTCCAGTTTCCAGCCCAGCGTGTGGCGTCCGCCGGGGATGGTGAACGGGGCGTCCCAGTTGAAGCTGGCCGAGGTCGCCCCCGGGAAGCCGCCCCAGGCCACCCACGCCCAGTAGGCGCCGTCGACGTGGATCTGGCCGGGCAGCCCCGCGGGCGAATCCGAGACGCTGTTGTTGCGCACGGCCACGTTCATGAACGTCGAGGTCGTGTTGCCGGGCAGCGTCGTCGGGGCGGGCACCGAGCCCGCCGTGCCGTCGAAGGCGGCGCGCGGCACGATCGGCGCATACCAGCCGGCCAGCAGCGGCGGCAGGAAGTCGGGCGGCGTGCGATCGATCTCGATCGTCACGTCCCGCGCCGGGTTGCCCCAGGTCCAGTCGGGATGGCGAAAGACCACCAGCGCGTGGTAGCCGGCTTCGTTGATGGTCAGGTCCAGCCGGGCGCGCCCGGTCGCATCGGTCTGCGCCCCCGCCGAGTAGCTGTAGAGGCTGCCCGTCTGGAAGTCCCGGTTCAGCCATTGCGCCTGGAACGGGCCGTACGCCGGGTCGACATCGACGGTGATGCTCACGGGCCCGACGTTCTCCGCACCGACGTAGAACTCGAAGACCCGCAGCATCTCGTCCTGGGCGTACGGCACCGTGACCGAATCGCCGTAGGCGATGAAGGCGTTGGTCGCGTGCACCACCTCGTAGTTCGACGTGTCGCCGTTCCAGTTGGTGACGCCCACGTCGTGGACGGCGCCCCAGCCCACGGTGTTGTGGTTGACGATCACGGCGTCAAGGTAGCCGCGACCCGCGCCCGAATAGGCCAGGGGCGTGGCGAAACCGTCGCCGGCGCCGCCGCTCGGCGCATGCAGGGACAGGTCGTGGTCCGCAGTGCTGCTCAGCGGACGCAGCACCGTCGCGCTCCACCAGGAGGCGCCGGTCATCCGCAGCCCGTCGCTGTTGGCGTACAGCGTCGAGCCGTCGACGACGAAGTCCCAGCCCCCTGTCCGCGAAGGCGGCGCCGACCGCGTGACGGGCGTCGACGCCGCGAGCGCCAGAGGCGACCAGATCCACTGGTGGGCCCAGACGTTGTCGGACTCGTTGGTCTCGGCGATCTCATCGTAGGCGTCGATGCGGGCCCCGAAGGTGTGCCGCCCGCCGCGGAAGGTCAGCGGAATCAGATTGACGCCGTAGTTGCCGGTAAAGGAGCCGAGGGCGCCGGACGTCAGGAAGGCGTTCCAGTTGCCGTCGTCGTAGGTGTGTGCCTGGAAGGTCGAACCGGTCGACGACTCGCCGAGGTTCGCCCAACCCAGGTTCCAGTACGTGCCGGCAGCGTTGCCCGGCAGCGTGGTGGGCGCCGGGACGCTGCCGAACGTCGCGTCGGCCGTTGCGCGCGGCACCAGCGGGGCGTTCCAGCCCGACCACTGGTACGCGACCAGGTTCGCCGGCACCGGCGCCCGCACGGTGTACGGCCCGCTCCAGGCGTAGGTCGCGCTCCACTTGCCCGAGCGGTCCAGGGTGCGGATGCTGAAGTAGTAGGTGCCGGGAGCCAGCGCGGGCGTCGTGTAGCTGGTGACATCGCCGATGTCCATGACCGCCGAGGGCAGCCCGATGCCACCGGCGATCGTGATGCCGTAGCCCTCGACGCCCGAGCAGTCGTCCACCGCGCGCGTCCAGGCCAGGTCGATCGTCGGGTCGGCCGAGTCGCCGCTCGTCGAGTGGCTCGGCGAGTACAGACCGGTCACGGCCGGGGGCGCCGAGACGTCGATCTCGTAGTTGCAGTTGCGCGCCGTGGCCCACAGCTGCTCGCGCCAGCCCGGGTAGCGGTCCTTGAACGCGGTCAGGAAGGCCGAGGCGGTGGTCGGGTGGTCAAGGTCCACCGTCGTGATCACCGGCCCCCAGCCCACCGACAGCTCGTCCGTCTCCGGGTAGAAGTCGTCGTCGTTCGTGCCGTCGCCGATGTCGCGCACGACGGCGGCCAGGTTGCCCTCGACCATCCAGGGGTCGCGGTACGAGGCGTTGCCGCAGACCAGCACGGTCTCGAAGTCGTAGCTGGACAGCACCGCCCGGCCGTAGGTGGCGCCGAACGTGTCGGTGATGACGTCGCCCATCCAGTCGGGGAAGCCCTCGGTGAGCGCCACGTTGGCGGTTTCCGCGCACCACAGGCAATGGCCGCAACCATCGTCGTCGCAGACCCCGTTGCAGTAGGCGGGAGCCGGGCTCAGGGCGTACAACTCCATCCAGTGGTGGCCGTACTCGTGCGTGCCGGTGTCCTCGTTCCACTGCTCGCCGGTGCTGAAGTAGATCTCGCCGTTGTAGAAGGCGCCGGTGGCGCCATTGGGCCAGTTGGCCCGCACGAACGGGGTGTCGTAGCCGTAGCCCGTCCACCAGCGCCAGGTGCGCACCAGATTGGTGTGGATGTGCAGGGCCGGCATCTGGTTGACGTCGGCCGGCTGGAGGGTGCCGAAGTTGAGGTCCGTTCCGGTGTAGTCCCAGTTCGTCGGCGCATCCCAGGCATAGGGGCCGGCCAGGAAGGCCGCGCTCTCGGTCTGCACGCGGGAGTTGGTCGACTCGAAGCGGACGTAGATGTCGGGCTGGGGATCGAAGAAGTCGTCGCCCCACCAGAACGTCACGTCGTACCAGCCCTGCGCGTCGGTGGCGACGACCGCCAGCTCGGCCGAGCCGAACGGCGAGTCGTTGTCGTACACGCGCACGGTGACGCCGTCGGCGCCGATGGTCCAGCCGTCGCTGCGCACGTACACGAAGCGGCCGCGCACGCGGATGTTCCTGCCCTTGGCCGGGTCCTGCGGCGCGATCCCCTCGCGCGAGGGCGTCGGCTCCGGCATCGCGCGCGCGTCGTCGCCCACGGCCGGCACGTCCGGGTCGTCGACCACCTTGACCACCGCGTTGGGCCCGCGGATGAAGGCGATGGCCTCCGGCGACAGGTCGAAGGAGCGGCTGACCGGGAAACCGTCGACGGTGAAGGTCAACTCGAGGGGGCGCGACGGATCGTTCGTGACGACCTCGAAGTCGAGCTCGGTGGCGCGGGCCTTGTCGACCGCCAGCGACGGTCCTGCGTCCAACGAGAGCTGGTCCCAGCCCTCGGCCTCCGAGAACATCAGGTCATCCAGCACCAGCGGCATGTCGCTGGTGATCTGGAGGCGTCCCTTGAAGGGCACGCCGGGCTCGGCAGCCCGGGGCTCGCCCAGGATGCGCAGGTGGACGGGCGGGCCGATGTCGGCCCACGCGCCGCCGGCGCCCGCCAGGGCGGCGCCCACGAGCAGCAGGCAAAGCAGCTTGCGCATGATCCAGCCTCCTGACCGCTAGCGGCCCTGGTTGAGGGGAGCGGGGCGATCGACCGGCGCCAGCACCGGGCGCGGCGCGTCCCAGTCGGCGAGCGCGGCCTGCAGCTTCTCGATCGCGGCCTGGTCGCCGGCGCCGGTCGCCAGCTCGAGCTGCGCCTCGAGCAGCCGTCGCCCTGATTCCTTCTTCACCTGCTCGATCTGCTTCTGGATCTCCAGCGAGGTGCGGCTGTCCGCCGCCGGCAGCCGCGAAGCCAGCTCCTGTACGCGGGCATCCTGCTCGGCCAGGACGGCGTCGAGGGCCGCGCGGCGCGCGGCACGGGCGGCTTCGACGGCCGGCGCCCCGGCCGCGGTCCCGGCGGGCTGGTCAGGGCGCGCGAGCTTCAATTCGCCCGCGGCCACGGCCGCGCTCTCGGCCTGGTTCTCGGGAAGGTCGGCCAGGCCGACCGCAGGGGCGGGCAGCGCAACGGCCGCCCCGTTCGCGGGCGCGGCGGAGGTGACCGGCGCGGAGTCGATCGGCTTGGGCTCGTCGGCCGCGACGGCGGCCAGCGGGATCAGGAACACCGTGACTGTGGACAGGACGACGGCGGCAGGCACTCTGGCGAGCTTCATGGCTTTCCCCCTCGTTTCGGACCAGTGGACGGGACGACACCGGCAGCCGCCGCGCGGCCGGAGGCCGCCGAGGCGCCGGAATCAGGGATCGTCGTGCGTCTGCGGAGAAAGAGGAGCGATCCGGGCGGAAATCACACGCGCGCGGCAAAATCTTCTGCGCCCCGCGCGCCGACCATCTAAGTTATTGCTTCACAACATAATACGTTACGAGCGCCGTCGACCATCCGGCGCCCCGGGGGGACCTGCCGCCGCCCCGTTCAGCCAGCCACACCCCGCTCCCGCAGGTAGGTCCGCACGGTCGCCACCAGGTCCTCCACCGCGTGCAGGTCCGTCTCCAGCACCAGCTCCGGCTGCTCCGGCGCCTCGTAGGGAGACGACACGCCGGTGAACTCGGGGATCTCGCCCGCCTCCGCCTTGCGGTACAGCCCCTTCGGGTCACGCCGGCGGCACACCTCCAGGTCGCACTTCACGAAGATCTCGTGGAAGGCGCCCTGCGGCATGATCGAGCGCGCAAAGGCGCGATCGGCGCGGAACGGCGAGATGAACGTGCAGACCACCAGGTTGCCCTGCTCGTAGAAGAGCTTGGCCACCTCGGCGATGCGGCGGATGTTCTCCGTGCGGTCGCGATCACTGAAGCCCAGGTCGCCGCACAGCCCGTGGCGCACGTTGTCGCCGTCCAGGAGCATCACCTGGCAACCGGCGGCGAACAGCTCGCGCACCAGCGCGCGCGCCACGGTCGACTTGCCCGCGCCCGAGTAGCCCGTGCACCACAGCACCGCACCCTGGTGGCCGTTGCGCCTGGCCCAGTCGGCCTGGGCGATGAGGCCGCCCTCCCACTGGACGTTCTGCGAGCGGTGCGAGACGGCCTGGCCCGCCCGCGCCACGTCGGCCACGTCGCGCGAGACGCCGCGGATCATGCCGGCGGCGGCCGTGCGGTTGGTCACCGGGTCGATCAGGATGAAGCTGCCGGTGGCGCGGTTGGCCTTGTACGGGTCGAAGAAGACGGGCCGCGCCGTGCGGATCGAGACGCGGCCGATCTCGTTGAGGGCCAGGGTCTCCGCCGGCTCGCGGTGCAGCGTGTTCACGTCGATGCGGTAGTGCAGCTCGCCGACGAACGCCTTGACCTTGTTCGTGGTGTGCTTGAGCAGGTAGTGCGTGCGCGGGTTCAGGGGCTCCTGGTCCATCCAGCACAGCGTGGCGTCGAACGCCGTGCCGACCTGCGGCAGGTTGCGCGCGCGCACCAGCATGTCGCCGCGTGAGAGGTCGATCTCGTCCGCCAGCGTCAGGGCCACGGCCCGGCCCGCGAAGGCCTCGTCCAGCGCGCCTTCGAAGGTCTCGATCGACTTCACCCGCGAGGCGCGTCCCGACGGCAGCGCCACGACTTCCTCCCCCGCGCGGATGGCGCCCGAGGCCACGGTTCCGGCGAAGCCGCGGAAGTCCAGGTGCGGCCGCAGCACGGTCTGCACCGGGAAGCGGAAGTCGACGTAGTTGCGGTCGGCCGCGACGTGCACGTTCTCCAGCGTGTGCAGCAGCGTCTGGCCCTGGTACCAGGGCATGTTCGCGCTGCGCCGCGTGACGTTGTCGCCGTCGCGGGCGCTCAACGGGATGAAGGTGATGTCGTGGATGTCCAGCTTCTGGGAGAACGCCTGGTACTCCCGCACGATGGCGTCGTAGGCATCCTGCCGCCACTCCACCAGGTCCATCTTGTTGACCGCCACAACCAGGTGCGGGATGCCCAGCAGCGAGATCAGGAAGCCGTGCCGGCGCGACTGCGTGACCACGCCGTGCCGCGCGTCGATCAGGATGATCGCCAGGTCGGCCGTCGAGGCGCCGGTCACCATGTTGCGCGTGTACTGCTCGTGGCCCGGCGTGTCGGCGATGATGAACTTGCGCCGCGCCGTCTGGAAGTAGCGGTAGGCCACGTCGATGGTGATGCCCTGCTCGCGCTCGGCGGCCAGGCCGTCCAGCAGCAGGGCCAGCTCGACCCGCTCGTCGCCGCGCTTCTCGGAGGTGCGCGCCACGGCCGCGTACTGGTCCTCGAAGATGCAGTTCGTCTCGTACAGCAGGCGACCGATCAGGGTCGACTTGCCGTCATCGACGCTGCCGCTGGTGGTGAATCGCAGCAGGGTCTTCTGCTCGTCGGGCAGCGCGGCGGCGGGGCGGTCGGCGGAATCGGCCATCAGAAGTACCCCTCGCGCTTCTTCTGCTCCATCGACGAGTCGCTGGTCAGGTCGATCAGCCGGTTCTCGCGCTCGCTGCGCCGGGCCTCGACCACCTCCTCGATGATCTGCTCGATCGTCACCGCGTCCGATTCGATCGCCCCCGTGCAGGGGATGCAGCCCAGGCTGCGGAAGCGGCAGTTCAGCTCGACGATATCCTCGTCGCGGAAGCCGAGCTTCCCGTCCGGGTCGACGATGTCGCGGTGCTCGCACGGCACGAGGATGCCGCCCAGGCGCACCACCTTGCGCGGCCGCGCGAAGTACAGCGGCACGATCGGGATCGACTCCTGCCGTATGTACTGCCAGACGTCCAGCTCGGTCCAGTTGCTCAGCGGGAAGACGCGCACGTTCTCGCCGTCGTCCACCTGCGCGTTGTACAGGTTCCACAGCTCGGGCCGCTGGTTCTTCGGGTCCCACTGGCCCAGCCGGTCGCGCACCGAGAAGAAGCGCTCCTTGGCGCGGGACTTCTCCTCGTCGCGCCGCGCGCCGCCGAACGCGGCGTCGAAACCGTGCTTCGCCAGGGCGTCGAGCAGGCCGCGCGTCTTCAGCTGCTGGCAGCACTTGTCGTTGCCCAGGCGCGTCGGGTGGGCGCCCTTGCCGATCCACTCCTCGTTGCGCTCGACGAGAAGGCGCGCCCCGATCGCCGCCACGTGCGCGTCGCGGAAGGCGTACATCTCCGGGAACTTGTAGCCCGTGTCCACGTGCATGAGCGGGAACGGGAAGCGCCCCGGGTGGAATGCCTTCTGGGCCAGGCGCAGCATCACCGAGGAGTCCTTGCCCACCGAGTAGAGCATCACCGGGTTCTTGAACTCGGCAACCACCTCGCGCATGACGTGGATGGACTCCTGCTCGAGCTGCTGCAGGTGGGTCAGGGTGTAGGAACCCAAGGTTGCTCCCTGGTCGGGGGTCGGTGGCCGGGGTCGGGGTCGCGCCCGGCGGGACGGCCGGTCCCGGCGCTGCTGCGCAAATCTCGCCCAAATCGGCGGCGGTGGCGAGCGCCGATTCGCCGGTCCCGCAACTGGCCACCGCTGCGGGACTTCGGTGATTCGCCGAGCCCGGCCCGGCCCGGCAGGGCGGACGCGGGCCCCGTCCGGCACGATCGCGTGACGGTTCTTGTCAATTGCGACGAATATGGTATGCTTTTGGCCACCGGAGAAGCCATGACCCTGTCCCTGGAGCACCGCATGCGCCGCTCGAGCCTCGCCGCCGCCATCACCATCGCCATCGCCTTGCCGACCGCCGCCAGGGCCCTGCCGCCGGCCGTGGTCGGCGTCAAGTGGGACATCCCGCAGGTCCAGGTCCTGGCCGTGGCCGACGTCTCGCCCGATCCCGGGCTCGAGTGCATCGGGCTGGCTTCCTCGGGCATCCGGGGGCTCTACAGGCTGGCCACCGGCCAGCTGCTGGCGGAGCTGCCGATCGAATTCAACACCGCCCCGACCACCTACACCTTCCGCGACGTGGACAACGACGGCCGGGCCGAGATCCTCTGCGTGAACTCCAGCGGTCTCGGCGGCTACCCCGGCTCGATGGTCGGCATGCTGGACTACGGGAGCGGCCTGGTCGCGCTGTGGCCCGCCATCGTGCCCGGCGGAAGCAACGCGGGCATCACGGTCGACTTCATGGACCTCGACGCCGCGAACCCGCAGGTCCTGGTGCTCAGCAACCCCGCGAAGCTGATGCTCGTCAACGCCGCCAGCGGCGCCGTGCTCTACGACACCTCCACCGACCCGGCGATCCCCACCGGCCGCGAGGTGTATGCGGTCCTCGTCGACGATTTCGACGTCGACGGCCACGACGACGTCCTGCTGACGCTCCTGAACCCGAACAACAACATCACGCGCGTGTTCCTGATCGGGGCCAGCGGCGGGCTGTCGACGGTGGACGACCTGTCCGGTGCCGCCCTGGTCAAGCTGCAGCAGAGCTGGCCCAACCCCGTCAACGGCTCGTCGACCATCCGCTTCGAGCTGGAGCAGCCTTCGCGCGCGCGCCTGCGCATCTTCGACGCGGCGGGCCGCCTTGTGCGCACGATCCTGGACGAGCATGTCCAGGCCGGCAGCCACACGCGCACCTGGGACGGTCGCGACGAGCAGGGCCGCGACGCGGCCAGCGGCATCTACTTCTACGAGCTGGATGTCGAGGGACGGCGGCTTTCCAGCAAGCTGGTGCAGGTGAAGTAGCCGTGGCGGTCCGCGCGGCTAGCTTTCGCGCGACCCGCTGCCGTCCAGGGCCCGGCCGAGCAGGTCCGAGAGCGCAGCCAGCGAAAGCGGCTTCTGGACCCAGGCCAGCAGGCCCCGTTCGAGCAGGGCGGGGCCTTCGTCGTGCAGCGGGTATCCGCTCATGATCGCCATCCGCAGACGCGGATCCCGGGCGCGGAGTTCGTCGAACAGGTCGGCGCCGCTCAGGTCCGGCATGACCATGTCCGAGATCACGAGCGCGATGTCCCGCCCGCCCGCGTCGAACGCCGCCAGGGCCTCGGCCCCGCTGCCGGTCGCCAGGACCCGGTAGCCGAGGTGTTCCAGCATCATCGCGACCGCGCGCCGGACGCCGGCATTGTCCTCGACCAGGAGGATCCCCTCCCCGCATCCCCGGCGCGGACCGGGCGCCGGTTCGGGCGGCGCGACCTGTCCAGCGGTGTCCGGGGGCAGGTGCACGGTGACGGCCGTGCCCCCGCCGGCGCGGCCGCGGACGGTCAGGTGGCCGCCGTGCTGCGCGACGATGCCGGCCACCTGCGAGAGCCCGAGGCCGGACCCCTCGCCCACCGGCCGGGTCGTGAAGAACGGCTCGAAGATCCGCGACAGGACGTCGGGTGCGATGCCCTCCCCCGTGTCGGCCACCTCGAGCCTGATCCAGCCGTCGCGGATGGAAGCGCCACTGACCAGGCATGCGGCCCCGGCCTCCGCCGGACCGATCGACAAACCGATCGTCAACTGGCCGCCCTTGGGCATGGCCTGCCGCGCGTTGACGGCCAGGTTGGTGACCACCTGCTGCAGCTGCATCGCATCACCGACGACGCGGAAGTCACCGTCCTCCACCCGAAGCTCCACGCCGACGTTCTCGGGAATCGACGATTTCAGGAACGCCAGGCTCTCGGTGAGCAGCGCGGCCAGGTCGATCGTCTGCGGCCGACGCACCGTCCGCTGTCCGAAGTCCAGGATCTGCCGGACCAGGGCGGCGGCGCGGCGGCCTGCCGCGTCGACCGCCTGCACATGCTCGCGATCCGCGGGCGTCAACGCGGGCGATTCGGCCAGCAGTTCCGTGTTGCCCAGGATACCGGTCAGCAGGTTGTTGAAGTCGTGGGCGATGCCCGCCGACAGTTGGCCGACGGCGGCCAGCCGCTCCTGCCGGATGTACTTCTGCTCCGCGTCCTTGCGCTCGCTGATGTCCTGGTGGATGCCGACCGCGCGCACGGGCCGCCCCTGCTCGTCGCGCTCGATGACCTTGCCCCGGTCCAGGATCCACTTCCAGGTGCCGGCTCGCGTGCGCAGCCGCTGCTCGCACTCGTAGTAGGTGGACCGCCCGGCGAGGTGGTCCTCCAGCACGCGCCGGACCGCCGCCGCGTCGTCCTCGTGGACCAGCTTCTCCCAGCTGGAGACGTGAGGCTCGATCTCGGAGGGCTCGTACTCCAGCATCCGCGCCCAGCGCTCGTTGAAGACCACCGCGCCGCTCGGGATGTGCCAGTCCCACAGCCCCAGGTCGGCGCCCTCCATGACCAGCGCCAGGCGGCCCTCGCTGACGCGCAGGGCCTCCGTCTTCTCGTGCAGCTCGGTGATGTCGACCAGGTAGCCGAGATAGGCGGTGATCCGCCCCTCGTCATCGCGGCAGACGGTCGTGTGGTCCAGCACCCACCGCGTGTCCCCGCCGCGCGCCCGCAGTCGGTAGGGCCGGTGCTCGAACCGCACGGCCCCCTCGCGGCTGTTGGCGGCGACCTCGCTGCCGACGCGCTGCAGATCGTCCGGGTGCACGATCGCGGCGTAGGCGACGCGCCCCTCCGTGAAGTCGGTCGGCGGGTACCCCAGCACCTGCTCGACGTTGGCCGAGACGTACTCGACGGGCCAGTCCGGGGCGTTCCGCCACCGGAAGACGACGACCGAGCCGCTGACGAAGATGTCGCGCTCGGCCCGCAGCAGGTCGTGCGTGGACTGCAGGGCCGCCATGGCATCGTCGCGCTCGCCTATCCGGCGACGCAGGCTGCGGCCGGAGGCGCCGATGACCGCGCAGCCGACCAGCCACAGCAGCGCCATCGTGGCCGCGTTCGTCAGGTTGACCCGCCTCCCGTGGGCCTGATGCCCCGCCGTCGGCGGCGCATTCCCCCCGCCGCCCCTGATGTCGCCGTGGCCGGCGGCCCATTCACCGGAGGCCTGGTCATGGTCGGAGTGCGCGCGGGCCTCGGCGGCGGCGTGCTGGCGGGAGACCTCCCGGTTCTGCCAGAGGTTCAGCGCGAGCAGCGTCGCGCAGACGGCGGTCCAGACCAGGACCAGCAGGCGGGCGTAGCTTCCGAAGCGGCGGGACAGCGCAAGCTGGGCCTGCGGGATCTCTCTTGCCAACGCATCCCTCCGCGCCACCGCGCCGCGAACGCCGTCCCCCCCGGCGCAGCCTACCAGAGCAGGTGCGCGCCAACAAGGAGGGGTTCGCCACGGAACGCCGCGCGCGGAGCCGGGACCTGCAGGCACGGCAGCTAGCGGGCCCCCGGCCACGGCCCCGCCAGCGGCACCTTGACGACGACCTTGTGGATGAGGTCCTCGCCCACCAGCGGCAGGTGCAGGTCCGTCGGCAGGAACAGCGCGAACTGCCCCGGGCGCAGGTGCAGCCAGATCTGGGGCGCGCCCGCGAAGAACTGCAGGTCGGCCACCGGATCCCAGGCCGTGTCCGGCAGGGCCCGAAGATCCAGCGGTGACCAGCCGATCGATTCGCGGCCGTCCAGCAGCACCTGGATGTCGGCGTGGTGACGGTGGGCCTCGAGGCGGCCCTCGCCGGCGTGACGCGCGCGCTGGCGGCTGACGGTGGCGTACACGCCGTGCAGCCCCGCCTCGTGGCGGCCGTCGGCCAGCGTCTCCAGCCCCGGCTGGCGCAGGAAGTCCAGGGCGTCCGCGAACGGACCCGGCAGGCCGGTCAGCACCTCCAGGCGCTTCAGGTCGTCGAGGATCATGCGGTCGCTCCCGCGAGGCCCGGGGCGCCCGCGGTCACGCGCCCTGCTCCGCCAGCAGTTCGTCCAGCAGCGCCCGCGCGCGTCGCAGGTGCGGGATCACGATCGAGCCGCCGACGACCAGGCCCACGTCGAAGATCTCGAGGATCTCCGCCTCCGTGACGCCTTCCTCCACGCAGCGGATGACGTGGTACGCGATGCAGTCGTCACAGCGCAGGACCAGCGACGCCGACAGGCCGGCCATTTCCTTGGTGCGGGCGGGCAGGGCGCCGTCCTTGTAGGTGGCGGTGTCCAGGTTGAAGAACCGCTTGGTGGTCATCGTCGCGGTCTCGAGGACGCGCGCGTTCAGGCGCTCGCGCTCCTCGCGAAAGGCTTGCAGGCGGCCGCTCATCGTCGGATCCTTTCGGGCTCGTGGCGTGGCCGGCAGCCGCCGGCCATCCGGGCACGATACCATGGCCGCGCGGCCGGTCGCAACCGGGCCCGCCGCGCGGCGCCAAGGCGCCCGGACCCGATGCCCGCAACCGGAAGGATGGTCATGCCCCGACCCGCACCCGCGACCTGGACCGCCGCAGAGGCGCGCCTGCTCGCCCGCCTGCGCACGCCGCTGCACATCCAGCAGTTCCTGAACGGCCTGCCCTACGACGCCGACTACCGCGCCCGCTCGCCGCGGCGCCTGATGCGCGAACGCAAGGCCGCCTGCTTCGACGGGGCGATGTTCGCCGCCGCGGCCCTGCGCGAGCTGGGCCACCGCCCGCGCCTGGTCGACCTGCGCGCCTGGAACGACGACGACCACGTGCTGGCCGTTTACACGGTCGACGGTCTCTGGGGCGCCGTCGCCAAGAGCAACACCACGGTGCTGCGATCCCGCGAGCCGGTGTACCGTTCCCTGCGCGAGCTGGTGATGTCCTACTTCGAGGTCTACTTCAACACCGTCGGCCAGAAGACGCTGCGCAGCTACTCGCGCCCGCTGGACCTGTCGACGCTGGACCGGCGCGGATGGCTGGTGGCCGAGGAGGACCTGGACTGGGTCGCGGACCGCCTCGACGCGCTCGAGCACCTGCCGGTCGTCACGCCCGGGCAGGTGCGCCGGCTGGCGCCCGTGGATCCGGACCTGATGCGCGCCGGCTTCCTCGGCGCGGTCGCGGCGGGGCTGTTCCAGGCCAAGAAACGCCGGCCGCTGGCCTGACTGGCGCCGGGACGGGACGACGGCGACCTTTGCGCGGCGTCCGGCCGCCCCCTCGTGGTACCATGCCGGGCGCCAGCGGTGCGGCCACGGGGGCATCCCCGCGGTCGCAGCGACCCGGAGCGTGCCCCGCGCCGGGCCGGTCCCGTGCAGCCACCCCGACGATCGCCGGAGGATCGCCATGCCGTCCGCCCGTCACGCCCGCCTTGCGGCGGCGCTCGCCCTGTGCCTGTCCCTCGCCGCCTCGAGCGCTGCGCCTGCCGCGGACGCGCCCGCCGCAGCCCCGGCCACCAGCGTCGGGAGCTGGCTGGTCCTGGGTCCCTTCGCCGCGCCGCTGCCGGCCCTGGCCCTGGACGACTCCGCGTCGACCTTCGACGGTGCCGAGCTGCTGGCGCAGCCGCCGCTGGACCCCGCGCGCCTGTGGCCGCGGGCCGGCCAGGCGGTCGCGTTGCCGGACGGCTCGACCGCGACCTGGCGCGAGGCGCCGGCGCCGGGCGGGCGGCTGGAGCTGGCGGGCACGACGGCCGGCCGCGGCTGGACCGTGCTGGTCGCCTACGTGTCCAGTGACGCGTTCACCGGCGCCGGGCTGGCGATCGAGACGACGCAGCCGTTCACCGCCTGGCTGGATGGCGAGAAGGTGGGCGGCCGCGCGACGGCCGACTCCGCGGCGGCGGCCGTGAAGGCCGACGTGAAGCTGACGCAGGGCAAGCACGCGCTCGTGCTGTGCGCGCTGGCCGGGCCGGACGCGGGCGCCTGGCCGGTGAAGGCGCAGCTGACGCCCGCGGCGGCCGGCGCGACGCTGGCGACCGACTGCTCGCCGCGGCATCCCGCCCGCATCACCGACTACCTGGACAACCCCGCCATCTCCGGCATCGCGCTGTCGGCCGGCGGCGACCTGGTGGCCGTCACCATGCGGCGCCCGGAGGTGCCGGCGCCCGACAGCGAGACCTGGGTGGAGATCCGCCGCGCCGCCGACGGCGCGCCGGTGCGCACCATCCGCGGCGACCATGCCGGCAGCTTCACCTGGGCCGCGACCGGCCGTCTCTTCAGCTACGTGACCACGCGCGAGGACCGTTCCACGCTGTGGGTGGACGACCTGGACGGCGGTCCGGCGCGCGCCCTGCTGCGCGACGTCGAAGACCTGGGCGACCACCGCTGGCTGCCGGGCGGCAAGGCCATCGTCTACACTCTGGGCGGCGAGGAGGCCAAGGATCCCGCGGGCGTCAAGCGCCTGCGCGGCCTGACCGACCGCTGGCCGGGCACGCGCTCCATCGGCTCGCTGCACCTGGTCTCGGTGGCCGACGGCGTCACGCGCCGCCTGACGGCCGGTCGCTGGACCTGCGGCGTGCAGGACGCCGCGGCCGACGGGCGCCGGCTGCTGGTCACGCGCACCCTGCGCGACGATGCGCGCTTCCCGTTCAACGAGGACGAGCTGTACGAGCTGGACACCGTCACGCTGGCCGCCGAGAAGCTGGTTGCGGTGCCGCGAGGCGTCACGGCCCGGTACGGCCCGCGCGAGGAATCGCTGGTGCTCAAGGCCGGCCCTTCGGCCTTCGGCGGCGTGGGGCGCAACCTGCCGGACGATCGCCTCCCGAACGACTATGACGACCAGCTGTTCCTGCTGGACCGCGCGACGGGCGCGGTGACGCCGCTGACGCGCGACTTCGACCCCTCGATCGAGGCCTTCGCCTGGTCCGCCCGCGCGGGGCGCCTGTTCGCCACCGCCACCGACACGACCGCCGTGGGCCTGTACGCCTGGGATCCCGCGCATCCCGGCTGGAAGCCGGTGCCGACGGGCGTCGAGTCCGTCAAGGGCCTGGACCTGTCGGCGGACGGGACGCGCCTGGCCTGGTACGGCGAGGATGCGCGGCGCCCGGAGCGGGTCACCACGCTGGACCTCGCCCGCAAGGGAGCCCGGCCCGTCGAGTTCGCGGCGCCGGCCGGGGCCGCGCTGGCCGACGTCGAGTTCGGGCGCCTCGAGACCTGGGACTTCACGACGACGGACGGCACCCGGATCCTCGGCGACGTGCACTACCCGCCCGGGTTCACCGCGGAGGGCGGCCGCAAGTGGCCCTGCATCGTCTTCTACTACGGCGGCACCTCGCCGGTGGGACGCGAGTTCGGCGGCCGCTACCCGCGGAACCTCTGGGCCGCCCACGGCTACGTGGTCTACGTGCTGCAGCCGAGCGGCGCCACCGGCTTCGGGCAGGAGTTCTCCTCCCGCCACGTCAACACCTGGGGCATCGGCTCGGCCGACGACATCATCGAGGGCACGCAGCGGTTCCTCGACGCGCACCCGTTCGTCGACCGCGAGCGGGTCGGCTGCATCGGCGCCAGCTACGGCGGCTTCATGACCATGCTGCTGCTGACGCGGACCGACCTGTACGCCGCCGCCGTCTCGCACGCCGGCATCAGCGCGCTGTCCAGCTACTGGGGCGAGGGTTGGTGGGGCGTCGACTACAGCTCGGTCGCCACGGCGGAGAGCTATCCCTGGAACCGGCCCGACCTCTACGTCGAGCAGAGCCCGCTCTTCCACGCCGACCGCATCACCACGCCGCTGCTGCTGCTGCACGGCGCCGGCGACACGAACGTCCCGGTGGGCGAGAGCGACCAGATGTACGCGGCCCTGCGCGTCCTGGGCAAGCCCGTCGAGTACGTCAAGGTCGACGGCCAGAACCACTGGATCCTCAACTACCCGCAGCGGGTGCTCTGGATGCAGACGATCATCGCCTGGTTCGACCGGCAGCTGAAGGGCGAGCCGGCCTGGTGGGACCACCTGTACGGCGGCCGGGAGGGCCAGCGTTGACGCCGGCGGACGCCGCCACGGCGACGGCTGCGCGGCGGGGCCCGCGCGCGCCCTGGTATCCGTATGTGCTCGCGTTCTGCTCGGGCATGTCGGTCATGGCCGTCGAGCTGAGCGCCTCGCGCCTGGTGGCGCCGGTTTTCGGAAGCTCGACCTACGTCTGGACCAACATCATCGGCGTGATCATGATCGCGCTGTCGGCCGGCTACGTGCTGGGCGGCCGCCTGGCCGATCGCCGCGACGACCTGGCGCCGCTGCTGCGCCTGCTGGCCCTGGCCTGTCTGTGGCTGCTGGCCATGCCGTTCGCCGGCCTGCCGGTGCTGCGGGCGCTGGCCGGCCTGCTGGGCGGCGTGGGCTCCTCCTTCGCCTACGTGTTCCTGGGCTCGCTGCTGGGGATCCTCGTGCTGTTCGCCCCGCCCGTGGTGGTCATGGGAATGACCAGCCCCTGCCTGATCCGCGAGCTGGCGAGGCAGGGACGCGTCGGCGCCTCGGCCGGCCGCGTGTTCGGGCTCTCGACCGTGGGCAGCGTGCTGGGAACGTTCCTGCCGGTGCTCGTGTTCATTCCCCTTCTGGGGACGGCGCGGACGATCATGGTCTTCGCCGGGCTGCTGCTGGCGGTCGTCGCGCTCGGGCTGGGCCTGCGCATGCGGGGCGCCGCCGCCGCCGTCGTGCTGCCGGCCGCGGCGCTGCTCGTGCCCCTGCCGGCCCCGAGCCCGACGCCGGGACTGCTGCACGCCGAGGACTCGGCCTACCAGTACCTGGAGGTGTTCGACCAGGGGCCACTGCGGTTCCTGGCCTTCAACGACGCCCTGGGATTCCAGACGGTGGCCAACCGCCAGAGCCCGTTCACCGGCTTCTATTACGACTACTACGCGCTGCTGCCGCTGCTCCTGGAGCGGCCGGCCGGGCGGGCGCTGGTCATCGGCCTGGGCGGCGGCATCATCGCCAACCAGTACCGCTACTTCCATCCGGGCGTCGTCGTCGATGGCGTCGAGATCGATCCCGCGGTGATCGACGTCGCAAGACGGTACTTCGAGCTGGACCCTGCCACGCGCGTGTTCGCCGAGGACGGGCGTATCTTCGCGTCGCGGCCCGGGCCGGACTATGACGTGGTCATCATCGACGCCTACACCAACCAGATCTACGTGCCGTTCCACCTGTCCACGCGCGAGTTCTTCGCCGCCGTGAAGCAGCGCCTGGCCCCCGGCGGCCTGGTGGCGATGAACGTCTCGGCCGCGCGGGACGACGCCCCGCTCCTGCTCGGGATCTGCGCCTCGCTGCAGGCGGTCTTCCCGCACGTGCAGCGGATGCGCGTGCCGGGCTCGAACGACTTCATCGTCGTGGCCTCCGAACGCGCCCCCTCGCTGGCGACTCCAGCCGGCGGCTACGGGCCCGGGCTGGCGCCGCTGGCCGAACGGATCGCGCGCGGCCTGGCGCCCGCCCCGGTCACCGCGGCCCCGGTCCTGACCGACGACCGCGCCCCGGTCGAGCGCATGGTCGACTGGGAGCTGCTCGCGCGCCGGGCCCGGCCGCAGGTGGCCGGACACCGGCCCTGACCCCCCGTTTCCCGTCGCCGCCCCCGCCTGGCCCTTGCCTTCGCGCGGCCGTTTGCTAACATCGCCGGTTACGAGACGCCCGAACCCGTGACCGGAGTGCCGCCATGCCGCTGTTCAACAAGTCCACGCAACAGCTCTCGCTGCAGATCGACGGCTTCCTGGACGCCGTGGGTGAGGGCGCGCTCGTCTTCCGCGAGGGCGTGCAGGCCTTCCTGGCCGGCGACGCCGAGCGCTTCGAGTCCCGCTGCCGGGCGATCAACGACCTCGAGCACAAGGCCGACGACCTGAGCAAGGCCGTCGAGACCCACCTCTACCGGCACTCGCTGATCCCCGAGCACCGGGGCGACGTCCTGGGCCTGCTCGAGACCACCGATACGATCATCGACACGGCCAAGACCAGCCTCTTCCAGTTCTCCGTCGAGCAGCCGGCGATCCCGGACCGGCACCGCGACGGCTTCGCGCGCCTGGCCGACGCCAGCAGCGAGGCGATGGAGTCGCTGGTCCTGGCCGCGCGCACGTTCTTCCGCGACCCCGAGGCGATCAAGGACCACCTCTTCAAGGTGGCGCACTACGAGCACGAGGCCGACGCCATCAGCGACGCGCTCAAGCGCGGCATCTTCGCCGGCGACCTGGACCTGGCCCACAAGATCCAGCTGCGCTACTTCGCCCTGAACATCGAGAAGGTCTCCGACAAGGCCAAGGAGGTCGCCGACCGGCTGGCGATCTACGCCATCAAGCGGAGCCTGTGAGATGGAGCTGATCCTCTTCCTGTCGAGCGGCCTGTTCATGGGCTGGTCGCTCGGCGCGAACGACGCCGCCAACGTGTTCGGCACGGCGGTCGGCACGCGCATGGTGCGATTCCGGACCGCGGCGCTGGTCTGCTCGGCCTTCATCATCCTCGGCGCGGTGATCAGCGGCGCCGGCGCCGCGCACACGCTGGGACGCCTGGGCGCCGTCAACGCGCTGCCGGGTTCCTTCACGGTGGCGCTGGCGGCGGGCCTGACCACGTTGTGGATGACGCGCCTGAACCTGCCCGTCTCGACGTCCCAGGCGGTCGTCGGCGCGATCATCGGCTGGAACTTCTATGCCGACACCGTGACCGACACGCGCTCGCTCGGCAGCATCGTCTCCACCTGGGTGGCCTGCCCCCTGCTGGCAGCCGGCGTGGCCGCCGGGACGTACATGCTGCTCCGGCGCGCCATCCTGCGCCACCGGCCTCATCTTCTGGAACTGGACGCCTTCACGCGGCTGGGCCTGCTGGCCGTCGGCGCCTTCGGCTCGTACAGCCTGGGCGCCAACAACATCGCCAACGTGGTCGGCGTCTTCGTGCCCGACAACCCCTTCCGTGACGTGCACGTGCTGGGCCTGACGATCACCGGCGTGCAGCAGCTGTTCGGCCTCGGGGGCCTGGCCATCGCCGTCGGCGTCTACACCTACTCCGAGCGCGTGATGAAGACGGTGGGCGGCGGCCTGTTGCACCTGTCGCCGCTGGCCGCGTTCGTCGTCGTGCTGGCGCAGTCCATCACCCTGTTCCTGTTCGCTTCCGAGGGCCTGGAACACTTCCTGGCCAGCCGCGGCCTGCCCACCTTCCCGCTGGTGCCGGTCAGCAGCAGCCAGGCCGTGGTGGGGGCCATCATCGGCATCGGGCTGCTCAAGGGCGGCAAGGGCATCCGCTACGGCGTGCTCGGCGAGATCTCGCTGGGCTGGCTGACGACGCCGCTCGTCGCCGGCGTTGCCGCATTCGTGCTGCTGTTCGTGGTGGAGAACGTCTTCGACCGCCACGTCTACCGCACGGTGTCCTACCGCATCGACGGCGCGGTGATCGAGAAGCTGGAGACCGAGGGCATCGCCGACCCGGGCCTGGAACTGCTGCGCGAGCGGACGCGGGTCAACAGCGAACGGCTGCAGCGCGACCTGAAGCGTGGCACGGGCCTGGACGCGCGCGAGATCCTGGCCGTGATCGACCGGGCGCAGCTGGGTTCCTGGTACGTGGACCCGGCGATCCTGGCCCGCGGCCTGGACCGCGAGTGGTTCACGCCGCGCCAGGTCGCCGCCGTGCGCTCGCTGTCGGGACGCGCGTATGAACGGCGCTGGCAGCTGCGTGATGCCCTGGCGGCGGCATCCCCCGAATGGCGCCCGCTGCCCGCGACGAAGCTCAACCGTCTCCGCAACAAGGAACTGCAGCAGAAGCTGGAGTACCTCGAGCAGGCGTTCCTGGTGCGGCCGCACGAGCCGGAGCCCGGCGAGGACGGCCTCAGCGACGGGGCCGAGGACGCCCTCCGGCCCGGAGGGGGCGCGCCGGGGCTGCCCGCGCCCGCCGACAGCGCCGCAGCACGCTAGCGCGCCCGCGCGGCCAGGGCTTCGGCGTAGAGCGCCTCCAGGGCCGCGGTGAAGCGCCCGGACGTGAAGCGCTCCAGCACGCGCTCGCGGCCGGTGCGCCCGAGCCTTGCGCGCAGCGCGTCATCGCCCAGCAGGCGCGCGGTGGCGGCCGCGAGCGCCGCGCCGTCCTTCGCCGGCACCATGAGCCCGGTGCCGCCCTCGACCACGATGTCCGGGACGCCATCGCAATCGGACGAGACCGTGGGCAGCCCCGCGGCCATCGCCTCGACCAGGGCCAGGCCGAACGCCTCGTTGTGCGAGGGAAAGGCGAAGATGTCCATCGCCGCCAGCAGCTGCGGGACGTCGCCGCGGAAGCCGGTGACCTTGACGATGCCGCCCAGTCCCGCGGCGGCGATGCCGTCGAGGATGGCGCTTCCCTCCTGCTCCTCGCCCCGCGTCGCCTCGCCCACGACCAGGAACCGCGCCCGCGGGTGCGCCGGCGCCAGCAGCGCCGCCATCTCCAGGAACTCGCGGTGTCCCTTGGCCGGCGTGACGCGGCCGACGATGCCGACCACGACGTCGGCGTCGGCGTACCCCAGCTCGGCGCGCAGGCGCGCGCGCGCGGCCGGATCCGGCCGGAAGCGCCCGGGATCGACGCCGTTGTGGATCGTGACCACCTTGCGCGGGTCGATCGGGTGCATGGCCACGACGTTGCGGTGGATGACCTCGCTGATGGCGACGACGCGGTCCACGCGCGCGTAGAGCCCGTGGTGGACCCACAGGCGCTTGGCCGCGAGCACGCCCACGTGCTTGTGCAGCACCAGCGGCACGCGGCGGTGCGGCAGCAGGGCGGGCACCAGGGTGAACAGGTCGCGCGACCAGTCGCAGTGCACCACCTCGACGCCGCGACGGGCGATCAGCCGCGACAGCTGCCAGGCCTGCCGCGGGTGGAACTTGCCCCAGAGGTCGGCCGTCTCGGGCGCGAAGCCCTCGGCCCGCAGCCGCTCCTCGATGGGCGAGCCCGGCGCGCACAGCGGCACCACGCGGTGCCCGCGGGCGCGCAGCCGCGCGCTGGTCTGCACCAGGCTCATCTCCATGCCGCCCCAGGCGCGGCTCGTGCAGGCGGCAAGGACGGTCAGGGTCCTCATCGGGCGGGCTCCCCGGGGCCGCGGCTCATCGCTCGAACCGGATGTCGTCGAGGTAGAACCGGACGGGGCGGCCGCGCCCGGCCAGCGACCACACGAACGGCGTCTTGACGCGCGTCAGGTCGCGCCCGTCGAGGTCGATGACGTACCGCTTCCATTCGCGCCCCAGCTTGACGCCCTTGCGCTCCGCGCGGACCGAGTCGCCGTACGCCCGGTCCCGGCCGAGCAGGCCGACGCCGACGTCGAGCTTCTCGCCACCCTCGGCGCCACGGGCCCAGAAGACCAGCCGGCGGGCGCCCGTCAGGTCATAGCCGCCGGGCAGGTCGCCCCAGTCGTTGGCCGGGTGCTGCCAGGCCACGCCGACCCACATGCCGGGCGCGTCGTAGCGGACCTCCAGGCAGGTCGGCCCGCTGTGCGGCCTGTCGGTGGAGGCCGGGTCCAGCGACAGCGCGTCGGTCCCGCCCATCCATCCCGACGGCACCCACGGCTGCGGCGCCCCGTCGGCGTACACGGCGAGGGGCAGCTTCACCCGCGCGCCTGTCGGCGGACCCTCGACGTGGAAGGGCGCGCTCGCGGCGGCAGCCCCGCCGGCCCCGTCGCGGGCCGTCAGGTACAGGCGGTAGGTGCCGCCCCCGGGGGCGACCAGCGTCGCCCCGTGCGCCGAGCCGTCGACGACGATGCCGTCCAGCTCCAGCGGCGCCGGCGGCGCGTCGCCGCCCGTCAGGTACTCGGTGACCTCGGTGAACACCCGCCACGACGCATCGATCGCGGCGCCCTCCGGGTCGACGACCGCCAATTCGACCTTGAGCGTATCACCCGGCTGCACGACATCCGGACCCGCCAGCCCGAAGGCAACGATCTCCGGGCAACGATCGCGCGGCGGCCGTCCGCTCCAGACCTCGGTCATCGCGTCCACGGCCGCCAGCTTCTCGCCGGTGGGCAGGAACATGCCGTACCAGGTCGCGGTGGCCTCCAGCTTGGCGCCCCAGGTGAAGGCGAAGCCGCCCAGGCACAACCCTTCGGCCTCGAGACAGCCGGCCGTGAACGCCTCGCGGTAGACGCGAGCCTTGGCCGTGCTGGTCAACTCGGGAGGCGCGCCGTAGGGGGTCAGGCCGATCTCCCAGACGCCGGGCGGCCCGAATTCGGTGATGACGACAGGCTTGGTGCCGCCCAGCTCACGGTAGCGCGCCGGGACGGACGCCAGCCCGCCGTACGAGTTGATGCCCATGATGTCGACGGACGGGCACAGCTCATGGACGGCGCGCACGCGGCCGCCGCCGATCTCCGCAGTCACGGTCATCACGGGGTGAAGCGGGTCCAGTTCCTTGATCATGGCGGCCACGGCCTGCACGTGCGACCAGATCGCGGGGTCGTCGCCGGCGGCGAAGCCCTCCATCTCGTTGCCGACGGCCCACAAGAGCAGGGCCGGGTGGTCGCGGTGGGTCAGGACGTCGCGCCGCACCCGTGCCAGCTGCTCGGCGGTCATGGCCTCGTCGCGGTAGTCGAAGCCGTGTCGCTCGTGGCCCAGCCAGTGGCCGACGACCACCGCCAGCCCCAGTGCCTGCGCCTCGTCGAGTTGCCGGCCCAGGTCCGGCCCCACGCCCCACGTGCGGAAGGTGTTGGCGCCGGCGGCTGCGAGCAGGTCCTTGGGACCGTCGCCGCCGGCGCCCAGGATGAACCAGGGAGCGCCGCCGCGCCGGAGCTCCCAGCGACCCGGCCCGGGCTGGACCAGCTCCACCGGCACGGCCTGCGCGCGGGCGACGCCGGGCGCCAGCGCCAGCGCGAGGCAGGCCGCGGACAGGAGGCCGGCCAGCCGGCTTGGCACGGGCGGAACGGCGAACGCGGCAGGCATGGCGGCTCCACGAGGTGAGGGGTCGGGCACGGCGCGGGCCGCTCAGCCGTCCAGCGGCGTCAGCGGCCAGATCACGGGAATGAGCCACGACGCCAGCAGCCACAGCACGATGTTCAGCGGCCCGCCGATGCGCAGGAAGTCGCCGAAGCGGTACTTCCCGACGCCGTAGATCATCGCGTTGGTCTGGTAGCCCACGGGCGTCGCGAAGCTGGCCGAGGCGGCAAAGGTGACCGCCATCAGCAGCGGGCGCGGGTCCACGTTCATGATCCCGGCGGCGCCGATCGCGATCGGCGCCATCAGCACCGCGGTCGCGTTGTTGGACATGACCTCGGTCAGTGTCGTCGTCACCAGGTACAGTGCCGACACCACAGCCACCGGGCCCAGGGAGGCTGCGGTGCGGATGAGCAGTTCCGACAGCAGGCGCGCGGCGCCCGTGCTCTCCAGCGCGGCGCCCAGGCTCAGGGCTCCCGCCAGCAGGAAGATCACCTTCCAGTCGATCGCGTGGTACGCCTCCTCCACCTGCAGGCAGCCGGTGAGGACCAGCAGCACGGCGCCGGCCACGGCGCTGACAAGGATCGGCAGCACGCCCAGCGCGGCGGTCAGCACGACGGCCGCGACGATCGCCGTGGCCAGCAGCGGCTTGCGCCGGGAGTACTCCGGCTGCGCCAGCTCGCTGATCATCACGAAGGCCTCGTGGTTGCGCAGGACCTCCAGGTGCTCGCGGTCCGCCTCGATCAGCAGCACGTCGCCGCCCAGCAGGGCCGTGCTGCCGAGCTTCTCGTGCAGGACCGCGCCGCGATGCCGCAGCGCGACGACATTGGCGCCGTAGGTGTTGCGGAAGTTGGCGCTCTTGAGCGTCTCGCCGACCAGGTCCGAGCCCGGCGCCACGACCGCCTCGACCAGGACGCTGGCGCCCGCGTCCGCCGTCGTCGCGCCGGCACGGCTCGGCTTGAGGCGGATGCCCTGGCGCTCGGCCAGCGACTTGATGCGGTCGACATCGCACATCACGCGCAGGACGTCGCCGGCCTCCAGGCGCGTGCGTCCGTGCGGGCGGATCAACCGCTGGTCCCCGCGGTTGATCTCGAGGACCTCCACCGACAGCTCGCGGACCAGGGGACTCTCCGCCAGCGGCAGGCCCAGCGAGCTGGCATCGTCCAGCAGCTCGATCTCCGTCATGTAGCGGCCCATGCCGTACT
Source organism: Candidatus Krumholzibacteriia bacterium (assembly GCA_041908585.1). GTDB lineage: Bacteria > Krumholzibacteriota > Krumholzibacteriia > LZORAL124-64-63 > LZORAL124-64-63 > CAINDZ01. Next base: position 39,883 of record JAYRFB010000119.1, read on the forward strand.
CGCGCGCGGGGTCCTGCACCTCGCGGCGGCCGGGGATCCAGCGCGCGACGACCAGCATGTAGGCCGTGCCGACGCCGAAGACGAGGATCCCGTAGCGCGTCAGCTCGAACATGCCGAAGGGCGCGAACCCGGAGCGCTCGGAGATCGCGCTCACCAGCAGGTTCGTCGAGGTCCCGATCAGCGTGCAGACGCCACCGAAGATCGCAGCGTATGACAACGGCATCAGCAGCTTCGAGGGGCTGATCCGGATGGTCGCCGATACGGACAGCATGATCGGCATGAAGATGGCCACGACCGGGGTGTTGTTCATGAACGCCGAGATCAACCCGACGCTGACCATCATCACCGCCAGGCCGGCCCACTGGTTCCGGGCGAACACCCAGGCCGAAGCCCGGCCCAGCACCGCCACGGCACCGGTGCGCGAAAGCGCCGCCGAGATGACGAACATCGCCGCCACCGTGACCGTGGCCGGGTTGGCGAAGCCGCCCACGCCCTCCTCGGGCGTGATGATGCCCGTCAGCATCAGCGCGGTCATGAGCAGCACGGCGACCAGGTCGACACGCAGTTTCTCGGTGACGAAGAGCGCCACCGCGGCTGCCACCAGGGCCAGGACGATCGCCATGTCCAGAGTCAACGTGTTCGCTCCGGGCGCGTTGGGGCCGGCCACCCGGTCCCCGGACCGCGACCCGGACCTCGCCGATCGGGCCCCGGCACGCACGGTCGAGACCGTCCGACGCCGCCGAGTGTCCCATGCCGGGAGCCCGCGCGTCAATCCGTCCCGCAGGCACAGGACGGTCCTGCCGCCGGCACTGGACGCCGGGCCGATCCGGCGCGACCATGGGATCCGGCGGCGGCGTTGGCCGCGGAGTCGGCCGCGGAATCGGCGGCGGCCGGCGGCACGGCATTCGGGAAGGTGGGGACGGTGGCAGACGACATCCTCAGGCTGGACGCGGTCGGCATGACGTGGCCCGTCGACGGCGGCGCCGGCAGGACGGTGCTGGACGGCGTGGACCTGCGCCTCGGCCGCGGCGAGGCCGTGGCCCTGGTCGGCCGCAGCGGCAGCGGCAAGTCGACGCTCCTGCACGTGGCGGCGGGCATCGCCGTGCCCACGGCGGGGCGGGTCGTGCTGGCGGGCCACGACCTGGCCGCCGCCGGCGAGCAGCAGCGCACGCGCCTGCGGCGCGATCACGTCGGGCTGGTCTTCCAGTTCTTCCACCTCCTGCCGCACCTGAGCCTGCGCGAGAACGTGGCGCTGCCGGGGTGGATCGCCGGGGATGACCGTGCGCGCACTCGCGAGCGCGCCGACCGGCTGCTCGGGCGCGTGGGCCTGCAGGACCGTGCCGGCGACGCCGTGGGACGCCTGTCGGGCGGCGAGCAACAGCGCGTCGCCCTGTGCCGCGCCCTGCTGCGTGGTCCGGCGCTGGTGCTGGCCGACGAGCCGACCGGCAGCCTGGACGACCGGACCGGCAGCGAGGTCATGGACCTGGTGCTGGAGCTGACCAGGCAGGAGGGCGGCGCGCTGCTCTACGTGACCCACTCGCGCGAGCTGGCCGCGCGGGCTGACCGCAGCTGGCGGCTGGTCGACGGCCGCCTGCTGGCGGAGCCGGCGGCGTGACGGGCTACCTGTGGCGCGTCGTCGCCGGCCAGCTGCGCCGATCGCGCACGCTGCTCGGGTTGACCGTGCTGGGCGTCGCCCTTGGCGTCGCCTCGGTCGTCGCCATCCAGACGCTGAACCAGGGCTCGCTCCTGGCGTTCGACGGCAGCGTGCGCGCCATCAGCGGACAGGCCGACCTCACCGTGACCGGCGCGCTGCCGACCCTGCCCGAGTCCCTGCTGCCGGCCGTCCTCGGTGACCCTGACGTCGAAGGGGCCTGGCCGCTGGTGCGCGCCGATGTCGCCGTTTCCGGTCGCGCGGACCTGAACCTCGACGTGGTCGGCTTCGACGTCTTCGCGCCCGTGCGCTACCCGTTGCAGGATGCCGCCGCCGCCGGGCGCGATCCGCTGGCCAGCCTCACGGCCGCGCTCACGCGGCCCGGCTGGGTCGCGATCACGCCGGAACTGGCCGCCGCCGAGGGTTGGGCCGCCGGCGACACGATCGCCGTCAGCAGCGGCAGCCGGGCGACGCGCCTGGTCGTCGGCGCGCTCGTGGACTTCCGTCGCTTCGAGCCGATGGCGCCGCGCCGGCTGGCGGTGATGGACATCGCCCAGGCCCAGGAGCTCTTCGGGCGGCGCGGGCGCGTCTCGCAGGTGGACGTCGTGCTGCGCGCGGGCGCCGACCCGGCGATCGCGGCCGCCCGCCTGCAGGCCGCGCTCGGCGCCGGGGTGCGCGTGCAGACGCCGGAGCAGCGACGGCAGGACGCCTCCGGGCTGCTGGCCGCATTCCGCCTCAACCTGACGGCGCTCAGCCTGATCAGCGTCTTCGTGGGCGTGTTCCTCGTGCTCACGACCGTGCAGGCCTCGCTGGTGCGCCGTCGGCGCGAGTTCGGCCTGCTGCGCTCGCTGGGCGCCACGCGCCACCAGGTGCTGGCGCTGGTGCTCGGCGAGGCCGCCGCGTTGGGCGTGCTCGGCACCGCCGCCGGCATCCCCCTCGGCTGGGTCGTGGCCCGCCAGAACCTCCAGGCGGTCAGCGCCACGTTGACGAGCATCTACGTGACCGAGGGGATCGACCGTCTCGTCCTGCCGCCGGGAGTGGTGCTGCTGGGCGCCCTGATCGGGCTGGCCGGCGCGCTGGGCGGCGCCCTGCTGCCGGCCTGGGACCTGGCCCGTCGCGACCCGCTGCGCCTTCTCTCGCCGCTGCCGGTGCACGGGACGTCCGGTCGCGGCGCCCGCCGCCTGGCATTCCTGGCCGCGGGGCTGGCCGCGGCCGGAACGCTGTGGTTCGCCGCCTGGGGGCAGGCGACAAGATTCGGCGGCTTCGCCTACGGCTTCGTGATGATGCTGGCGCTGCCGCTGCTGGTGCCGGCGGTCGTGAGCCTGGCCTGCGCGGCCGCGCGACCCGGGAGCTTCGGCGCGGCCCTGGGCCTGCGGAACCTGCGCGCGCGACTGCAGACGACGAGCTTCGCCGTGGCCGCCCTGGCTGTGACCGTCAGCATGATGTTCGGCATCACGATCCTGGTCGGCTCGTTCCGCCAGACGCTGGTGACGTGGCTGGACGTGACGATCCGCGCCGACGTGTACATCAGCAGCGAGTCGTGGCAACGCACGGGCAACGACGCCTTCCTGGAGCGCGACGTGCTGGCGACGCTGGCGGCGTGGCCCGGCGTGGCCTCGCTGGAAGAGCAGCGCCGCCTGCGCGTGGCGACCGTCGACGGCCGCCCGGTGTGGCTGAACGGCCTGCGGATGACCGATCGCCCGCTGCCGGGCGTGCCGCAGGCCGACCTGGCGGGGCGCCTGCCGCTCCTGGCCGGCGAGCCGGCGGCCGCGGTCGCGGGCCTTCGCGCCGGCGGCGTCCTGATCGGCGAGCCGCTGGCGCGCAAGGCCCGGCTCGCGGTCGGCGACTCGCTGCGCCTGGCCGGCCCCCAAGGTCCCGTGGCCCTGGCGATCGACGGCGTCAGCTACGACTACACGAGCGAAGGCGGCACGGCCTTCGTCGCCATGGACGTGCTGGCCGCCCGCTTCGACGCCGGGCCACCGAACAACGCGGCGCTGTTCCTGGCGCCGGGCACCGATGTCGAGGCGACGGTCGACGCGCTGCGCCGCGCCTTCGCCGGCCGGCCGCTGGTCATCCGCAGCAACCGCACGCTGCGCGCCGAGGTCCTGGCGATCTTCGACCAGACGTTCGCCGTCACGCGCACGCTGCAGGGCATGGCGCTGCTGATCGCGGCCCTGGGCGTGTCGGTGACGCTGCTGATCCAGGCCCACGAGCGCGCCGGCGAACTGGCTCTGCTGAGGGCGCTGGGCGCCTCGCGACCCCAGGTCTTCGGCCTGTTCCTGGGTGAAGGCGCGGCGATGGGAGCGCTGGGACTGCTGCTGGGGCTGGGCGGCGGCGTCGGTCTGGCCGCGCTGCTGATCCTCGCCATCAACCGCACCTGGTTCGGCTGGACCATCCGTCCCGCCTGGCCGGGCGCGGACCTGGCGGTGCAGGCGGTCGTCGTCCTGGCGGTTGCCGCGACGGCCGCCCTCTACCCGGCGTGGCGCGCGCGCCTGGCACACCCGGGGCAGCTGTCGCGGGACGATCTTTGAGATGCCGACGAGGCGCGAAAGGAGCGGGCACGTGAAGACAGGCGGTGCGATGCCGCGGATGCTCCCGCGGGCGATGCGGGCGACGCGGGC
>JAYRFB010000120.1:0-13638 GCA_041908585.1 Candidatus Krumholzibacteriia bacterium
CCGCGCCGGCCAGGGCCAGCCCGGCCACCACCACGCCGCCGGCGACCGCGCCGGTGGCCAGGAGGACCGGCAGCGCGGTGCGGTACGGGGGGGAAGTGCGGGACGTCCTGGGCATGGATGGGGCGCAGCACGACCCGTGCCAGTCTCGCGCCTGCCGACCGTAATGCGAAGGGCGCGAAAAAGATGGCTCAACCGCGGGGCCGTCCGGCCGATCCCGGTCGGGACAGGCTGTACCGACATGCACCTTGCCGGCTGGAGATGCCTTGCCCCAGTATGCGCTGCACGATCTGGTCTCGACGACCGGCGACCTGGCCGCGCTGCCGCAGACCGTCGTGCGCCTGCTCGACCTGCTGAAGGACCAGACCTGTGCCGCCGACAAGGTCGTGCAGGTGCTGGACCACGACGGCGCGATGACCGCCAACGTCCTTAAGCTGGCCAACTCGGCGTTCTACGGGGTGCGGGGCACGGTCGGCAGCACGCGGCAGGCCCTGGTGCTGCTCGGCAACCGGGCCGTGCTGACGCTGGCCTTCGCCACGGGGATGGTGCCCGTGATGCGCCGCAATCTCACCGGCTACGGGATCGACCGCGACCGCTACTGGGAGCACAGCCTGCACTCGGCCATGGCCGCGGGCGTGGCGATGGACCGGCTGGGCGACCCCGAGCGGGCCTGCGAGGCGTTCACCGCCGGCCTCGTGCACGACATCGGCATGCTCGCGCTGGACGCGCACCTGGCCACGAACCGCATGAAGCTGGTGCCGGCGTTCCCGCTGTTCAACGTCTCTGACCGCGAGCGCGACACCCTCGGCTTCGACCACTGCGACGCCGGCTCGCTGCTGGCCGCCAACTGGGGCTTCCCGGCCGCGCTGGCGATGGCGATCGAGTTCCACCACCGGCCCTGGGACGCGCCCGGCGATGCCGCGCTGGCGTCCGCCGTCCTGGCCGGCGACATGGTGGCGCAGATGGCCAGCGACCGCCTCGAGCCCGACGCCTGGCCCGAGGCGCTCGATTACCTTGCGCCGCGCGGCCTCGACGCCGATCATCTGCGCGAGCTGGCCCTGTCCGTCACCCTGGCGCCGGAGGAGACGCTGGCCCGCGCAACGCGCGCGCCCGGCACGCCATGCCCGCCGTCGATCCCCGCACCGGTTTCCTGATCGCCCTCGGCCGGGCGCTGCACGAGAACGGCATCCCCGCGCATCGCCTCGAGGAGACGCTCGGCGTGGCGGCACGCCACCTCGGACTGCGCGCCGAGTTCTTCTCCACGCCCACGTCCCTCATCTCGGCCTTCGGCGAGCCCGGGCTGCAGGAGACGGCCCTCTCGCGCGTCACGCCGGGCGAGCTGCGCCTCGATCGCATCGTGGCGCTCGACGATGCGGTGGAGGCGCTCTGGCGCGGCGAGATCGAACTGGCGCAGGCGCAGGCCCGCATCCTGGCCGTCGAGGCGATGCCCACCGCGTACGGCCCGGCGCTGACGATCGCGGCGATGGGCGCGGCCTCGGCCGCCGCGGCCCGCGTGTTCGGCGCGGGCCTGGCCGAGATCGCCGCCTCGGCCGCGCTCGGCACGTTCGTCGGTGCGCTGGGCGCGGCCGCCCGGCGCTCGGTCACCGTCGGCCGCGTGTACGAGTTCGCCGCGGCGATGGCGGCCACGCTGCTGGCCGTGGCGGCCGGCGCGCTGTGGCCCGGCCTTGCCGTGGCGCCGGTCATCGTCTCGAGCGTCATCGTGCTGCTGCCGGGACTGGCCCTGACGCTGGCGCTCAACGAGCTGGCCACAGGCCACCTGGTCAGCGGTACGGCCCGCCTGACCGGCTCGCTGATGACGCTGCTGAAGCTGGGACTGGGGGTGGGGCTGGGGCAGCAGCTGGCGGCGCTGTTTCCGACCCTGGCGGCCGGCGGCGGGACCGAGCCGGCGCCGCTGCCCGAGTGGACGCTGGCGGCGTCGCTGCTGCTGACGGCGCCGGCGCTGGCGGTCCTGTTCCGCGCGCGGGCCCGCGAGCTGCCCTGGATGCTGGCCGGCATCGCGATCGCCTTTGGCGGCGCCCGCCTGGGCGTCCACCTGCTGGGGCCGGCGCTCGGCGCGCTGCTGGGCGCGTTGCTGGCGGGGCTGGCCGGGAACCTCTACGAGCGCCGCCGTCGGCGGCCGGCGATCGTGATGATCGTGCCCTCGCTGATCATGCTCGTGCCCGGGGCCATCGGCTACCGCAGCCTCTCGTTCCTCATGGAGCGGGACATCGTTGCGGGTATCGACAGCGCCGTCGTTGCGCTGCTGGTCGGCGTCTCGCTGGTGGCAGGCATGCTCCTGGCCAACGTGCTGCTGCCGCCGCGCCATGCCCTCTGACGATGCCGCCGGGGCGCAACGCGGGTTGACGCCGGCCCGACGCCAACCCTAGTATGGCGGGGTGGGAGCCGTCCCCCGCGTTCCCGCCACCGGGGCGTCCACCCCGAGACCTCACCGAACATCCGGAGGCCCGCATGTCGACTTCCGCGAGCGCCGCGGCGGCCCCTGCCGCCAAGGGTCATCCCCGCGGCCTGAAGCCGCTCTTCTTCACCGAGATGTGGGAGCGCCTGGGCTTCTACCTGATGCTCGGCATCCTCTTCCTGTACGTGACCGACACCGAGCGCGGCGGGCTGGGCTTCACCACCGCCATTGCCGGCGAGATCTACGGTACGTACATGGCGTTCGTCTACTTCACGCCGTTCATCGGCGGCATGATCGCCGACCGCCTGCTCGGCTACCGGCGCAGCGTGCTGATCGGCGGTCTGCTGCTGGCGGCCGGCTACTTCAGCCTTGGCATCCGCTCGATGCCGACGTTCTACGCGGGCCTGGCCCTGCTCTGCCTGGGCAACGGCCTGTTCAAACCGAACATCTCGGCCATGGTCGGCAACCTCTACCAGCCGGGCGACTCGCGCCGCGACGCCGGCTTCAACATCTTCTACATGGGCATCAACATCGGCGCCTCGGTCTCGGCGCTGCTCGCGGCACCGTTGCGCAACCTGTGGAGCTTCAACACGGCCTTCGCCGCCGCGGGCGTCGGCATGCTCGTCGGCGTCGCGATCCTGCTCGTGAACTGGAAGCGACTGGATGGGGCCGACCGGCAACCCGTGGCCAAGGCCGGCGATTTCGGCCTCAAGCAGATGTTCCTGACCATCCTGGCGCCGGCGGTCGTCTTCGGCGTGCTCGGCTACTTCCTCGGCCACAAGCTGCCCTTCGTGATGAGCACCATCAAGCCGGTGACGTTCGGCTTCCTGGTCGGCATGCTGCCGGTGGCGGGCTACTTCGCGATGCTGGTGCGCAAGGCCAGCGCGGAGGAGAAGCCGGGCCTGGCCGCGCTGATCCCGGTCTACGTGGCGGGCGGCACCTTCTTCATGATCCTGCACCTGAGCGGCGGCCTGATGACGGTGTTCGCCGAGCGCAGCACCGACCGCCGCGCCGAGTGGATCCCGGCCGCGACCGAGTTCTACGCACAGAAGGCGATGCCCAGCTACTTCGGCAATGCCGGTCCCGCGGTGCCCCGCCCCGACGAGCGCACACTGGTCGTGATGCCGGCCGAGACCGAGGCCATGTTCGGCGCCCGCATCCTCAGCGAGGGCGCGGTCGCCACGTTGCGCACCGACCCGTCGCTGGACGTGACGGTGAACCCGTGGCCGGGCACCCCCGGCATCGACGGCGCCCTGGCCTGCCGGGTCTTCCCCGACGCCAACGTGGCGCTGTCGACGGCCGCCGACGCCCACGGCGTCGCGACCACCAGCGTGAAGATCACGCCCGAGAAGGCCGCTCCCAGCGGGCAGGTCGTGCTCACGCGCGACGTGCAGGGACGGCAGGTGCCGCTGATCGTCGTCTCGAGCGCCACCTACGACGCGGTCTACGCCAACGCGGGGGCGGGCACCCCGCGCCTGGAGCCCGGCCGCTACGTGCGCCTGCTCAACGCCGAGATCCTCACGGGCTTCCTCAACCCGTTCTTCGTGGTCGTGCTGACGCCCGTCGTGGTCTGGTTCTTTGCCCAGCGCGTGAAGGCCGGCCGCCCGGTCAGCACGGCGCGGAAGATCTTCTACGGCATGCTCATCACCACCGTCAGCCTGCTCGTGATGGCGCTGGGCGCGCGCACGGGGGCCGACGGCGCCGCCAAGACCTCCATGATGTGGCTGGTCGCCTACTACATGATCATCACCTTCGGCGAGCTGTGCCTGTCCCCGATGGGCCTGTCGCTGGTGACCAAGCTGGCGCCGGCGCGGCTGGTCGGACTGATGATGGGTGGATGGTTCCTGTCGACGGCCGTGGGCAACAAGATGAGCGGCTTCATCAGCGGCCTGGAGCCCTCGACGGCGATGTTCGTCGTCCTGGCGGTGGCGATCCTGGCCGTGGCCGGTTTCATTTTCGTGATGCTGCCGCGGCTGGACGCGGCGATCAAGAGGTACGGCGCCTAGCGGCCACCGGCCGCGCCGACGCCGGCACATCGGGCCCGGCGCCCGCCGCCCCCGGGCGGGCCGCCGGGCCCTGGCGATAGAGGGGAGCCCCGTGAAGCGCACGATCCTGGTCTGGTCGGTCTCCTTCGTCCTGACGCTGGCCTTCCTGGTCTGGCAGAAGGTCTCGGGCCCGACGTACGAGGTGAAGTTCCGCGAGAACGTCGCCGGCGCTCCGGTGCGCGGCGAGCTGCTGCGCACGCACAGCATCAACGGCGACATGCCGGTGACGGTGCATGCGCCCGACCCGGGCGTGACCGCGGTCGTCGAATGGCGCCGCTACCCGACGCAGGACCCCTGGGAGCACCTGCCGATGCAGCGCGACGGCGAGGTGCTGCGCGCGCAGCTGCCGCGGCAGAAGATGGCCGGCAAGCTCGAATACTACGTCCACATCCACAAGGATGCGGCCGTGGTAAAGGTGCCCGCCGACGAGGCCGCCGTCGCCCGCTACAAGGGCGACGTTCCGGCGCTCATCCTGGTCTTCCACGTCTCGTTCATGATCATCGGGATGTTCTTCTCGACCAGCTGCGGGCTGACCGGGCTGCTGGGCGGATCGGCTGCGCTGCGGCCGCTGTCGATGCTCTCGTTCCTGTTCCTGCTGCTGGGCGGCTGCATCCTGGGCCCGATCGTCCAGAAGTACGCCTTCGACGCCTACTGGACGGGCTGGCCGCTGGGCAGCGACTGGACGGACAACAAGCTGGCGGTGGGGGCGCTGGCCTGGCTGGCCGCCGCCTGGCGCTGCCGCGGTGCGCGCGAGGGGCGGCCGGTCGGACGCTGGTGGGCGTTCGTTGCGATGCTGGCGATCATCGTCATCTACAGCATCCCGCACAGCATCCACGGCTCGACGCTCGACTACGAGACCGGCGAGCACATCCAGGCGCTGGTCGCACCGCTGAGGTCGCCGGCCGGCTGAACGCAGCCGGACACCCTGTCTCTCGCCGCTCCGGGGGCCGTCCTGCGCTTTATCCGGCAGGCGACCCCCTGTGCGGCCGGCGCGCCGGCCGGCCCGCGGGTTCCGTTCCGGACCCTCCCGGGAGCGACGCATGCGCGACTTGCTGACCGACAGCCTCTTCCTCTCGATCGTGATTCTGGTGGCGACCGTCGCCTCGGCGGTGGGCGACATTGCCAGCGCGACGCGGCGCCGGCGGGCGGCGGGCGCGCGGCGGGCCCGCGTGGCGGCGCGGCGGGAGGAGCTGCGCCGGAAGCTGTGGCGGCGCGGGGAGGTCTGCCCGGGCGTCGCATCCGGCATCGCCGTCATGCTCGCGCGGGCAGAGCGCGCGGCGCTGGCCGCGACGGCGGCCGAGGACGTGGCGTTGAGGACCGTCGATGCTGCCGAACCAGGTGCGAAGGGGAACTCCGACAAGCCCGAGGAGATGGCGGACCTGGCCATGGCGGCCGAGGAGCAGATGCGCTCGCTGCTGGCGGACCTGCGCCGCCGGTTGACGCCGGCCGCGGGCGCCGAGCTGGAAGCCGCACAGGCGGCATGGCTGGACTACCGGGATCGGCACGTGCTCCTGTGCCGCGAGATTCCCGCCCGCGCGGACGACCGCTGGCCGGTGCGCCATTTCGTCAGCGAGGCGGTGACCGCCGAGCGCCTGGCCGACCTTCACGATCTCCGGGACATCGTCTCGCTGGCGCCCTGAAGCGCGGTACGCCGCGCGCGCGCCGGCTGCCGACCGCAGGCCGGCCGGCAATCTGACGATGATACTTAGTGTCGATATCCATGCCGGTCGCCGGGCCGGAAATCTCGCCAACCCCGTCCTAATAGTAGGAAATGCGCTTGACCCCGCCGCCCCGCGGCGACAAAGTCACTCCACGTTTCCCACGCCTGCGTTCCCGCCGCGGCCGCCGCCCCGGCCCCGCGGCTCCTGCTCCGGGCAACCGTCAAGGAGTTCGGCATGAAACGTCCCCTCGTCGCCGCGCTGTCCCTGTCCCTGCTCGTGGCCCTGCTGGCGCCCGGCGCCCTGGCCGCGGAGTTCAAGCTCGTGGTGCCGCTGCCGCTGACCGGCAAGGTGGCCAAGTTCGGCGAGATCATGAAGCGCTCCTTCGAGATCGCGGCCGAGGAGATCAACGCCGCCGGCGGCATCAAGGGCTCGCCGATCGTGCTCGGCTTCGAGGATTCCACGGGCAAGCCCGAGACCGCGCGCGCCATCGTCGAGAAGCTCATCGAGGGCGGCCAGCCCGTGATCGTCGGCGAGTACACCTCGGCGTGCGCCAAGGCCGTGGCCGCCGTGGCCGAGGAGCGCAAGACCCCGTATCTGGTCGTCGCCAGCGCCGACGACGCCATCACGCAGCAGAACTACCGCTACGTGTTCCGGCAGAACCAGGTCAACGCCCACTACGCCGACGCCTTCGTGAGCTTCATGGGCGAGATCGTCAAGCCCAAGACCATGGCCATCCTCTACGAGACGACCGCGTTCGGCACCTCGGGCGCCGACGCCATGGAAAAGGACGCGCAGAAGCTCGGCATCAAGGTCGTGCTGAAGGAGAAGTACGAGGCGGGCGCGCCCGACTTCAAGCCGATCCTCTCCAAGGTCAAGTCGCTGAACCCCGACGTGATCTACATGGTGTCCTACGTCATGGACGCCTCTCTGCTGATGAAGCAGATCAAGGAGTTGCGGCTGGAGGCCAAGCTGTTCGCCGGGGGCGCCGCCGGCTTCGCGATTCCCGAGTTCATCGAGAACGCCAAGGATGCGGCCGAGTACGTCGTCAGCGCGACCCTGTGGACGCCGACGCTCAGCTACCCGGGTGCCCGCGAGTACGCCGCCAAGTACAAGGCCAAGTACGGCGACTACCCCTCGTACCACGGCGCCACCGCCTACGCCTCCCTGTTCGTGCTGAAGGATGCCATGACGAAGGCGAAGGACTGGACATCCGACGGCATCCGCGACGGCATGAAGGCCGTTGACCTGCAGACCGCCTTCGGTCCGGTCAGGTTCGAGGACAAGGAAGGCTACCAGAACCAGAACTTCGTCGAGACGCTGGCCATCCAGGTGCAGAAGGGCCAGTTCGAGACGATCTGGCCGAAGGCGCACGCCAGCACCGCGCACATCTATCCCGTGCCGCGGTGGCGCGACCGCAAGTAGCCGGCGAAACCGAATGTCGCCGCCTCCCGCCGCCGCGGGGGGCGGCGCCCGCACCACCCTGACCCCGGCCGGGATGGCGACATGAGTGCCGCGAAGATCGAAGTCCTGCTGCAGACGCTGATATCCGGGCTCCTGCTCGGCGGCCTGTACGCCCTGATCGGGCTGGGCATGACGATCATCATGGGCGTCATGAAGATCATCAACCTGGCGCACGGCGAACTGATGATGGTGGGGATGTACGTCGCCTACGTGCTGTTCGCCTGGCTGCACATCGATCCGTACCTGTCCGTCCTCGTGGCGGTGCCGCTCCTGTTCCTGCTCGGGGTCACGCTCCAGAAGTACCTGGTCAATCCGGTGCTGAAGGTCGACGCCATCCTGCCGGAGAACCAGGTCATCCTCACCGTCGGCATCGGCATGGTCCTGGCCAACCTGGCCACGATGATCTTCAAGTCCGACTACCGGACGGCGCCCGTCGACTACGCGACCAAGGCCTGGTACCTGTCGGACCTCTGGAAGGGCTCGCCGATCGAGCTCTCGCTCTCGTTCCCGTGGACGGTGTCCTTCCTGTTCGCGGTGGCGATCACGGCCGGGCTCTGGTTCTTCCTGTCGCGGACCGACATGGGCAAGTCGATCCGCGCGACGGCTCAGGACAAGGACGCCGCGCTGCTGATGGGCGTGAACGTGGAGCGCATGCGCGTGTTCACGTTCGGGCTCGGTTCGGCGCTGGTCGGGGCGGCCGGCTGCCTCTTCCTGCCGATCTACTACCTGTACCCGGACGTGGGCGGCCAGTTCACGCTCACGGGCTTCGTGATCACGATCCTCGGCGGGCTCGGCTCCACCTTCGGCGCCATCCTGGGCGGCCTGATCCTGGGCGTGTTCGAGTCGCTGACGGCCACCTACATCGGCATGGGCTGGGCGCCCGTGGGGCGCTTCGTCGTGTTCGTGCTGGTCCTGGTCTTCGTTCCCGGGGGCGTCGCATCGCTGCTGCGCCGGCGGAGGTTCGGCAAGTGAGAGCCGCGGGCGCGCGCACGCGCTGGGGTCGTCCCCTGCTGGTGCTGGCAATGCTGGCCGCGCTGCCGCTCATCGCGGTGGTGCCCGGAGTCAACGCCAACTACTGGCTGCACAACTTCATCCTGGTCGTGATGTGGACCATCATCGGCATGTCCTGGAACCTGCTCTCGGGCTACTGCGGGCAGGTCTCCTTCGGGCACGCCGCGTTCTTCGGGATCGGGGCCTACACCTCGGGGCTGCTCTACGCCAAGTTCGGCTGGTCGGCGTGGTGGGGCCTGCTCGCCTCGATCCCGGTCGTTGCCGCGGCGGCGCTCGTCATCGGCTTCATCTGCCTGCGCCTGCGCGGTCCGTTCTTCGCCCTGGCGACCATCGCCGTCGGCGTGATCCTGCGCATCGTGGCCGAGAACCTGGTGGGCTTCACGGGCGGCGACCAGGGCATCATGATCCGCGAGCGCACCTGGGTGGAGAAGACCTGGTACTTCTACATCATCCTGGGGCTGGCGGCGGCGACGTTCTGGTTCGTCCACCGCATCGTGGCCTCGCGCCTGGGCTACTACTTCGTGGCCATCCGCGAGGACCAGGACGCCGCCGAGTCGCTCGGCATCGACACTACTCGCTACAAGACCATCGCGCTCCTGCTGAGCGCCGTGCTCTGCGGCTTCGCGGGCGCCTTCTACACGAACTACATGGGCTACATCGATCCCAAGGTGGTCTTCGCCCTGCACGACATCTCGGTCATGGCGATCATGGTCGTGATGGTGGGCGGGGTCGCGACGCGCTGGGGACCGGCGATCGGCGCCGTGATCATGATCCTGCTCGCGGAGGTCATCCGCACCATCCCGAAGGTGGGCACGGCCCACCACACGCTGTTCGGCGTGCTGCTGATCGTCGTGATCATCTTCCTGCCGAACGGCGTGGTCGGCGACTCCGCCAAGCTGCGACGGCTGCTGCGGCCGGGGAGGTCCTCATGAGCGCGCTGCTCGAGGTCAAGGGCGTCTCCCGTTTCTTCGGCGGCCTGGCGGCCCTGACCGACGTCGACTTCACCGTCGGCAAGGGCGAGGTCCTGGGGCTGATCGGCCCCAACGGCGCCGGCAAGACGACCATGTTCAACGTCGTGAACGGCTTCTACGCCCCGTCGCGCGGCGAGGTCCGCTTCAAGGGCGAGCGCATCTCCGGCCTGAAGCCGCACCAGGTCTGCGGCCGCGGCCTGGCGCGCACGTTCCAGGTGGTCAAGCCGCTGCAGCGCATGTCGACGCTGGACAACGTCGTCTGCTCGGCCTTCCTGCGCGCGCCCAGCCGCGCGAAGGCGGTCGCCGATGCGGAGGAGATCCTGAAGTTCACGAACCTCTGGGACGTGCGGGACACGGTCTCGAAGCGCCTGCCGCTGGGCCTGCGCAAGCGACTGGAGATCGCCCGCGCCCTGGCCACCGGCCCCGACCTGCTCCTGCTGGACGAGGCCTGCGCGGGCCTGAATCCGTCCGAGCTCGAGGAATCGATCGGGATCATCCGCCGCATCAAGGAGCGGGGAATCACGATCATGATCATCGAGCACCACATGAAGGTGATCATGTCGATCTCCGACCGGATCGTCGTGCTCACCTACGGGCAGAAGCTGGCGGAGGGGACGCCGGCGCAGATCAGCGCCAACCCGGATGTCATCAAGGCCTACCTCGGCGAGGGGGACGACTGATGAGCGTCGCGAAGGAAGCCGCCGGCGCGCCGCTGCTCGACGTCCGCGGCATCGACGTCAACTATGGCGACGTGCAGGTACTCTGGAGCCTCTCGTTCTCGGTCGGGCGCGCCGAGATCGTCGCGCTGATCGGGGCCAACGGCGCCGGCAAGTCGACGACGCTCAAGACCGTGAGCGGGATCCTGCGCCCGCGCCGCGGCTCGATCACCTACGACGGCCGCGAACTGGGCGGCATCGAGCCCTACCGCCTGGTCGAGCTCGGGCTGATCCACGTACCGGAGGCACGGCGCCTCTTCGTGGAGATGAGTGTCGAGGAGAACCTCGAACTCGGCGCCCTGCGTGGCGAGGCGCGCAAGCGACGAGCTCAGACGAAGGAGCAGGTCTTCGAGCTGTTCCCGCGCCTGAAGGAACGCCGTCGGCAGGCGGCCGGCACTCTCTCGGGCGGCGAGCAGCAGATGGTCGCCATCGCCCGGGGCCTCATGGGCCTGCCGAAGCTCATGATGTTCGACGAGCCGTCGCTCGGGCTGGCGCCGATCCTCGTGCAGGAGATCTTCAACGTCGTGAAGCGGATCCGCGACGAGGGCACCACCGTGCTGCTGGTCGAGCAGAACGTGCGGCAGACCCTGGCGATCGCCGACCGCGCCTATGTGCTGGAAACAGGCCGCGTCGAGCAGGAGGGCAGGGGCCAGGACCTGCTGCACGACCCGCACGTCAAGGCCGCCTACCTGGGGCTGTAGCCCCCGGAGCCGGGAGGAAGCCATGTTCGTCGCCGACTGGATGACGCGCCAGGTGATCACCGTCGAGCCGCAGGACAGCGTCCTGCGCGCCATGCACCTGATGCGGGAACGCGGGATCAAGCACCTGCCGGTGGTGAAGGGCGGGAAGCTCGCGGGCGTGATCTCGGACCGCGACATCAAGTCCTATTGCCCCTCGAAGGCGACCTCGCTCGATGTCTACGAGATCAACTACCTGCTGTCGCAGGCCGCCGTGCAGGATGCCATGGGCCGTCGCCTGGTGACCATCGCGCCCGAGGCCCCGGTCGAGGAGGCGGCGATGACGATGCTCGACGAGAACATCGGCTGCCTGCCCGTGGTGGCCGGGGACACACTGGTGGGCATCATCTCCGACAAGGACATCTACCGCGCCCTGGTGGACATTTCCGGCGTGCGGCACGCCGGCCACCGCATCTGCGTGGTGATCGCCGACCGGCCCGGCAGCGTGAAGGAGGTCGCGGATATCGTCCGCAAGCACGGCTTCCACATGCGGGGCATCATGACCTCGTACGAAGGCGTGCCCGAAGGCTCGCGGCGCGCGGTGATCCGCACGACGAACGAGGGCGATTTCGCGCCGCTGCGCGCCGAGCTGGAGAAGGCCTACGGGGGCGCCACGGTCAAGTGAATCCGTGACGACCGACACAGGCGGGCGACCTGCCGGCATGACGAGGGCCGCTTCCCGTGCGGGGCGGCCCTCAACGCACCTGGCCCGGCTGGTCCCGCCTAACGGAACAGGGCCTTGACCGCCCCGAAGCTGGCCTGGTCCTGGGCCACGACCGCCTCGAGCCCCACGGCGTCCAGATAGGCGAAGTGCAGGTTCGCGTTCTGCAGGCAGCGGAACCGCAGGACGGCGCTGGTGTCGTCGGCCAGGAAGGCGAAGGCCTTCGTCGCGTAGCCCACGGTGCCGCTGACGTTCGTGTGCGCAAACGCCTGCGACTGGCCGTCGGCGTCGACGACGATCTCGCACGTGCCGTCGCGGCCGGAGCCCGCCAACGTGCCCAGCTGGAACGTCACGGTGTACACTTCGCCGGGTACGGTGGAGATGACCTGCTGCAGGCCACCGGCCGACCAGATGTAGCAGGCGAGGTCGACCACATGCAGGCCATCGGGAGCCGGGGCGCCGCCGCTGGTGCCGAGCACCCACTCGACGCCGTAGTCCACTGCGGTCCAGCCGGGGATCGCGGTGGAGCCGCCGCCGACGATCTGCCAGCCCACGGTGCCCGTGGCGGGCTCGAAGGAGCCGTTGACGATCTGCGCGTCGGCGGCGGCGACTGCAAGCAACAGGGTGGTGATTACGGTGGCGGCGAGAGACATGAACATCGGGCGACCTCCGGCTGTATCCAGGTTCGGACCGGTTCGGGTGGGTGCGAGACGTGAAAAAGAGAGTGGAATTGTATCAAATGGGGACGAATCGTCAATTGCGAAAAGGTGAGCGAGCCTCCCGAACGACGGTTCCAACCCCCGCCGCCCCGGCGGCGTCATATTGTCCGCAACCACCACCCGAACCCCTGAAGGCCAGCCGATGATCCCCAGCCCCGCGCCTGCCGGCACTCCCGGACCGACGGCCGCCGCCCCGGCGGAGGCCGACGCGGTCCTGGCAGCGCGCGCGGCAGGCGGCGATCGCACAGCCTTCGAGGCGCTCTACCGCCGGCACGCGGCGCGCATCCACGGGCTCTGCCTGCGCCTGACCCGCGACCGGGGACGGGCCGAGGCGCTGACGCAGGACACCTTCGTCAAGGCCTGGCTGTCGCTGGGCGGCTGGTCCGGCCAGGGTCCGATGGCGGCGTGGCTCGGCCGCATCGCGGTCAACCGCTGGCGTGACGAATGGCGGGCCGACCGCCGTGCCCGCGCCCGCCTGGTGGACCTGGGCGAGGACGGCGACCTGGAGGCTGCCGCGGCCCGCGCGCCTGCAGCGGCCCGCTGCGACGGCCTGCTGCCGCTGCTGACGGCGCTGGACCTCGAGCGGCTCGTCGCGCGGCTCCCGGACGGGGCGCGCGCGGTCTTCGTGCTGCACGCGATCGAGGACTACCCGCAGGCCGAGGTCGCCGCCCTGCTGGGGATCAGCGAAGGCACCGTGAAGTCGCAACTGCACCGCGCCCGCGCCCTGCTGCGGGCCATGTTCGAGGAACCGGGGAGGACCCGCGATGCGTGAACCCGACTCCCGCCGTGCCCCCGGCGCGGGCGCCCGCCGGGACGACTTCGACCGCCGGATCGACACGCTGGCCGGGCGCCTGCGCGAGGACGGCATCGAGCCCGCCCGTGACCTGTGGCCGGACCTGTCGGCGGCTTTGGACGCGGCCGGCGCCCCGCGCGTGGGAGCCCCGTTCGCCGGTGCGCGTGCCGACCGCCGCGGCGCCCCGGCGTCCTGGCCGCGCTGGTCGCAGGCGGCTCTGGCGGCGTCCGTGGTGCTGGCGGTGGGCCTGGGCCTGACCGCCCGCGGCCCGGTGCCCGGCGGGACCGCCGTCAGCCCGCCGGCCGCCCCTTCAGCCGGCTCGGCAGCCGCGCCCACGGAAGCAAACCCGGACCCAGCCGCCGCCGCGCCGGCCGGCGCGGCGCGCGCGGGCCTGCGGGGCGGCGCCGCTGCGGGGGCCGGGGTGGGGGCCGCGCGGGCCCAGGCTCCCGA
>JAYRFB010000121.1:0-8299 GCA_041908585.1 Candidatus Krumholzibacteriia bacterium
TCCATCTCCCGCTCCTCGTCGAACTTGTGCGCGGAGCCGATGGTCTTCTTGATGTTCTCGGCCGTCTGGTCGCCGATCAGCAGGTTGTGGTTCTTCTTCACGTAGTTGACGATGGCCTCGTCCAGCTCGTCGCCGCCGACGCGGATCGAGGTGTCGCAGACGATGCCGTTGAGCGCGATCACCGCGATCACGGACGTGCCGCAGCCGATGTCGATGATCATGTTGCCGCTCGGCTGGTCCACCGGCAGCCCGACGCCGATCGCCGCGGCCATCGGCTCGGCCACCAGGAAGACTTCACGCGCGCCGGCGTGCTTGGCGCTGTCGCGCACCGCGCGCTTCTCCACCTCGGTGATGCCCGACGGCACGCAGATGACGATGCGCGGCGCGATGAAGTGGCGCTTCTTCTGCGCCATCTTGATGAAGTCGCGCAGCATGTACTCGGTGACCTCGAAGTCGGCGATGACGCCGTCCTTCATCGGCCGGATGGCGGCGATGCGCTCGGGCGTCTTGCCCAGCATCGCCTTGGCCTCGGCCCCCACCGCGTACACCTTGCCCGTTGTCTTGTCGAGTGCCACGACCGAGGGCTGGTTCAGGACGATGCCCTTGCCCTTGACGTAGACCAGCGTGTTGGCGGTGCCGAGGTCGATCGCGATATCGTTTGTGACCATGCCCTGCAGGTGCTTGAACATGCCCGAATCCTTCCGGCGGCGGCTGTCCCTCACCCGGTCGACGGGGCGGGCCAGCCGTATTCCCTGATGCTGGTGATGTCGGCATCGCCGACCACCAGGTGGTCCAACAGCGCAATGCCAAGCAGTTCGCCACACCTGTCCAGGCGTCCGGTCAACTCGAGGTCGTCGCCGCTCGGACGCGGGTCTCCGGAGGGGTGGTTGTGGGCGACGATGACCGCGGCGGCCGAGAGCGCGATCGCGGGTTTGAAGACCTCCCGCGGGTGCACGAGCGAGGCGTTCAGCGAGCCCGTCGAGACGGTCTCCAGCGCCCTGACCCGGTGCCTAGCATCGAGATAAAGCGCCAAGAAGCGCTCCCTGTCAAGACCCCGGAATTCGTCGCGCAGCAGCCCGCCCAGGTCCTCCGGCCGCCGGACCAGCAACCCGGTCACCGGGACCGGTCGGGTGGCGCGGCGGCCCAACTCCAGGGCAGCCAGCAGGCGGCGCGCGCGCGCCGGGCCCAGTCCCTCCCGGGCAGCCAGGCTGGCAGGGGGCGCAGCGGCCAGTTCGCCGAGCGGCTGGCGCTCCAGGAGGCGACGGGCGCCCTCGCGCGCGGCGGGTCCGGCCCGCCCCGGGGCCAGGACCCAGGCCAGCAGCTCCGCATCGGAGCAGGCGCGCGCCCCGAACCGGCGCAGGCGTGATTCCACCTCGGCCGTCTCGGCTTCGGACGCGTCGACGACCGCCGATTCCGCCGCGACCGATCCCGCCGGGACAGCCACCACCGGCCCGCGCGCAGGCCGGCCGACGGCGCCGCTCCCCTGCTGTGCGGCATCCGGCAAGGGCATGCCGGGAGCCGGCAGCTCCGGCGCCGCCTCGCCGACGCCATTATCCTGTACCGTCGCGCGCCTGGACATCATAATGGCTCCCCCGGCGACGCGGCCAACGTGCCGTCGCCCTTGCGATAGCGGCCTGCTGAACATTCCCGGTCACCGGGAGGTCCCGCGTGAACGACCCCGTCAACGTCCCCGACGCCGGCATCCTGGTCCGCAAGTACGGCGGCTCGAGCCTGGCCACGGTCGAGCGCCTGAAGGAAGTCGCGGTCGACCTGCGCCGCGCCCGCGACCGCGGACACCGACTGGTCGTGGTGGTCAGCGCCATGGGCGACACCACCGACGACCTGCTGGCCTTGGCGCACCAGGCCAGCGCGGAGCCGCCGCGCCGCGAGCTGGACATGCTGCTGTCGGTCGGCGAGCGCATCACGGCCAGCCTGCTGGCGATGGCGCTGGCGGACGCCGGCTGCCCGGCCGTGAGCCTGACCGGCAGCCAGTGCGGCATCATCACCGACACCAGCCACAGCGACGCCCGCATCCTCGAGGTGCGGGGCGACCGCGTGCGCGAGGCCCTGGCGCGCGGCCACGCCGTGGTCGTCGCCGGCTTCCAGGGCGTGAGCCTGGCCAAGGAGATCACCACGCTCGGGCGCGGCGGCTCGGACACCACCGCCGTGGCCCTGGCCGCGGCCCTGGGCGCGGTGCGCTGCGAGATCCTCAAGGATGTCGACGGCGTCATGACGGCCGACCCGTCGCGCGTGCCGGAAGCCCGCCTGATCGAGCGCCTGACCTGGGAGGAGATGGAGAAGATCGCCGCGGCCGGCTGCGGCGTGGTCCACCTGCGCGCCGTGGAGTACGCCGCCCGCCACGGCGTCGAGATCGTGGTGCGTTCGAGCTTCCACGACGGTCCCGGCACCGTGATCGGCGCGCCTGTGGCCGGGACCGAGGGCGTCGGCGGGCTTCGGGCCGGCGCCGACCCGGCACCCGCGCCCGCACCCGCCGTAGCCGACGCGCCCGGCGAGCCCCAGAGCCGCTACCGCCCCCTGTCGATGCACGTGCACGCCGCGATGGCCCGCCTGCGGCTGCAGACGGCCGACTTCACGCTGGCCGCCGCCTGGCGCACGCTGCTGCTGGAGCGGCTGGATCCGGCCCGTGTCGTGGCCGAGTGGCTGGACGTGTCCGACGGCTACCGCTGGGAAGCCTGGGCCCCGGCGGCGGCGTTCGGCAGCGTGGCCGTCGAGCTGCGGGAGACGCGCGGCAGCGGCACCGTGGACTGGCAGACCGACCTGTCGTGCATCAGCCTGGCCGGTGGCCGCCCCGACACCTGGCTGCAGGTGCACCGCCACCTCGACGCGCTGCGCGCGGAGGCAGGCGGCCCGCCGTGGCGCGTGCGCGCCGATGGCGCCACGCTCAGGATCCTGCTGGATGGGGCAGAGCCGGGCGACCTGCCGGCGCGCCTGCACCGGTCGCTGCTGGCAGGCTGAACTCGCGTTCGAGGTACTCGCGCCACGGACCGGAAGGGAGCGCTCGCCCCGCCTCGGCCAGCCAGCGCTCGGCTCCCTCGGCATCGTGGGCCCGCCCGCGGCACAGGACGATGACGCGCACCAGCGCGCGCTGGCCGTGCGGGTCCTCCGGGTGCAGCTCGTAGAGGCGTCTGTAGACATCCAGGGCACCCCGGTAGTCGAGCTGCAGTTCCTTGAAGCGCGCCGCCTCGGCCATCTCCGCCGGCGACAGCAGGTCGGCCCGGCCGGCGCGGCAGGCCTCGTCGTAGACGGCCAGCGCGGCGTCCACGCGCCGCTCGCGGCGATGCAGGTCCCACAGGCGGCGCCAGGCCGCCGCCGCTTCCGCCGTGCGACCGGCCACGTGCTGGCTGCGCGCCAGCTCCAGCAGCGCCTCGCGATCGCCCGGATGCAGCTCCAGCGCCTCGGTCCAGGCCCCTGCCGCGGCGAGGTAGTGACCGTCGCGGAAGTAGCGCCGCCCGCGCGCGGCGGCCGCCTCGAAGCGTCCCGCCTTCAGCTCGCCGGTGAGCAGGCCCAGCGCCAGCCCCAGCCCGAAGCCGCCCAGGTGCGCCCCGAAGCTCACCGTGTTGCCGGTGTGCGGCGCCAGCAGCATCTGCGTCACCTGCAGCAGGATCCACAGCGGCACGGCCCAGGGCACCGGCACCGGCGCGCGCCCGACCCGGTTCTGCCCGCCGATCGGCGCGAACAGCCACCAGGCGATCACCACGCGCGCGCTGTACAGCCGCAGCACGGTCAATGCCATCAGCCCGGCGATCGCGCCCGAGGCGCCCAGCACGCCCAGTCCGCCCTGGCCGAAGAGCCCCAGCGCCGAGACGATGCCATGCGCCAGGTTCCCGCCCACGCCCAGCAGCAGGAACAGTCCCAGGAGCGCGGGGCGCCCCAGGCGATCCTCCAGCGGCGGCGCCAGTACGTGCAGGTAGAGCAGGTTGCCCAGCAGGTGGAGCCACGAGCCGTGCAGGAAGATCGCCGTGGCCACGGTCCAGGCGGCGCTGCCCCCCGGGAAGAAGGCCAGGTCCAGCGGGTCGATGCCGAGCGGCCAGGCCAGCCAGCGCTGCCACGCGTAGACAACCGACATGGTCGCCATCAGGCCCCAGGTCAACCACGGGCGTCGGCGCGCGGGGCGGTCGATCCCCACCGGGAAGAAGTAGAAGAAGTACATCGTCCGTCCCGGCCAGGGTCCGCTGGGCCCGGGCCTGCACGGCCCGGGCGTACCGGTCAGGGATCGGCAATCCGGAGAACGACTTGAATGGCAGGGTTCAGGCGATGCCGGAGGTGCTTCAGGCAGGTCCCGGCGCCGACGGCGGGCTCAGGCGCCCGCCGCCGTCACCGGCTGGTCGCTGACGATGCGCCCGTCGGCCAGGCGCACGATCCGCCGCGTGCGGGCGGCGATGTCGGGTTCGTGGGTCACCAGCACGATCGTGTGGCCGGCCTCGTTCAGCCCCCCGAGCAGGCCCATGATCTCGTCCGAGGTGGTCGAGTCGAGGTTGCCGGTCGGCTCGTCGGCCAGGATCAGCGAGGGGTGGTTGACCAGCGCACGGGCGATGGCCACGCGCTGCCGCTGCCCTCCCGACAGCTCGTTCGGCTTGTGCCACGAGCGCTCGGCCAGCCCGACGGCGCGGATGGCCTCGTCGACGCGCTCACGGCGCTCGCCGGTCTTGACCCCGGCGTAGACCAGCGGCAGCTCCACGTTCTGGGCGGCCGTGCTGCGGGGCAGGAGGTTGAAGGTCTGGAAGACGAAGCCGATCTCGCGGTTGCGGATGTCCGCCAGCTGGTCGTCCGTCAGCGTCGACACCTCGACGCCGTTGAGCCGGTACGAGCCGCTGGTGGGCGTGTCCAGGCAGCCCAGCATGTTCATCAGCGTCGACTTGCCGGAACCGCTGGTCCCCATGATGGCCACGTACTCGCCGCGCCGGATCTGCAGGTCCACGCCGCGGACGGCCGGCACCGACTGCGTGCCCACGACGTAGGTCTTGCAGAGCTCCCGGACGTCGATCAGGACCTCGCCGTGTCCCGCCCCGCCGCCATCCGCCCCGCCGCGATCCGTTCCCCCGCTGGTCATGTCACTCCCCCGCCACCGCGTTGCGCCTGCCGAGGGCCCGGTCCAGGCTGGCCCGGGCGATCAGGAAGTCGCACTTGGCCTGCACTTCCTGGGCCCGCGCGCTGGTCAGGTTCACCTGCGCGACGATGACGTCCAGGGCCGTGCCCGCGCCCACGCGGAAGCGCTCCTGCGCCAGGCGCAGGCCTTCCTCCGACTGCACGATGGTCTCGCGGCTGACGCTGGCGCGCTCGCGGGCCTCGACCAGCGCGTTGTGGAGCTGGCGGATCTCCACCTGCACGTTCAGGCGCGCCTGCTCGAGCTGGTACTCGGCGATGCGGGCGCTGGCCTTGGCGCGCGAGATGCCGCTGTAGGTCTGCAGGCGGTCGAAGATGTTCCAGGAGACCGAGTAGCCGTACGACGTGGCCTCGGAGACCTGGGCGCCGAACTTGTAGGGCGACTCGTTGTTGTCGCGCCCGTAGTTGCCGTACACGTCCAGGGACGGGAAGAGGCTGCCGCGCGCGGCCTTCACGTCCTGGCGGCGCGCCTCCAGGGTCCTCTCGCTGCCCTGCAGGTCCAGGCGGTTGCGCAGCGCCTCGCCGTACAGCTCGCCCACCTCGGAGACGGCGAAGTCCGTCTCCAGCACCGAGGCGTCGACCGCGAACTGGCCCTGCAGCGGCCGGTTCATCGCGTACGCCAGGTCCGCCTGGCCCTTCTTGATGCTGTTCTCGGCCACGACCACGTCCAGCTTCGTGTTCTCCAGCGCCACGCGCTGCTGCAGGACGTCGCTCTTGGCCGCGCTGCCCAGCTTGAAGTAGGTCTCGGTGCGCTCCAGCTCGCGCGCAGCCCGGTCGCGCGCCTCGCGGGCCACCTCGGCCAGCTTCTCGTAGCGGACCAGGTTGTAGTACGCGGCCACGACATCCTCGACCACCCGCTCGCGCGTGTAGCCCACGGTGGCGTCGGCCGCCTCCAGGCTGTGCCGGGCGCTGCGCAGCGAGCCGTACTTGGAGAACCCGTCGAAGAGGTTCAGCGTGGCGCGGCCGCCCAGCGACTTGTAGGTCGCGCTGACGGACTCGTCCGCGATCTCGCCGTTGGCCACCTGGGTCGGGAAGATCGTGAAGATGTTCGGGTCCGTGGTCGGGATCTGGAACGTGCCGGGTTCGGTCTGCGCCACGTCGAAGTCCGTACGCTCGGACTTCTGCCAGTTGTAGGACAGCGACAGGTTCGGCAGGAAGGCGCCCTTGGCCCCGCGCACGTTCTGCGCCGCGATCTCGCGCTGCTCCTGGCTGATCAGCAGCGTCGGGCTGCCGCTCAGGGCCTGCCGGATGCACTCGTCCAGGGACAGCACGGGAACGCCGGCGCCCGCCTCCTGCGCCGCGGCCGGCCGCGCGCCTCCCACGCAGGCCAGGGCCAGCCAGCCCGCCGCCACGCCCGCCGCCAGCCGGCCGCTGCGCCGGTCCCAGATCGCCGTCCGCGAAACACTCATGGATCCATCTCCTGTGTCTTTGCCGGGGAATGCGTCCGGCGCGGCCTCCCACGCCCGTCGACGGCACCCGGCCATGATAGGCCCGCCCGGGCCCGAAGCCAACGGGGAATCGCTCCCGGCGCGGCGCCAACCCCCTCATACGCGCGAACCTGCCGCCGGTTGCAGGGTCCGCGCCACCCAACGCGCGAGCTGCCCGAATCCGTCGGCCGCGGGCGCCGGCAATGCCGCCCAAAACGCCGGCGGGCCGCGTCCGACTAGCCGCGGCCCGCCCGGCAAGGTTCCGTCGCAGGTCAGGTCAGTTGAGCCTGAACGTGAACGGCAGCGCCATCCAGGCCTTCACCGGGATGTTCCGCTGCTTGCCCGGGATGAACTTGCACTTGCGGGCCGCCTCGATGGCCGCCTTGTTCAGCAGCGGGTTGACGCTCTGGATGACGATGGCATCCTTGACCGAGCCGTCCGGGCCCACCAGCACCTTGACCATGACCGTGCCCTCGAGCGCGGCGCGGCGCGCCATCTCGGGGTACTCCGGCTTGGCCCACTGGAGGATCTTCGGGTTCTCCGACGAGGCCACGAAGCCCTCGTCGCCCACGGGGCCGAAGCTGGGCATCGACGAACTGATCGCCTCGTCCAGGTCCATCAGCGTGTCGGCGATGTCGACGTCCTCGGCCACCTCGTCGTCCGGCGCGGCCTCGATCACCTTCGGCGGCGGCGGCGCCTCGACGGGCGGCGGCGGGATATCCAGCGCCTGCTGTTCCTCGATGTCGACCGCCTCGAACTCCTCCTGCCGCAGCTTGTACGGATTCGGAACGTAGTCAGGCGTCAACATCCAGATGAGCAGCACGAGCGCGATCGCGACGACCGTCGACCAGCGCAGCGTCTTGTTGTACTGCGCCTTGAACTCGGCGTTGGCCGACATGCGCAGCGGATCGTTCATCGAGACCGTCGACATGTCGCTCCTAGTACTTCAGGCCCGGCATCGACTCGATGTCGTTGTTGAAGAAGACGCGAACGGCATTGACTTCCTTCAATGCCTCCATGACGTCGCTGACCACGCCGTAGTCCGTGTAGTTGTCCGTCTTGAAGGCGACGATCAGCTGCGGGTTGTCGGTGATCTTCTTGCCCATGATGTCGGGGATATGCTTCACCTGCACCAGCCGGTCGTCGATCGAGATCTGGCCCTGCCGGTTGATGTACACGTTCGACACCAGCTCGCGGTTGACCTCCTCGCCCGCCTCCGCGCGCGGGAGCTCCACCGGCAGGCCGTTCTCCTGCCGGAAGATGGTGGTCACCATGAAGAAGATGAGCAGCAGGAACGCGATGTCGCCCATCGACGACGTCGGGATGAACGGGCCGGAGTTGGTCGTGCGCGTGATCTTCATGACCCGCCCCCTACTCTTCCGAGGTCTTCAGCGAGACCTTGGTCGCGTTGGCCAGCCGCAGTTCGTCCAGGCAGGCCACCATCTTGCCGTAGTCGGCCTTGGGGTGGATCTTCAGCAGGACGACGAGCTTCGGGTTGCCGAGGATGCGGTCCTCGATCTTGCTCTTGATGTGGTTGATCTCGATGGGCCGCCGGTCCAGCGTGATGTGATTGCTCTCATCCACGTAGATCGTGGCGATGTTGCTCTCCTTGATCGTGACCTTGTCGGCTTCCGTCTTCTGCTTGCCGGGCAGGACAAGGGTCAGGCCCTGTTCGGCCGCGAAGATCGTGGTCACGATGAAGAAGATCAGCAGCAGGAACGCCACGTCGGCGGTCGAGTCCAGGCGCA
>JAYRFB010000122.1:0-47458 GCA_041908585.1 Candidatus Krumholzibacteriia bacterium
TACGAGCTGTACGAGGACGACGGCACCACGCGCGCGTTTGCCGACGGCGCCTTCACGCTGCAGATGTTCACGGCCGAGGCGCCGACCGCGCGTCCCGGCGCGATCACCGTCGGCATCGGTACCGCGCGCGGCACGTTCGCCGGCCGCCACGAGCAGCGTGCCTACGAGTTGCTGTTGCGCACGCGCGTCGAACCGGGTGCGGTGGCGCTGGACGGGGCGGCGCTGGTCAAGCTGTCTGCCAACGCCGGCGCTGGTGCCGCGGGCTGGTCATGGGACGCGTCTGATCGTGGCGGCACCGTGCGCGTGCGCACGCCGCACCTGGACGTGGGCGCGCCGCACGCCGTCGCCGTGACACCGCGGCGCGGCGCGCGTCCCTCGCCGGACGGCAGCTACCCGACCGCCCCCGCGCCGGACGGCGCGGTGCCATCCGACCAGCTCCTGGTCGTCGGCCGCCCCGCCGAGGAGCCCGGCCACCCGCTCGAACACGCATTCGACGGCGACCCCGGCACCTGGTTCCGCACCGTGCGCGGCCAGTCGGTGCCGTACGGCCCGCACGAGTTCACGCTCTCGCTCGGCGCGCGCCGCCTGGTCGAGGGTTTCCGCATCCGCCCCCGCAACGACCAGCACTGGCGCTACGGGAACGTGCGGCGCTGCGAGGTCTACGTGGCCGACGTGAACGGCGAGTGGGGCGCGCCCGTCTTCGCCGACACGCTGGCCTTGAGTGATGCGCTGCAGACGGTCCGCTTCCCCGCGCGCGCCGGCCGCCTGCTGCGCTTCCGCATCCTGGGCACCCACGACATGGAGCGCGACCCGATGGTCACGGGGGCGGCCGCTGCGTCCGACAGCGGCGGCGCCTGGTCCGCCGGCGAACCGGTGCGCATCAGCCCCGTGACGATCGGCGAGTTCGCGGTGCTGGAGCGTGCGTCGGGCGGGCGCGGCACCGCGCAACGTGACCTTGCTGAGTTGGCGATCGCCCCCGCCCCGGCGGCAGGTGAACTCCACCTCGGCGGCCTGGTGCGGCCGCGCGGCTTCGGGGTCGCGGGAGAGGGCTCGGCCGCCTTCGTGGCCGCCCGCCGGGCGGCGGACCTGCGCTGCGAGGTCGGATTGCTGGACGACGCGCCCGCCGGCGCCGCGGCGCGCTTCACGGTCACGGGTGACGGCAGGACGCTCTGGGACAGCGGCGGCATGGGCTCGGGCGAGGTGGCGAAGCCGATCGTCGACATCCGCGGCATCGAACAGCTCGAACTGCGCTGGCACGTGGAACCGGCCGGCGCGGCGGCGGGCTGGGCGGACGCGCGGGTGACGGGGTGGCGGTGAGGGCCTGATGAGGGATGTTGCGCCGGCGCAAGTCCACGCCAGGTCGTGCGCGTCGCGACCGCATACCGACCTCAACACGCACCCGGACCGCCGGTCACCACGTCCACCGGCGCCCCCGCCGCATACGCCAGCAGCTGATCCACCGCCACGGCATACAGCGTGTCCAGCGTGACGGTCTCCGCGTAGCCGAGGTGCGGCGTGCACAAGACGTTGTCCATGGTCAGCAGTTCGTGCGCGGGGTCCAGGACGGGTTCGTCGTCATACACGTCGACCGCGGCAAAGCCGGGACGGCCCGCGCGCAGCGCCGCGGCCAGCGCACCCAGTGCGATGAGCGGCGCGCGGCTGGTGTTGACCAGCAGCGCCTCAGGCTTCATCAGCGCCAGGTCGCCCGCGGTGATGATGCCGCGCGTGGCGGCGTTGAGCGGCAGGTGCAGCGTCAGCACATCGGCGGCGGCGAAGAACGTGGCGCGATCAGGCGCCACCGCAAATCCCTCCCCTGCCGCCCGAGCCAGCGATCCCTCGCGGCCCCAGCACAGAACGTCCATGCCGAAGGCCCGCCCCACGCGCGCCACCGCCGCGCCGATGTGCCCGAATGCGTATACCCCGAGCACGCGGCCATGCAGGCGCGCCCCGGCCGTGGACTGCCAGTGGCCCCCGCGCAGGCGCGCCGCCTCGAAAGGAAGCCGGCGCCGCGAGGCGAGGATAAGCGCCCAGGTCAGCTCGGCGGTCGTGGAGTAGGGGCCGTCGCTGCTGCGCCGGCCCACCGAGATCGTGATGCCCAGCTCGGCACAGGCCACCAGGTCCAGGTGCGCGGTGTTGCGGCCCGTCTGCGCGATGAACCGCAGCTCCGGCAGCCGTCGCAGCATGTCGGCGGTAACCGCCACGCGCTGCTGCGTGAGGACCAGGGCCTCGCAGCCGCGCGCCGCGGCGACGATCGCATCGCCGCCGCCCCCCGCGGCGGTGGAGACCACGACCTCGTGCCCGGCCAGGCGCGCGAACGCGGGCGCGCGGCGGAAGCGGTCGGCGTAATCGTGGACGACGGCGATCCTCACGGCAACGTCACTGCCCCCACCGCGGCGCCAGCTCCACCTCGACGCCGAGGTGGTCGCACACGCGCTGCACGATGAAGTCGACCATCTCGCCCGGCGATTGCGGGCGGTGGTAGAACCCCGGCATCGCGGGCAGGATCAGCGCGCCGCGGCGGCTCAGCTCGGCCAGGTGCTCGAGGTGGTGGGTCGCCAAAGGCGTCTCGCGCGGCACGAGAACGAGCGGCCGCCGCTCCTTGAAGCAGACATCCGCCGCGCGCAGCAGCAGCGTTTCGGAAGTGCCCGCCACCAGGCGGCCGACGGTGCCCATCGAGCAGGGAATGATCACCAGCGGACCGCCGCGTGCCGAGCCGCTGGCCAGCGGCGACGTGAAGTCGTGGCGGTCAAACACGCGCAGCGAGCCCGGCCCCATCGCGCCCAGCCGGTCGAGAATGCCGGCCACGTCCAGCCCCATCTCCACCGGAGCCGTCTGCCGCACCGCCTCGCTGAAGACCAGGTTCACGTCGCGGCCGGCATGCAGCAGCACGTCGACCAGACGCACGCCGTAGACCAGGCCGCTGGCGCCGGTCCAGCCGACGCCGATGGCGGGCAGGGACTCGCGCACGCTCACGGCAACCTCCCGCAGACGATGTGCGCGATGCCGAACGTCTGCCGCTCCACCTCGACCCCGCTGAACCCGTACTCGGCCAGCAGGTCGCGGAACTCGCGCACGGTCAGGAACTGGTCCATGCTTGCCGGCAGGTAGGCGTAGGCGCCGCCGTTGCGGCCCACCACGCGCCCGAGCAGCCGCACCATGGCGGCGATCGTCACGCGCAGCGGCGGCGGCGTGCCCCGCAGCGATCCGCGCGCGCCCGGGTCGTCACGGAAGAACTCCAGAACGATCAGCTGCCCGCCCGGCCGCAGCACGCGCGCGATCTCGCCCAGCCCCCCGCGCACGTCGGCGAAGTTGCGCACGCCAAAACCGACGGTCACCACATCCACGCTGTGGTCCCGCAGCGGCAGCGCCAGCGCGTCGGCCGCCAGGAGCTGAAGCTCCCCGGCGCCCTTCTTCCCGCGCGCACCGCGCAGCATCGAGGCGCAGAAATCCGCCGCCAGCCATTCGCGGCCTCGCCCGGCCGCGCGGCAGGCCAAAGCCAGATCGCCCGTGCCGGCGCAAAGGTCGAGGATCTCCCAGGCATCGCCGTCGATGCGCGCCGCCACGTTCTTCCGCCAGGCGCGATCGCGCCCGGCGCTCAACAGATGATTCATGAAATCATAGACGCCGGCGATGCGCGCGAACATCGCCTGCACCGCGCGGCCGTGCTGCGCCGGGTCGCGCACTGTCCAGGCGCCCTGCTCGCGGGCATGCACGTCATCGAAGCGACCGGCCCGCGTCGGCTCGCTCATCGCGCGCCGCCGCCACGCAGCTGCGCCAGCAGCGCGGACCACTTGGCATCGACGTCCGCCTTCACCTCGGTGGACATCGTCACCAGCTCGGGCCACTGCCTATTGTAGCCGTACTCGCCAATAAGCTTCGTCGTCGCGTCGATCCCCATCTTCCCGCCGTAGCAGGGCAGATTCGTGGCATGATCGAGCTGGTCCACAGGACCTTCGCTGAAGAACACGTCCCGCGCGGGGTCCATGCTTCCGGTCACGCGCCACAGCACCTCATTGAGATCGTGCACGTTCACGTCGGCATCCACCACGATCACGTTCTTCGTGAACATGATCTGCCCCGTCCCCCACAGCGCCTGGCAGACCTTGCGCGCGTGCCCGGGATACGCCTTGCGGATGGCGACGATCACAAGATTGTGGAAGCAGGCCGCCACCGGCAGGTGGTAGTCGACGATCTCCGGCAACGGCACGCGAATCAGCGGCAGGAACAGCCGCTCGGTCGCCTCGCCCAGCCAGCCGTCCTCCATCGGCGGCCGGCCGACGATGGTGGTCAGGTACAGCGGATCGCGTCGGCTGGTGATGCAGGTGACGTGGAAGACCGGAAACTCCTCAGCCAGCGAATACCACCCCGTGTGGTCGCCGAAATCGCCCTCGAGCCGCCGTTCGCCGGGCTCCACGTAGCCCTCGATGACGAAGTCCGCTTCGGCCGGCACTTCCAGGTCGCAGGTCAGCGCCTTGACCATCGAGATCGGCTGCCCGGTCAGGAAGCCGGCGAACAAAGCCTCGTCGATGTCCGGCGGCAACGGCGCCGTCGCCGCATAGGTCAGCACCGGCGGCCCGCCGATCGCCACGCACACGGGCATGCGCTCGCCGCGCTTTTCGTAGCCCGCGTGGTGGGCGGCGCCGGTCTTGTGGATCTGCCAGTGCATGCCGGTGGTGCGGCGGTCGAAGACCTGCATCCGGTACATGCCGATGTTGCGCCGGCCGCTCTCCGGGCTGCGCGTGATCACCAGGGGCGTCGTGATGTAGGGACCGCCGTCGCGCGGCCAGGTCGTCAGCACGGGCATCAGATCCAGCAGGCCGCGCTGCTGCAGCGCGTCGCCCTGCACCACAACTTCCTGACAGGCGCCGCGGCCCACGGTCTTCGGCGCCGCCTCGCCCCATCCCTTCAGCTTGCCCAGCAGCCTGATCTTCTCCCACAGCCCCTCGGGCGGCCCCAGCCGCAGCGGTTCCTCCACCCTCGCCGCGACCTCGGCCAGGGACGGACCGCCCAGCGCCCAGGCCATCCGCCGGCGCGAGGCGAAGAGGTTGATCACG
Organism: Candidatus Krumholzibacteriia bacterium; assembly: GCA_041908585.1. Classification (GTDB taxonomy): domain Bacteria; phylum Krumholzibacteriota; class Krumholzibacteriia; order LZORAL124-64-63; family LZORAL124-64-63; genus CAINDZ01. The sequence goes on from JAYRFB010000122.1 coordinate 5,055, forward strand.
ACCGGCACCGGCTTGCCGTCCGGCCCCACCGCCTGCGGGCGCCCCCCGGCGGCCGCGCTCCAGCGCCCCGGCACGGGGTTCTCGAAGAGCAGCGCCGGGCTCTCGCCCGCCTTGACGAAGCGGTCGGCGATCTCGGTGATCTCCAGGCAGGGGTCCACCGGCTCGCGGACGCGGACCAGTTCGCCCTGCTCCTCGCACAGGCGCACGAAGGCGCGCAGGTTGGCGGCAGGCAGGCCGGCGGGGTGGTTCCTGGGCATGGCGGACCTTGTCTGCGGAGGGCCGAAAGCTGGCGGCGCGTGAAGAACTTAGCAGCGGGGGGCAGGGGCGGCAAGGCGGCGAAAGGCGAACGGCCCCGTCGCCCTGGGGGACGCGCGGGGCCGCCGTCCTTGGACAACGGGAAGGTCGCCCGCCCTTGCCCGTGTCCGCAGAAACCGGACCATCCAAGTGGTTATACAGTATCGTCTCGATTGATTTGGGACCAATTTATTGATATGATTCCGCAATCAAACGAATTAATGGCGCCTGGGACACGGTGGCTCCGGGCGCCCGCCACCCTGGAGGCCCCGACCGCATGCAGCTCTCGTCCCGGCAACTCGAGGCCTTCGTGGTGGTGGCGCGCACCCTCAACTTCACCCGCGCCGCCGAGCGCCTGGGCCTGACCCAGTCGGCCCTCTCCCAGCGCATCCGCAAGCTGGAGGAGGAGCTGGGCGCCGCCCTGCTGGTGCGGGCCCCGGGCGCCGTCAGGCTGACCGAGACCGGCAGCCGCATCCTGCGCTACTGCGAGGCCAAGGAGGCCCTCGAGGCCGAGATCCTGGCCGACCTGGCAACCTCGCGTTCGGGCGAACTGGCCGGCGTGATCCGGGTGGCCAGCCACCTGTCGGTGATGCGGCCGGTGATCCTGCCGGCGCTGGCGCCGCTGCTGGGGGCCCATCCGAAGGTCCAGTGCGAGCTGATCACCGTCGACCTGAAGGGCCTGCCGGGCATGCTCAAGCGGGGCGAGGCGGACCTGGTCATCCTGGACGAGGCGCTGCCGTGGGCCGCGCTGGAGCGCTTCCACCTGGGCGACGAGGCCTATGTCGCGATCGAGAGCGCCTGCGCGCCCACGCGCCCCGACGTCTGGCTGGACATCAACCCCGACGACCAGGTCACCGAGCGCTTCTTCCGCTTCCAGGGCCAGTCCCCCACCTACCGCCGGTCGTTCACCTCGGATGTGTACGGGATCATCGACGGCGCCGCCCTGGGCATGGGCCGGGCCGTGGTGCCCCGGCACATGCTGGCCGGGCGGACGGACGTGCGGATCCTGCCTGAATACCGTGCACAGAAGGCCGGCGTCTGGCTGCACCATTACGCGCTGCCGTACTACTCGCGGCTTCAGCAGTCGGTCGTGGCCAGGCTTCGCGAGGCGTTCCCGGCGGCCCTGGCGGAGGCCTGATACGGCTGCCGCCGGGCCCGCCTAAGGGAAAGTCCCATATCAAGTAGGCCCGCCAGCGGGCGATACCACCCCTGTAGCCTGGACGCCCGATGGCACGCAACGGGGGAAGTGCGCGCGTGAGCCTGACCGAGAACTCGATCCTTGCCGAACTGAAGGCCTCGGGCAACCTGCCCTCGCCGACGGGCATCGCCCTGACCATCCTGGAGATGGCCCGCGATCCGCTGGTCTCCACCGACGAGCTGGCGGGCGTCCTGCAGGGCGACCCGGCGCTCACCGGCCAGGTCCTCAAGTACGCCAACAGCGCCGACTCCGGCGCGCGCACACATGTCATCGCGCTGCGCGATGCGCTCATGCGCCTGGGCATGGCACAGGTCCGGCAGCTGTGCCTGAGCTTCTCCATCCTGGCCAACGCGCGCAGCGGCCCCTGCGCCGCCTTCGACTACGAGCGCTACTGGACGCGCTCGCTGGCCATGGCCGTCAGCTGCCAGGCCATCTCGAGGCTGGTGCGCTCGCTGAACCCGGACGAGGGCTTCACCTGCGGCCTGCTCGCCCACATCGGCCGCCTGGCGATGGCCAGCGTCTACCCGGACGACTACGCCGAGATCCTGGCGCGCTGGAACCACGGCGCGCCGGAGGAACTGGCCGCGCTCGAGAAGGCCGCCACCGGCCTGACGCATACCGACGCGGCCGCCGCCATCCTGGAGGACTGGCGCCTGCCCGAGCACGTGATCACGGCCGCCCGCCACCAGGAGGACGGCAGCTGGATCACCGGCGCGCCCGTGACGCCGGCGGCCGATCGCGGCCGTCAGCTGGGACGCGTGCTGCACGCGGCCGGACTGGCTGCCGACATCTGCGTGGAGACCGGCCCTCGCCGCCACCTGATGGTGCTGGGCTTCGTGAGGGCCGGCCGGTCGCTCGGCTTCGAGGAGATGCCCTGGGTCTCGATGTACGACGAGATCCTCGGCGAGTGGGAGCGCATGGGCGGCGTGCTGGACATCGTCACCTCGCACGTGCCGTCGCTGGAGACGCTGGTGGCCAAGGCCCGCGCGCAGGGCGATGTCATCGACGATCGCGCGCGGCCGCGCGGGGCCGGCATGGGCGGCGCCGCCGCTCCCGAGGCGGCGACGACACCCGCCAGCCGCGCGTCGACGGCGCCATCCGCGCCGCCGGCACCGCGCGCCGCCGGCGCCGCCGTCACGGCGGCGGCGCACGCCGCCGGGGCCACCATCCTGACCCCCACCGCCGCCCCGGCCCCCGACACGTCGGCGGACCAGGCGGAGCCCGCCCACGACCCGGGCCTGGACATCCTGATCGCCACCGACAGCGCCATCGAGATGACGGTGCTGACGCGCAAGCTCCAGCAGCTGGGGCACCGCATCACCTGCGCCACGGATGGACGCATGGCGCTCGAGATGGCGCTGAAGACCGCGCCGCAGCTGATCCTCTCGGACTGGATGCTGCCGAAGCTGGACGGGCTGGACCTCTGCCGCATGCTCCGGTCGTCGCCGCAGACGCAGGGCATCTACTTCATCATCAACACCAGCAACGACACGGGCGAGGAGCTGGTGCAGGGGTTCGAGGCCGGCATCAACGACTACCTGATCAAGCCGCTGAACTACCGGATCCTGGCCGCCCGCCTGCGCGGGGCGACGCAGGTGATCCGCCTGCGGGAACAGAGCCTGCGCGACCGCGAGGAGATGCGGCGCCAGCTCAGCCACATCAACAAGCTGAACCGCAAGCTCGAGAGCCTGGCCATGGAAGACCAGCTGACGGGGCTGCCGAACCGGCGCGCGGGCCTGGAGTTCCTCGACGAGACGTGGTCGCGCGCGACGCGCACGAACGAGTCGATGCTCGTGATGCTGCTGGACATCGACCACTTCAAGAAGGTCAACGACACCTGGGGACACGACGCGGGCGACATCGTGCTGCAGCGGACGGCCACCGCGATGCGCGGCGCCGTGCGCGAGTACGACAAGGTCAGCCGCTACGGCGGCGAGGAATTCCTGGTCGTCTGCCCGGGGGCCGACGTGAAGTTCGCGATGGACATCGGCAACCGCATCCGCGAGGCCGTCGAGAAGAACACCATCGAGTCGCCCGTGTTCAAGGGATCGGTGACGATCTCGATCGGCGTCTCCGTGCGCGGGCCCGAGCACCAGTCCACGCGCGACCTGCTGCGCGAGGCCGACGAGGCGCTCTACGCCGCCAAGGAGGCGGGCCGCAACAAGGTCTGCATCCAGGCGCCGGTCGAGGCCTGAGCCCGGTCATCCCTTCGCCTGGAAGCGCCGCCGCAGGTCCAGGTGGTAGTCGGCCAGCGGCCGCATCGCCTGGTCCACACCCAGCACCGCCATGGCCCGCTCCCAGTCCTCCGGGTGCACGTGCATGATGTAGCGGTAGCCGCCGCGCCCGTCGGTGATGCCGTTGGCGCTCGACACGTTGATGTCGGCGTCGCACAGCTTCTCGTGGATCGCGACCAGCGCGCCCAGCTCATCGTCTCCCTGGACGATGAACGCGTGGTGCGGTCCCTGCAGCACCAGCCCCTCGTGCCGCGCGAAATCCCCGAGCCAGACCGGGTTGAGCGGGTAGATCACCAGCTGGGTCCGCTCGCGTCCCACCGGGAAGGCATTGAAGGCGACCAGGTTCACGTCCTCGGCAGCCAGCGCCCGCAGGAAGCGGCAGCCCTGGCCCGGGCGATCCTCGACGGTCGTGTAGTAGTAGTCCACGGGGTAGATGTGGGCTGGCATGGCGGGACCTTCCTTCGTTCGCGCAAGGTTGGCCAGGCCGCGCCCTGGGGCCGCCGGGTGGGGCGACGCGCCGGGACGCACGCGCCGGAACGGGCTTCCGGACGCCCCCATCATAGCAGGTCCGGCGGCGCCTGGGAACAGCCGCCGCCGGAACGTGATCGCCGATGCCGGCCGGGGACCTAGCGCGCCGGCACGCCCCGGATCCGCCCGCCGGCCGGGGCCTGGACGGTGCCGGCCTTCTCCACGGCGGCCGCGGCCACCTGCGACAGCTCGCGCCCGGTGTCGGTGAACGGCGGGTTGGGGCAGCCCAGGTAGACCGGGCCCATCATGGCGACGAAATCGGGCATGGCCACCAGGTAGGTGGCCCCCGGATCCAGCGGCCGCCCGCCCACGGTCACCTCGCCGGCGCGCGCGGGGGCGCCTTCCGGGCCCGCCACGATCGCGTACTCGAGCCCGGAGACCTGCAGGATGCCGTGGTCGCCGCTGACCTGCGCGGCGGCATTCCAGTCCGCCACCGCCGCCAGCTCGCCGCCGGTCATGCGCACGGTGACCAGCGAATTGGCGAACGGCAGCACCTCGTGGATGTGCAGCGCGGTCAGCGGGCCGGACGGCAGGTCGCGCCGGATGCCGCCCGAGTTGATCAGGCCGACGTCGGCCTGCGCCGCCTCGCGCAGCACATCGGCCAGCCAGTTGCCCAGCGCGGTCTCGCCGCGGCCGCGCCCCAGGTCGGTCGCCAGCGTGCCCAGCACGCGGCCGTACTCGCGACGCACCTGCTCCTCGTAGCCGCCTGCCAGCGCCGCGATCCCCGCCAGCGCACCGCCGGTGTCCAGCGAATCGGCCCACAGGCTCACCAGCCGGCCGTCATATCCGGCCACGCGATCGTCCGCCACGCGCAGGTCCAGGCGGCCCAGGTTCGTCAGCGCCGAGCCCGCCTGCACGATCAGGATGCCCGCGACCAGCTCCGGCTGCCGCATCCGCGTGTGGCTGTGGCCGCCGACGATGACGTCGATGCCCGACCCGGCCAGCTCGGCCGCCAGCTTGCGGTCCTGGTCCAGGCCGTTGTGCGAGAGCACCACCAGCAGGTCCGTGTCCGGGTCCAGGGCGGCGGCCTGCGCGCGCAGCAGCGGCGCCTGCGGGGCCATGGCCAGGCCGGCCAGCCGGCTGGGCGCCACCACCTCGGCCATCTCGCCGCACGACACCCCCATGATGCCGACGCGCACCTCGCCCCTCTTGAGCACCACCGGCTCGGCGCGGAACACGGCCTGACCCTGCGCATCGACGATGTCGACGGCCAGCACCGGGTGCTCGAACCGCGGCAGCAGCCGCTGCAGGTCGGCCAGCCCGATGTCGAACTCGTGGTTGCCCACCAGGCCGACGTCGTAGTCCATCGCGTTGAACAGCCTGGCGATGGCCGCGCCGGGCACGCCGTCCTCGCGCAGGTTGCAGACGGGATTGCCGGTCATGAAGTCGCCCGCGTCCACCAGCAGGTCGGGAGCGGCCGTGCGGCGCTCGGCGGCCAGGTGGTGCGCCAGGGCCACGATGCCGCCGACCGGACGGCCGTCGTCGCGCCAGTCGGCCGGGCGGGCGAACATGCCGGCGTGCGTGTCGTTCGTGTGGAAGATCGTCAGGTTCCAGGGACCGGCGCCGGGCTGCGGCGCCGCCGGCTCTGCCGCCGGGACCGGGACCGCCGCCGCCAGCGCCAGTGCCAGCGCCCCGAGGGCCGCCGGCAGCCGCCCGGTCCGGCCCGGCGCCCCGCCCGCCCGGCGCCGGCGCGCCGCGCCGCCCGCATGATCCCGGATGTTCGATGCCATCGCCTGTCCTCCTGCCGCCTGCGCCTGCCGCGGGCGGGTCCCGGCGCCGCCGCGGCCGCGCCCGCCCCGCCGAATCGTGCGCCTGCTCCGCTGCCGATTGCCCGGGCGGCGCCTGAGCGGTTATTATTAGCTGCGACATGAAGATTCTCAAAGCCCATGGGCCGATATTCCTGCTGATGCTGGCAACGGTGTTCGCGGCGTTCGGCCCGCTCATCACCACCCCGCTGTGGGACGGCGCCGATGCCCAGGTCATCTGCGACGCCCATGTGCTTGCGCGCGACCCGGGCGACATGTTCGGGCATATCGGCTTCTACTTCAGCCAGCCGCTCCTGCAGCTCGTGTTCCTGGCGGAGTACCGGCTCTTCGGGCTGGACACGACCGGCTACCTCGCGGTCAACCTGGCGATCCATGCCATCAACGCGTTCGTCGTCTACATGCTGGTGAACCTGCTGTTCCCTCGACGAGTGATGCCCATCCTGGCCGGGCTGCTCTTCGCGCTGGGCGTGGGCAGCTACGGACGCGTGTTCACCACGGTCCACGCGCTGGAGAGCCTGCTGCTGGCGCTGCTGCACCTGCTGGTGCTGTACTTCTTCATCCGGAACGACTTCCGCCGCGACGGCCGCCTGCGCTCGCCGCTGTTCGTGGCCGGCCTGGTGCTGTTCCTGGCGTCAGGGCTGACGCGGGCGTCGTCCTTCTCCCTGCTGTCGTGCCTGGTCGCCTACAAGGCGTTCTTCCACCGGCGTCGCGGCCGGCCGGTATGGTCGCCCGACCTGCTGATCTTCATCGCCGTGGGGATCGTCTTCTACGTCGGCCAGGCGCGCTGGGGCTTCGAGCAGCCGACCGTGTTCGGACCGGGCGCCGAGCAGACGCGCTTCTCGCTGCTGTCGGTCAAGAACCTGTTCCGCTACCTGGTCCTGATGTTCTTCCCGCTGCAGAAGAGCCCCATGCTGGAGACGGCGCCGTTCTGGGTCGAGTGGCTGTTCCTGGCCCGCACCTGGATCCGCTTCGCGCTGACCATCGCCATCATCTCGTACAGCTTCTTCGGGTTCGTCTTCGGCAGCCGCGCCATCCGGTTCTTCATCGCCTGGACGTACATCACGCTGCTGCCGTTCACGGCCCACACCGAGGGCGGTCGCTGGCTCAACCTCAACCACCTCTACCTGGCCTCGCTGGGTTTCTGCGTGGTGATCTCGGCGGGAACCTCGGGCTGCAGCGCCCTGCTGGCGCGGGCCGGCCGGCGCCGCTTCGTGCCCTACCTGGTGCCGCTGCTGCTGGCGGCGGTCGCCGTCGGCCTGACCCACCAGCTGGACGGCAAGTACAAGGCGATCGCGCGCTGGCCCGCCGGTGCCCAGCTGCGCGAGCAGGTCCGCGAGGCCTGCTCGCCCGAGGCGCCGCACCGCGCGCCGGGCGATCCCCTGCCGATCCCCTGACCGCGGCGTCGCGCCCCTCACCGCAGCCGCCGGATCGGTTTGGCGGCCAACGCGCCGGGATTTATCTTTGGGCGAGCATGCACGACCGCGCCGCCCCTGTTTCGGGGCGGCCCGGCCCCCGCTACCGCAGGAGGACATGAGGTCATGGCCAAGTACAGGATCGGCTGGATGCCCGGCGACGGCGTGGGCGTCGACGTGATGGACGCCACGCGCATCGTGCTGGACGCCCTCGGCTTCGACGCCGAGTACATCCACGGCGACATCGGCTGGGAGATCTGGTGCCGCGAGGCGAACGCGCTGCCCGACCGCACCCTCGAGATGCTGCGCACGGTGGACGCCGCGCTGTTCGGCGCCATCACGAGCAAGCCGAAGGAAGAGGCCGAGGCCGAGTTGATCCCCGAGCTGCGCGGCAAGGGCCACGTCTACCGCAGCCCGATCGTCCGCCTGCGCCAGGAGTTCAACCTGCGGACGAACCTGCGCCCCTGCAAGGCCTACGCCGGCAACCCGCTGAACTTCCGCGACGGCCTGGACATGGTCGTCTTCCGGCAGAACACCGAGGACCTGTACATGGGCATCGAGTGGCACCCGCTGCCGCAGGAAGTCCGCGAGGTCATGACGAAGACGCTGCCGGGGCCGACGAAGCGGCTGCTGGGCACGGCGAACGAGGACATCGCCGCCTCGGTGCGCGTCCTGACGCGGCTGGGCTGCCAGCAGATCGTGCGCGACGCCTTCGAGTACGCGAAGAACTACGGCTACAAGACGGTGACCGTGGTCGAGAAGCCGAACGTCGTGCGCGAGACCAGCGGCCTGATGGTGCGCGAGGCCCGCAAGATCGCCAAGGACTACCCCGGCATCGAGCTGTGGGAGACCAACATCGACGCCATGTGCATGTGGCTGATCAAGAACCCCGAGCAGTACGGGGTGATGGTCTCGAGCAACATGTTCGGCGACATCCTCAGCGACCTCTGCGCGCAGCTCGTGGGCGGCCTCGGCTTCGCCTGCAGCGGCAACCTGGGCGACGACATCGGCATCTTCGAGCCCAGCCACGGCTCGGCGCCGAAGTACGTCGGCCTGAACAAGGTCAACCCCATCGCGATGATCCTCTCGGCCAAGATGATGCTCGACCACCTGGGCGAGAAGGACATGGCGGCGCGGATGGAGAGCGCGGTCGCGGCCGTGATCAAGGACGGCAAGGCGCGCACCTACGACATGGGCGGCACGACGACGACCACCGGCATGGCCGAGGCCATCGCGGCGCGCTGCTGACGGCCCTCCACGCGACGGGCACGTGAACGGCCCCCGGGGATCCCCGGGGGCCGTTGCGTCACGGGTCGCCGGCAGGCGCTCAGGGACCGGTCGCGTTCATCGCCGCGGCGGACATCGCCGGGACCGGCGCCGGTATGGAGCCGGCGGCGACCGTCCGCGCGCCCAGCACGTGCAGGCGTCGCCGGAACGACACCAGGATCGCCGGGATGCGCATCGCCTCGCGCGGGGTCAGCCAGTGGCGCTGCAGGCGCGCCGGTTCCACGCCCAGGCGGCTGATCGCCACCGCGCCCTCGTGGAGGTGGCGGAACGCCTCGACGTCGCCGCGCGGGCGCTGGCAGGCGGCGCCGAGGCAGCCCAGCACCAGCACGCCGTCGGCCCCGTCGAGGAACGCGGACGCCAGGCGGGCACCGCCGACTTCAGCCGCGCAGGCCTCGACCACGCGGCAGCCGTGACCGGCCGCGGCGGCCGTCCCGCCGCAGCAGCGCGGACAATGGAAGATCGTGATGTGCAGGTCGTGGCCGCGGATGCCGGCGACGGGTTCCATGGTGGCGCTCATCCTTTCCGGGATTGCCTAGCCTGACAGTGGGAGCGTAACAAATGCCCAAGTCGCGGTCAACTTATTTGTTAAACATTTGGCAACTTTAACAACTGCGCCATCCTGTTGCGACAAAAAGAGATAATTCACGGTCCGGCGTTGCCGGAAGCCCGGGACGGGACTAACTTCGCACACGGAAGCCCCCTGCCGCCCCCCAGCCCAAGCGATGGTCCCGACGTGAACCCGCCCGGCCGCTTCCTGACCGATGTCCGCGGTCGCCGCCACCCGGCGGCCGCGCACCGGCGCGTCGTCTCGCTGGTGCCGAGCCTGACGGAGACCGTGTGCCGGCTCGGCGCCGGCAACCTCCTGGTGGGGCGCACCATCTACTGCGTGGAGCCGCGCGGGGAGCTGGCCGCGGTGCCGGCCTGCGGCGGCACGAAGAACCCGGATCTCGAGGCGATCATCGCCCTGGCGCCGGACCTGGTGCTGGCCTGCGCCGAGGAGAACAAGCCCGAGCACCTGGCACAGCTCGAGGCCGCCGGCATCGCCGTCTACACGGTGATGCCGCGCTCGCTGGACGACGTCGCCTCCCTGCTGGCCGCCTTCGGCGCGCTGCTCGGCGCACAACCCGCGGCCGGTCGCGCGCTGTCCGAACTGACGGCGGCGCGGCTGGCGGCCGGGGCCTGGCGCACGCGGCTGGACGGCGCGCCGGTGCCCGCGGCCTGCCTGGTCTGGAAGAAGCCGTGGCTGGCCGCCGGCGGCGGCAACCACATCACGGCGATGATGCGCGAGGCCGGCCTGGAGAACGTCCTGGCCGCGCGCGAGGGTTACCCCGAGGTGACGCTGGTAGAACTGGCGGCGCTGGGACCCGCGGTGGTGCTGCTGCCGGACGAACCCTACCCGTTCACGCACCACGCGGCGTGGTCGCTGGCCGCGGCCGGCGTCGTGCCGACGCGCCGGCGCGCCGTGCTGCTGGACGGGAAGCTCGTCTGCTGGTACGGCACGCGGACCGCCCGCGCGCTGCGCGAGCTGGTCCGCGTGCTGGAGGCGCGCCTGTTCGTCGAGCCGTGATCAGCGGGCCTGGTAGTACGGCAGGGCCTCTGCCATGTACTCGTTCAGCTGGCGGATCCGCGTCTCGTCCGACGGGTGCGTGCTGAGGAACTCAGGGGGCGCGGAGCCGCCGCCGGCCGCCATGCGCTCCCAGAACTTCGGCGCCTGCCGCGGGTCGTAGCCGGCCATCGCCATGAAGATGAGCCCGAGACGGTCGGCCTCGCTCTCGTGCTGCCGGCTGAACGGCAGCATCACGCCCACCTGCGCCCCGAGCCCGAACACGCCCATCCACAGGTTGCGCGTCTGTTCGGGCTTCGAGCTCATCGCCTCGGACAGCGCCAGGCCGCCCATCTGGACCATCAGCTCCTGGCTCATGCGCTCGCCGCCGTGCCGCGCGATGGCGTGCGCCACCTCGTGACCCATCACCACGGCGATGCCGGCGTCGTCCTTGCACACCGGCAGGATGCCCGTGTAGAAGGCGACCTTGCCGCCGGGCATGCACCAGGCGTTCTGCTGCTCGCTCTCGATGAGGTTGAACTCCCAGGCGTAGCCCTCGAGCTGGTGCGACTGGCCCTGCTGCTGGAAGTAGCGCTCGACGGCGCCCTGGATCTTGGCGCCGACGCGCTTGACCTGCGCGGTGGCGGCGGCGTCCTTGCTCAGCTTGCTCTCCTTCAGCACCTGGTCGTACTGCGAGAAGCTCATCGCGTTCATCTGGCTCTCGGGAATCAGGCTGAGCTGGCGGCGCCCGGTGATGGGCACCGTCGCGCAGGCGGCGACCAGGCCGCACAGGACTGCGGCCCCGGCAACGGTCAGGAGCAGGCGGCGGTTCATGGCGGGACAATCCCTCCGGGCTGGCTGGTGTCGATGCCGGGAACTCCCGGCGCCGACAGTCTAGTCCCCGCGGCGGGCAGCGTCCAGTGGCGGGCCCGCTGCGCGACCGTGAGCCGGCCGCTCAGTCCTTCATGATGATGACGTACTTGACGGCCCGGAACGCCTCCTTGTCAAGGATGCGCAGGGCCATCTGCTCGCCGTTGGCCTCCAGGGCGTAGCTGTCCACGGGCTGCGCGCTGACCACCTTGGCCTTCTTCGCGTCGATGGGGATGTAGGTCGCGCGGTCGGTGTCCAGCGACGTGAACTGCCCGCCGTCGGTGCGGCCGGTCGGGCGCACGGTCCGGCCGATGCCCAGCAGGCCGCCCTTCGACTCGACGAGGCCCTGCCGCGCGAGCTCCTTCTTGGTGCCCACCACGTAGTAGACGGTGCCCAGCCGCTGGCGCGACTGCTCCAGCGAAGCGGTCTGCTCCTGGATCTTCACGTCCTGCTGGCGGATGGTCTCCTGTCCCGCCGCCACCTCGGTCTCCAGCCCCGCCACCTGCGTCTGCAGCTCGCCCACGCGTGTCGTCAGCGCGGCGATCTCCTTCTCCTTCTCGGTGACGGTCTGCCGCAGGCCCCGGATGAGCTTCTCCAGGCCGGCGACCTTGACGTCGCCCTGCTGCAGCTTCTCCTCCAGTTCGCGGATGCGGTTGTTCGCGCGCTCGACACCCGCCTTGATCTCGGCGATGCGCGCCATGGTCTGCTCGCCGCGGTCCTGCGACAGGTTCTGCTCCTGCGCCAGCTCGGTCTGCAGGGCCTGCGTGCCGTGCTCGCCCAGGTCGATCTCCTTGAGGCTCTCCTGGATGGCGACGACCTCGTCGATGGCGGCCGCGTAGCGGGCGCTGGTGGCCTGCTCCTCCGCCTGCAGCGTCGCGAAGTCGGCCTTACTCTGGCCCAGCTTCTGGTTCAGGGACAGCGCCCAGGCACCCAGGCCGATGGCGACGACGACCAGGATGCCCACCACGGTCTTACGCATGTTCCACGCTCCTTGCCGGTCCGTTGTTCGAAAACCGTCCCACAATATGCCCAAGTTCGGCGCGATCCGCCGCCCGGTATCGCCGGTCGCGCGCCGCCGGCGGGGATCCCGCCGCCGCCGGCGTCGCCGATCGGTGAGGCGGGCGCGGCGTGCGAGGCGGGCGCGATGGGCGCATCCCAGTTCAACCGCCGGCATCTTCCGCCGGTTCCACGTGCACCGTCACGTCCGAACCGGGAAGGATCCGGTGGACGAGCTCCTCGATCTCCTCGGTCATCGCATGCGAGCGGCGCACGGTCAGGTTTCCGTCGACGGTCACGTGCATGTCGACGAACCAGGTGCCGCCCGAGCTGCGGATGCGGATCTCGTGCGCATCGACGACGCCGTCCATCGCGCCGACCTCGCGCTCGATGTCGTCGCGCTCGCCCCCGCGCGGCGAGGCGTCCAGCAGCGCCTGCAGCGCGCGCCAGCCGAGCTTCAGGCTGACCCAGGCGACGATCGCCGCCACCGCCAGGGCCGCCATGCTGTCGCCGTGCTCGAGGAACGACAGCTGCGGCACCGCGCGCGCCAGCAGGACCTGACCCAGGCCCAGGATCACGACGCAGGAGGACCAGATGTCCGTGCGGAAGTGCAGCGCATCGGCCTCCAGCGCCTGCGAGCGGTGCTTGCGCGCGGCCGCGGACAGGCGCCGCGAGCGCGAGATGTCCACGGCGATGGAGATGCCCATGACCGCGAAGGCCCACCACGTGACCTCGACGTGCGTGCCGGGGTTCAGCAGCCGGCGCACGGATTCCCAGACGATCCAGACCACGGTCGCCAGCAGCAGCAGCGTCTCGAAGAGCGCCGAGAGGTTCTCGATCTTGCCGTGACCGTAGGGGTGGTTGCGGTCGGCAGGCCGGTCGGCCGCGCGCACCGCCACCAGCGTGGCCAGCGCCGCGATCAGGTCCAGCGCCGAGTGCACCGCCTCGGCCAGGATGCCGAGCGAGCCGGTCAGCAGGCCGACGACGCCCTTGAGCGCGGTCAGCGCCACGGCCGCGAGGACCGAGCTGAGGGCGACGGCCGACTTCTCGCGGCTGGCCTCGCTGGCGGCTGCGGCAGCGGCGGTGGCGGTGGCGGGACTGTCGACGGTGCGGGACATGGGCTCCTTGCGGGCGCCGGACTGCGGCGCCGTCGATACGGGCTCCGCGCGGCGGACCGCGCGGCGGCTGGCGCGGCGGGCCGCGCGCCGCCCGGTCAGCGCCAGAGGGCCTTCAGCCGGGACCACGTGGACGATTCGTTCGCCACGGCCCCGTCGTAGTTGATGACCAGCCGAGGCGGCGTCGGATGGGCGCAGCCCCCCACCGAGATCCAGTCCTCGTAGCCGATCTCGGAATAGACGGGGGCCAGCAGCAGGCCGGCCTTCGCGGCGCCGTCGGCGACCCAGGCCTGCACGGCCGCCGTGACATCGAACGCGAGGTCGACGTTCGCCGCGGGCGGGTACAGCACCGCGAGCGCCGTGTCCGGCGACAGGTCGTCGCGCGCCACCGGGACCTCGGCGCCCGTCGGCTCGTAGGCGAACGCACCCACGTAGGCGAAGCCCTGCGCGTCATCCGAGTAGCCGGTCTTGCGCACGACCAGCACCGCCTGCTGCACCGGCGCGCCGGACGGCACGGGCCCGAGGTCGAACTCGAACGAGGCGGCCCATTCCGAATCGCAGCCCCAGGCCTGGCCGCCGACCATCAGGTTCATCTCGCCGCTGGGCACGCCGGCCTTGAAGTGCGTCTCCTGCAGGCAGGCCCCGGCGCCTTCCTCGCGCTCGTCGTGGCCGCACAAGGTGGCAGGCAGGGTCACCTCGGCGGCGGGGGCAAGCGTGTACCAGGCGAGCGTGGCCCAGGCGAGCGTGGCCCAGGCAAACGTGGCCCGGGACAGTGTCGCGCACACCAGCGCCGGCAGTCTCCTGAACAAGCGACGATGCGGCATGATGCACCTTCCTGCGCCTTCGGGGGTACGCCGGGTTCCGGGGCCATCTTCGGGCGGCGGCAAGGACGAGTCAAGGGGTTGGCGCGGGTCCGCGGCCGAATCGGCCCTGGACGCGCGAAGGCTCCGCCACAGGGCGGAGCCTTCGCCTGAACGAGCCGGCCGTCGAGCGGTCGGCAGGCCTTCCGACTAGCGGAAGATGGCCTTGATGGCGCCGAAGGACTCGACCTCGGTCGACACCGGGGCGCACGAGGCGGCCGGCGTCTCGGACGTCATCGGCACCGGGTTCGTCACGACCGTGAAGTCGGCGACGTTGTTGTCGGTGTCGATCATGCCGCCGCCATTGCGGTCGATGCCCTTGTCAACCGCCGTCGCGGCGGTAGCGGTGCCCTCGGCGCAGTTGGCGGTGCCCCAGCTGACCTTGTCGAGCAGCGTGCCCGGGGTCTCCGAGCCGCAGGTCACGTTGGCATTCAGCGCGCTGAACAGCGCCATCTTGCCGCTGGTGCCGCCCAGGCTCATGTTCGTGGTGACGAAGTCGGGCGTCATCGTGAAGTCGGCGCCGCCGGTGCCGGCACTGCCGCAGGCGACCATCAGGTACGAGCAGCCGGCGATCCAGGTGTTCTCCGGCAGCACGAAGTAGTTGGTGGCGGAGCTGCCCCAGTTGCCGGTGGCCGAGCCGTACTCGAGCACGTAGCCGCTGATGTCCAGGTCGAAGCCGGTGCCGTTGAACAGGACCACGTAGTCCTTCTTGTAGGTGGCCGAAGCCGACGACGAACCGCCGCCGGGATAGACCTGGGCGATGCGAACGTCAGCCGCAACGGCAAAGGCCGGCAGGGCCAGCGCCACGATGACAAGGGCGATCACAATCTTCTTCATTTCCAGCTCTCCTTGTGGTGTTGACGACGGCGGGACATGCGCACGTCCGACCCCACCATCTTAACACTTCGGGCGACCGGTTTCAATCCCCGCAGGTGCGTTTCTGACAATTTTAGCACGATATCAACAAATAGGGGTGAGACGGGGTGTGAGATTTCCCGCTATGCGCTCAAGACAAGTGATGACAACGGGTTAAATCGGCCGAACGCGCAAGTCGCACCTGCGGCCATGCCACAAGGGCCGGGGTTGCAGCGACCGGGCGTCAACACGGGGCGACACCGGCGTCACCGCCCCCCGACATTCAGCCGCCAGATCGCCCCCCACCGGGCCCGCGAGAACAGCGGACCGGTCGTCACCAGCCGCAGGTCGTCGTACAACCGGGCCACGGCCGGGTCGGCGATGACGTTACGGCCGCCCGCGACCGTCTCGCGGTACCCGGCCGGCAGCTCCCGCTTGAAGTGGCCGATCCGCCAGCTGCCCGCGTCCGCCGGCGTGGCGACAGGCAGGCGCGCCAGCAGCGGATCGCCGAGGCCCAGCACGTCGATCAGGTGCAGGCGCGGACCGGCATGATAGCCGTAGAAGCCGATCGACTCGAAGACCTGGAAGGCCTCGCCCTGCCGCTCGCTGACCGCGCGCGCCTGCCGGCCGGCCACGACGTGCTCATGCTCGCGGAAGCCCGGGCGCAGGCGCGCCACCAGGCCGGTATTCGCGCCGTAGTAGGCGCGCTCGTCGGCCACGCCGTGGAACCACGGACCGGCCGTCGGCAGCAGCGGCGACGTCACCGGGTTGCCCGGGACCAGCAGCCCCGACAGCAGTCCGATGGTCACGGCCCAGCCGCCGCGCCCGCGCGGCAGCAGCGGCGCCGCCAGCATGACGGTGACCACGAGCGGCACCATGAGGAAGCGGCCCTGCATGAAGTCGCCGCCGATGCGCACCACATAGGCCAAGTAGAGCAGCACGCCCGTCGCGCCGAGCCGCCGCACGCGGTCGCCGCGCGCGAGCGCCAGCGCCAGCCCCGCCACCAGAACCGCGATGGTGAGCGGGTCCCGTCGCAGCGACGCCTCCAGGTACCACCAGCCCTGCCGCGCCAGGTCGGCGGCCGCGATGCCCGTGCCAAGCTTCGCATAGGCCGTGTTCGGCAACGGGAAGCCGAAGTAGACGAGTGCGAAGGCCTCCCAGGCCAGCAGCGGCGTCGCCGCCAGCAGCAGCCGGCGCCACTGCCGCCAGCCACCGCGGGCCACCGTCCAGCCCAGCGCCGGCAGGACCAGCAGGACCAGGTCCGGCCTGGTCAGCGCCAGCAAGGACGCCAGCAGGGGCAGTGCCACCGGGGACCATCGTGCCGGACCGGCGCCGGCGCCTTCCTTGATGCCGGCGCCGTCGTGCGCGCCGGCGCCCGCGACGGCGCGCGCGGCCACCGGCAGGCTCAGCACCACGAGCAGGCCGGCCAGGGGATTCTCCAGCCCGGAGGTCGCGTAGTCGACGTGGGCCCGCGACAGCGACAGCGCCAGGCCCGCCGCCGCGACGGCCGGCGCGTGCTCCGGCAGCCGGCGCAGCAGCAGCCAGGTCGCGGCCGTTGCGCACGCCAGGGCTGCCAGCAGCGCCGCCCAGTACGCGGGCGCCAGGGCGTCGGCGACCACGAGGATCCCCATCCAGAGCGGGTGCGTGAAGACCTGCACGCGCTCGCCGGGGTTCCAGGTCAGGCCCCGCCCGTGCAGGAGGTTGTCGACGGTGCGCAGGGTGATGAAGGCGTCATCGCAGACCCAGGCGGCCTTGACGACCACGGCCACGACCAGCAGGAAGGCCGCCAGGCGCCAGGCGCCGGTGGTGGAAATCGCCCGCGAAACAAGGGGAAAACGCACGCGCGGGGCACCATCGGAGGCTGCGGGTGGGGCTGGTTCCGGCACCGTGGACCGGGCGATGATAGCACGCGCGCGGAGCGCCCACCAGCGCCGCGGGCTCACGTCCCGGGGGCCCGACGGCGGCGCGCGCCGGGATCGCGGCCGGCGCGGACCCCAAAAAAGTGGCTTCCAGACGCGGATTTTTGTAACACCTCGCGCGCGGATGCGCTAGATTCCCGCCGTTCGTGGAAGCATTCAGGCTTCCGACAGCGCTGACTTAAGGAGGAACAAGCGCAATGGCTACCAAGAAGAAGACCAAGGCTGCGGCCAAGAAGGCCCCGGCGAAGAAGGCTCCGGCCGGCAACAAGCCGCCCACGAAGGGCGAGATCTACCGCGAGATCGCGGCCAAGACCGGCATGACCCGCAAGGACGTCGTGGGTGTCTGCGACACGCTGACCGAGATCATGACGAAGTCCGTCAAGAAGCACGGCGCGTTCAACTACCTCGGCCTCATGAAGCTGACGCTGGTCAAGAAGCCGGCGATCGCGGGCGGCAAGCTCGTGAAGAACCCCTTCACCGGCGAGATGGTCAAGCAGAAGCCCCGTCCGGCTTCGCGCTCGGTCCGTGTGCGCCCGATGAAGAACCTGAAGGACATGCTGTAGGCTCCGGACTCTCCGGAGCCGGGCGGCCCGGTGGGAACCTGCAGGTGTACGACCCCCGCGCTTCGGCACGGGGGTCGTTCCGTTGGCACCATCGCCGGCCCGCTTGCATCGACGCGCCGCTTCGGCAATCATGCGCCGAGGACTGGACGTGCGCGGTTGACCGATGCCGGCGGGCCGGCACGGGGCAGGTGAACGGTGATCTCACGCAAGACAAAGTACGCGCTGCAGGCGCTCGGCCGCCTGGCGGAGGCACCCGCCGGCGAGCCCATGCTCATCGCCGACCTGGCCGAGCGCGAGCGCATCCCCCGCAAGTTCCTCGAGGCGATCCTCGTCACCCTGCGCAAGGGCGGCGTGCTGGCCAGCCGCGCCGGTCGCGGCGGCGGCTACCAGCTGGCGGTGCCGCCGGGCGAGATCACGCTGGCGCGGGTCGTGCGCCTGCTCGACGGCGAGTTCGCGCCGCTGCCCTGCCTGGCCGGCGAGCCTCCCGTCCGCTGCGAGGAGTGCGACGACCTGGGCACCTGCGGCACGCGCCTGGTGATGGCCGACGTCATGGCTGCGGTCAGCGCGACGCTCGAGGGCCTGACCGTCGCCGACCTGGTCGAGCGGTCGCGGGCCGAGGCGGCGCGCCGCCGCGGGCTGGTCGACTTCTCGATCTGAACGGCGGGCGGCCCTGCGGGCGAACCGCGACTGGCGGCCGCCGCAATATATATCTATCATCTCGGTAGATTTTACAGACTTTCACCGGAGGTCGTTCAGTGGCAAGGATTTACGACAACAACCCCGAATCCATCGGCAACACGCCGCTGGTCCGGTTGAACCGCGTCGTCCCGGGCGCGAAGGCCACCCTGCTGGGCAAGGTCGAGGGCCGCAATCCCGCCTTCTCGGTCAAGTGCCGCATCGGCGCGAACATGATCTGGGACGCCGAGCGGCGCGGCGTGCTGAAGCCGGGCGTCGAGATCATCGAGCCGACGAGCGGCAACACCGGCATCGCCCTGGCCTACGTGGCGGCCTCGCGCGGCTACCCGATCACGCTGACCATGCCCGAGACGATGAGCATCGAGCGCCGCCGCGTGCTGGCCGCCCTCGGGGCCACGCTCATCCTGACGCCGGGAGCCGAGGGGATGAAGGGCGCCGTCGCGAAGGCCGAGGAGATCGCCGCCTCCGACCCGGCGCGCTGGTTCCTGCCGCAGCAGTTCCGCAACCCGGCCAACCCGGCGATCCACGAGCAGACCACGGGCCCGGAGATCTGGAACGACACCGACGGGGCGATCGACGTGCTCGTGTCCGGCGTGGGCACCGGCGGCACCATCACCGGCGTCTCGCGCTACATCAAGAACACCAAGGGCAAGGCGATCCTCTCGGTGGCGGTCGAGCCCGAGGAGTCGCCGGTCATCACGCAGAAGCTGGCAGGCGAGCCGCTCAAGCCGGGGCCGCACAAGATCCAGGGCATCGGCGCGGGCTTCATCCCCGAGACGCTGGACCTGGCGATGGTCGACCGCGTCGAGCGCGTGTCGAGCGGTGAAGCGATCGAGACGGCGCGGCGCATCGCGCGCGAGGAGGGCCTGCTGGTGGGCATCTCGTGCGGCGCGGCGGTGGCGGCGGCGGCGCGCCTGGCCGTCGACGACGCGATTGCCGGCAAGACGATCGTGGTGGTGCTGCCCGACCTCGCGGAGCGCTACCTGTCGACGGCGCTGTTCGAGGGGATCTAGCCCGGTTCCTGCTACGGAAGGCGGGGCGCGCGAAGCCGCCGGACGTGGCGCAGGCGCCGGGAAGGATCCGGAACATGTGGAAACGACTGGGAACCCTGGCGTTGGCGCGGCGCCGGCCGGCGGTGACGACAGCCATGCTGCTGGCGTGCGTTCTGCCTGCGGCGACAATGGCGCAGCCGGAATGCGACAGTGCGCCATCCGCCTGGGTCTTCTGCACGGGTTTCGAGGAAGGGAACTTCGCGCTCTGGGACGACTGGGACGGCAACCCCGCGCCCACGAACACGCTGGTTGCCGACGCCGGCCCGTTCGGCCTGCCGGGCAACCATGTGGCGCGCCTGTACGTGCCGGCTGGCGGGGGCAACGCGGACCTGACGAAGGTGCTCCCGGGCGGGCACGATGTCCTCTACGCCCGCTGGTACGTGAAGTGGGAGCCGGGCTTCGACTTCTCCGTCGGACAGCACGGCTCGGGACTGCACGCGGGCGACCGCGCGCTGCTGGGCCGCAGCGGAAACGCGCCGGACGGCAGCGACTGGTTCAGCGCCTGGCTCGAGCCCGGCTACGGCACCGGCCGCTTCAACGCCTACGCCTACTATCCCGGGATGTACATGAACTGCAGCGACCCCGACGGGGCCTGCTGGGGCGACAGCTTCCCCTGCATGCAGGACGAGGGCCAGTCCTCCTGCACCAAGGCCCCGCACCGCGAGTCCGTCACGCCGCCGCTGATGCAGGCGGGCCGCTGGTACTGCCTGGAGATGATGCTCGACGGCGGCAACCCGACGCCCGGCAACGCCGGCGCCTCGGGCGTGCTGGATTTCTGGGTCGACGGTGTACAGATGGGGCCCTGGGACGACCTGTGGCTGCGCAGCACCGACAGCCTGGACGTCGGGATCCTCTGGCTCAACCTCTTCTTCCACGGCGCCCACGGCACGGCCGGGATGCTGGTCGACGATGTCGTCGTCTCCAGCGCCCCGATCGGGCCGCGCAGCCCCTCCACGCCCGTCGAGACCATGGGCTGGGGAACGATGAAAGCCCTGTTCAGGTAGCGCCCGGACCGGGCTGCCGGCCGGCATGACCGGCCGGCATGGGCCCCATGAGGATCATTCATTTTCGGCTTGTCCCCGCCGCCGATATCATCCTTGCTGCAGGTGTGTCCCTGCCGTCGCCGCGTGCGGGCCGACCGTCGGCCCGGCGCGCGCGGCGCCCAACACCGACAAGGAGATTCCCATGTTCAGGCGTCTGGCATTCGTCATGATCCTGGCCGGCATCGGCGCCGCGGCCGCGATGGCCGCCCCGCTGCCCGGCAAGGTGCATTCCGCTTCCGCCGACACGCTCGTCGTGGTCGTCAAGCTCGAGAACGTCGACTGGCTGGTGGTCGGCAAGCCGGTCCGCCTGATGGACGCGGACAAGGGCGCGCTCGTCGGCAAGAGCACGGTCATCGCCATCGCCGACTCGACCGTCACCGTCGTGGCCCCCAAGGGCAAGGCGAAGAACCTGAAGCCCGGCAGCTCCGTGACCATGGAGAAGCCGAAGGCTGGCATGTCCGGCTGCTAGCGAGGCGGCCACCGGGACCCCGCGCCGGCCG
Source organism: Candidatus Krumholzibacteriia bacterium (assembly GCA_041908585.1). Classification (GTDB taxonomy): domain Bacteria; phylum Krumholzibacteriota; class Krumholzibacteriia; order LZORAL124-64-63; family LZORAL124-64-63; genus CAINDZ01. Next base: position 25,786 of record JAYRFB010000122.1, read on the forward strand.
ACCTCCTTGCGGCGCGGCGGTCCCGGACCTTCCCCATCGACGGGGCCGGCGCCCGCGACCGACCCGTTCACCCAACCGCGAGGGATGTCCCATGACCAGGAACAACCGGCTGCCGACGGTGCTCGCGCTGCTGGCTGCGCTGGCGTGTGCCGCGCCGGCGATGGCGGCGGCGCCCGCGGGCGCGGGCGTCGGCCGCGGCAGGACGCTGGCCGCGCTGCCCAAGGCGAACTCGATCGCCGAGCTGGTGGCGCGCTACGACTCACGCTCGTGCATCGAGTGCCACCAGGACGCCCATGACGAATGGTACGAGTCGGCGCACGCGCGCTCGATCTTCGGGACCGGGCGCACGGCCCTGACCTTCCGCACGGCCATCAGCAACGGGCTGCTGGAGTGGGAAGCCTCGGGCGTGAAGAATGTCAAGGAGCTGCGCGTCGAGCACCTGATGGGCTGCGCCAAGTGCCACCTGCCCCAGCTGGCCGACGCCACCGACAAGGTGGCCCAGGAGATCGTCGCGACGATCGATGCCTGGCGCTCCGCGATGGAGGAGGAGGACGAGGCGACGATGGAGAAGCACGCCGCCACGCTCACCTCGCTCAACATCAACTGCCTGGTCTGCCACAACCGCAACGCCATCACCCACAAGTGGAGCGACGGCTACCCGCGCCGCGACACGGTGTACGGCCTGGCGGGCGAGGGCGAGCATCCCCACGACAAGTTCACGGCGATGAAGCCCAGCCCGGTCATGTCGGAGTCGATCTTCTGCGGCCAGTGCCACGGCCTGGGGCCCAACTTCGACCAGGAGAACCCCACGCAGTGCGCGACCGGCTACGGCAGCTACCTGTTCGCCTACGTGCCGGAGGGCGGCACCCAGACCTGCGTCGAGTGCCACATGCGCGACTCGGGCCTGGGCCACAACATGCAGAGCTACCGGGCGAAGGTCATGTCGGACGCGGCCGTCGACATGCACGTCGACGCCAAGGCGATGGTCTGGCGCGACGTCTCGACCATGCGCCCGAAGGCGACGGTGAAGGTGGAGCTGACCAACCGCACGGGTCACGGCATCCCCGACGGCTGACCCACCCCCAACCGACTGGTGCTGTCGGTTTCCGCGGTCGACAAGAACGGCAACGACGTCTTCGAAGCAGAACGCGTGTTCATGCCCGTGCCGCAGCGCCTCGGGCGCGGCGACCGGATGGGGCGCGGCCCCTACGAGAAGAGCGGCCTGCTGCAGGACAGCAGCCTGCCGCCCCTGCGCACGATCGCCACGAACTGGGACATCTTCTTCCCGGTGGAGGAGAACGAGGACGGCGACGAGGTCGTCCGCACGTATCCGAGCGACACCCTCGACATCACGGTGACGCTGTGGTACCTGCCGTACGGCGTGAAGGACGACGACTTCGCCGTAATCTGGCGCGAGGAGACGCACAAGGTGACGTTCGATCCGGAGGGGTTGTAGCCACGTAAGCGGTTCGCCCCCTGAGGGTTTGCCCGTTTCGGCGGGAAGAGCCGGTGCCGTCAGGCGCCGGCTCTCCCGCGTCCGGCGGCCGGCCGCAAGTGCCGCCGAATCCAGGTTGCAAGGCTCCTTTCATTTGTATATATTGCCAAATACCCAACCGTGAACCCGAGGGGGCGCCATGGACCCGAGAACCCGAAGCCGCCTTTCGGCCCGTGCACGGGTCCTGAAAGCCCTGGCCCATCCGGCCCGCCTGGCGGCTGTCGACGAACTGGCCCGGGGCGAGCGTTGCGTCTGCGAGCTGCAGCAACTGATCGGACTGGACATGTCCACCGTCTCGCGTCATCTGGCCATCCTGCGGGAGAGCGGCATCATCGTCGACGAGAAGCGCGGCAACCAGGTCTTCTACTCGCTGCGCGTTCCCTGCATCCTGGACTTCTTCGGCTGCGTCGAGTCGGTCCTGCAGGCGAGCGCCGAGCAGTCGGTGCAGGCGCTGCGGTGACGCGATGATGTTTCGCCGGGAACTGAAGCCTTTCGCCTGGGCCGTCGCGATCTTCCTTGCGCTGTACAACCTGCCGGTCGGCAACGGGCGCTTCGACGCCGCGGTCGGTGAAGCGCTGGCCCTCACGAGATGGTACGCCCGCGAGCATGTGCTGCTGTGCCTGGTGCCCGCGTTCTTCATCGCCGGCGGCATCTCGGTCTTCGTCAGCCAGGCGTCGGTGATGCGCTACCTGGGCGCCGGCGCGCGCAAGGTCACGGCCTACGGCGTGGCCGCTGTCTCGGGCACCGTGCTGGCCGTCTGCTCCTGCACGGTCCTGCCGCTGTTCGCCGGCATCTACGGCATGGGCGCCGGCCTGGGCCCGGCCACCGCGTTCCTCTATTCGGGCCCGGCGATCAACGCGCTGGCCATCATCCTGACCGCGCGCGTGCTGGGCGTGGAGATCGGCGTGGCGCGGGCCGTCGGCGCCGTGGTCTTCAGCGTCGTCATCGGCCTGGCGATGCACGGGCTGTTCCGACGCGCCGAGAACGAGCGGCGACTGGCCGCGGCCGCGCTGCCGGTCGAGGACGACGCGCGACCGCTGGCCCAGACCGCCCTGACCTTCGCCGCCATGGTGGCCGTGCTGGTCTTCGCGAACTGGGGCGGCGCCGGGGAGGGCTTCTTCGGCCGCGTGCACGCGATCAAGTGGTGGCTGACCACCGCTGCCGGTGCCGGCCTCGGCCTGGCGATGATCGCCTGGTACGGGCTGCGCTGGTGGAAGGCCGTCGTCGTGGCCGGCGCCGCGCTGGCATCCGCGGTCATCCGCCCCGACGACCCGGTCACCGCCTTCACCGTCGCGACCCTGGCCTTCGGTTGGGCGGTGGCCACGTCCCGGGGCGAGCTGGCGGAGTGGTTCGCCGCCAGCTGGGGCTTCGCGAAGCAGATCCTGCCGCTGCTGCTGTTCGGCGTGCTCGTGGCGGGCCTGCTGCTGGGGCGCCCCGGCCACGAGGGACTGATCCCTTCGCGGTGGATCGCGGGCGCGGTGGGCGGCAACTCGCCGGTGGCGAACCTGTTCGCCGCGGTGTCCGGCGCCTTCATGTACTTCGCGACGCTGACGGAGGTGCCGATCCTCGAGGGGCTCATGGGCTCGGGCATGGGCAAGGGTCCGGCGCTGGCGCTGCTGCTGGCGGGACCGGCCGTCTCGCTGCCGAGCATCCTGGTGCTGCGGACGATCATGGGCGGGCGGCGCACGGCGGCGTACATCGCGCTGGTGATCGTGCTGTCCGCGTTCATCGGCACGATCTTCGGCGCCATGGACTAGCTGGGGAACGGAGCGGTCGCGGACCGGAAAGGACGAACGACGATGGAGATCCTGATCCTGGGCACCGGCTGCCCCAAGTGCACGAAGCTGGCGGAGGAGACGCAGGCGGCCGCCGGCGAGCTGGGCCTGACGCCCGAGTTCCGCAAGGTGACGCAGGTGGCCGAGATCATGAAATACGGCGTGATGATGACGCCGGCGCTGGTCGTCGACGGCGTCGTGCGGGTCGTGGGCAAGGTGCCCTCGCGCGAGGAGATCAAGGCGATGCTGTGCTGACCGCGGGGCCAGGCAGCAGGAGACGGCAAGGGGGGTCGGACGTCATGAACAGCAGCGGAGACAAGGGCAGGAGATCCGCGGCGGGTCGCTGGGCCCTGGCGCTGGCGATTGTCGGCATCGCCGTCGGCGTCTACGTCCTGCGTCCGGCAGCGGGCGAGGATCGTCGCGACGCGACGGAGCCGGCGGTGGCCGCCACGCCGGCCGCGACGGAAGCGGCGGCGCCGGCAACCGGCGCGAGCATGGCCGAGGCCGCGGTCGCCTTGCCGCGCCTGCTGGACCTGGGTGCCGACAAGTGCGTCCCCTGCAAGATGATGGCCCCGATCCTCGCCCAACTGCGCGACGACTACGCCGGCAGGATGCGCGTCGACTTCGTCGACGTCTGGAAGATGCCGGACGCAGGACAGCAGTACGGCATCAAGCTGATCCCGACGCAGATCTTCTTCGCGCCGGACGGCACCGAGCTGTACCGCCACGAGGGCTTCATCAGCCGCGAGGACATCCTCGCCAAGTGGAACGAACTGGGCTACGCCCTGTAACTGCCGCGCGAAGGGGCTTCGATGCAGCAGCTGTTCGCGAGCCTGACCGACGCGGTCGCCGGCGCCGCTCCCATCGCCCTGCTGGCGGCGTTCGCCTGGGGCATCCTGAGCATTATCCTCAGTCCCTGCCATCTGGCGAGCATCCCGCTGATCGTCGGGTTCATCCAGGGCCAGGGGCAGCCCGCGCACCGGCGCGCCCTGGCCCTGTCGACGCTGTTCGCCGTCGGCATCCTGGTCACGATCGCCCTGCTGGGCGCCGTGACGGCCGGCCTGGGCCGGCTGGCCGGCGACATCGGGACCGCCGGCAACGTGATCGTGGCGGCCATCTTCGTGCTGGTGGGGTTGGTGCTGCTGGACCTGGTGCCGCTGGCGCTGCCGGCGCCGGCCAAGGTCGGCCTGCAGCAGCGCGGCGCGTTCGCCGCCTTCCTGCTGGGGCTGGTGTTCGGCATCGCGCTGGGGCCTTGCACCTTCGCCTACATGGCGCCCATGCTGGCGGTCACGTTCAAGGTGGCGACCACGAAGGCCGCCCACGGCGCGGCTCTTCTGCTGTCGTTCGGGCTCGGCCACTGCCTGGTCATCGCGGTGGCCGGGGCGGGCTCTGCCTGGGTCCAGCGGACGCTCGACTGGAACGCCTCGTCGCGGACCGGCACGCTGATCAAGAAGACGTGCGGCGCGCTGGTGGTGCTCGGCGGGCTGTATCTTCTCTACACGGCGCACTAGGAGAACAACCATGGCGATGCGTCGCGCACTCTTCGTGGCGCTGCTGCTGGCGGTGCTGGCCCCGATCGTCCCGGCCCGGGCGGCGCCGCTCGTGACTGTCTACTACTTCCACCGAAACCTGCGCTGTGTGACGTGCGTCGCGCTGGGCGACATCACCGCCCAGGTGGCCGAGATCGCGTTCAAGGACCGGATCGCCGACGGGACGCTGGAGTTCCGCGTCGTCAACTACCAGACACCGGGCAACGAGCACTTCGCGGACACGTTCGCGCTGGAAGGGCCGTCGACCGTCCTGGCAGCCGTCGCCGGCGACTCGATCGTGGCCTGGAAGAATCTCGATCGCATCTGGGACCTGTCGGAGGACCAGAAGGCGCTCGAGACCTACCTGCGGGGTGAGATCAAGGCGTTCCTGGCGAATCAGGCGGTGGCGCCCGGGTCGTGATGCCGTGATGTCGCGTCGCCCCGCTCCGCGGCGCCTGTGGGTCCCACCTACGACATGAGCAGGTGCGCCGTCACGACGTCGCCGGCCTGGTGCGTGTTGGCGCCGGCCGGCAACTCGATCAGGACATCCGCCTCCGTCAATCCGGTCAACATGTACGAGCCCTGGCGCGGGCCAGGGACGCCCCACAGCCCATCATCGCGGATCTCCAGCCGGCCGCGCAGGAACAATGCCCGTTCGGCGGACTTGCGCACGGGCGCGGACAGGCGGACCGGCACGGTGTCCGGCGTCGGTTCCGCGCCCTGCAGACGCATCAGCGCCGGCCGCACGAACAGGTGACAGGCCACCAGCGCCGAGACGGGATTGCCAGGCAGCCCGAAGACCGGCGTCCCGTCGCGCGCCAGGCCGAAGTGGTTGGGCTTGCCCGGCTGCATCGCCACGCGGTGGAAGCTCTCGTGGATGCCGAGATCCGCGCGCGCCCCCTCGACGTGGTCGTGATTGCCGACGGAGGCGCCGCCGACGGTGACGACGACATCCGCGGCGTCGATGGCGGTGGCCAGCGCGCGACGCAGGGCCGCGCGCGAGTCGCGCACGCGCCGCAGCCGCACCGGGGCAGCGCCGGCGGCGGCCAGCGCGGCGACGAGTGCAGGCCCGTTCGCGTCGTGGATGCGCCCGGGCAGGAGCGGCTGGCCGGGAGCGACCAGTTCGTCTCCCATGGTGATCAGCGCGACGCGCGGGCGGCGGACGACCGCCACGGAGACGCGACCGCACGCGGCGAGCAGGCCGATGACGGCAGGGGTCACGCGCCGTCCGGCCGCGAGCACGATCTCGCCGCGCCGGAACTCCTCTCCTGTGCGACGGATGTGGGCGCCGGCGGGCACCGCGTCGTCGATGCGCACGCGATCGCCGGCAAGCGTCGCGTGCTCCACCATCACGACGGCGTCGGCGCCGTGCGGCAGGCGGCCGCCGGTGAAGACCTGGACCGCCGTCCCGGGGCGCAGCCGGGGCGAACTCACGGTGCCGGCGGGCATCGCCCCCACCAGGCGCAGCCCGGCGCCGCCGGCGGCACCGGCAGCGGCCCGCACGAGGTCCGCCACGCGCACGGCGTAGCCGTCCATCATCGACTGGTCGAAGCGCGGCGAGGCGTGCGGCGCGCGCACGTCGGCAGCCAGGTAACGCCCGGCGGCCCGCGCGAGGGCGACCTGCTCGCGCCCGAGCGGCTCCAGCGCCGCCAGCACCAGCGCCCGCGCCTCGGCAAAGGGGATCATCGGGGCCCTGCCTGGGCGCGCCGCAGCGAGACGGCGTCGCCGGGGCGGATCTCCCCGCCAGCCAGCACGCGGCAGAAGAGCCCCTCGCGCGGCATGATGCAGTCGCCGGTGGCCACGCCGATGGCGCAGGCCTGATGGCACTCCTTGCCGATCTGGGTGACCTCCAGCACGGCGTCGGGACCCACCTCGAAGCGGTCGCCGACCTGCGCGGCGGCAAGGTCGAGTCCGCGCAGGACGAGATTCTCGGCGAACGCGCCGGCAACCAGCCCGGGCAGCACCTCGCGCACGCGGTCGACGCTCTCGCCGGCCAGCAGCGAGACCTGGCGGTGCCAGGGGCCCGCGTGGGCATCGCCGACCAGGCCGTGGCCGGCCTCGAGGCGGGCCACCGGCACCGCCGACTTGACGGTGCCCTTGGCCGCGCTGAGGCAGACGGCCTCGAGGCGGCCGCGCGCGGCGACGGCGCCCGTGGCCATGCGGTCGGCGGCATCCGCGGCGAAGGGGATCGTGGCATTCCGGCGCGCGGTCGCGCAGTCGCGCGGGTCGCCGCGCAGCTTCGCAGCGGCGTGCGGCACGGCCGCCCACACCGCCTCGAGGTTCTCGACCGCCGCGCGCGGGCTGCCGGGCAGGTTGATCACCAGCGTGCCGCGGCGCGCCCCGGCCAGGGCGCGGCTGATCAGCGCGTGCGGAGTCAGGCGGGCGCTGGCCGCGCGCATGGCCTCGGCGAAGCCGGGCAACTCGAGGTCCAGAACGGCGCGCGTGGCCTCGGGCGTCACGTCGCGCGGCGAGACGCCGGTGCCGCCGCAGGTCAGCACCACGTCGCAGCCGCCATCGTCGCAGAGACCCTCCAGCCGCGCCGCGATGGCGTCGCGGTCGTCGGGGATCACGTCGCAGCCCGTCACGGCGGCGTCGCGCGCGGCAAGCCAGTCCGCGAGCGCCGGGCCGCTCAGGTCCGGGCGCAGGCCGGCGCTGCAGCGGTCGCTGAGCACGAGCACGGCGACGCGCAGCTTCCGACCGGCGGCAGGGTCGTGGTCGTGTCCGGCGTTCACGGCGCCTCCCCCGGGGCGGCAGCCGGCGCGTCCCAGGCGCCGCTGCGGCCGCCGCTCTTGTGCAGCAGGCGGACGGCCTCGATGACGATCCCCTTGTCCTGGCCCTTGCACATGTCGTAGACGGCCAGCGCCGCCACCGTGGCCCCGGTCAGGGCCTCCATCTCCACGCCGGTGCGCTCGCAGGCGACCACCTCGCAGGTGATGTCGACGACGCCGGCAGACTCGTCGACGCGAAGGTCGACGGCCGCGTGGTGGAGCGCGAGCGGGTGCGCCAGCGGGATCAGGTCCGGCACGCGCTTGGTGGCGGCGATGCCGGCAAGGCGCGCCACGCCGAGCACGTCGCCCTTGGTCACGTCGCCGTCGGCGATGCGGGCGGCCAGCGCCGGGCCCAGGCGCACGCGGGCGGCGGCACGGGCGCGACGCTCGGTCGGGGCCTTCGCCGACACGTCGACCATCCAGGCCTTGCCGCCGGGACCGAAGTGGCTGGACATCGGGGCTCTCTCCTGTGTCGGGAGTCGAGGGCGCCGCGACCGGGGAGGCCGCGGGGCGGGCTGTCGGGGAACAAGATAGCGCGCGCGCCGGCGCGTGTCGCCGGCGGACGGTGGGCCCTGACGGTGGCGCGCGCGGCGAGGGAGCCATGCCGATTGTTGCATCCATCCGGTTATCCGAATATAATACCAGCACCGAAGGGAGGCCGCGCATGCGGGAGATCGCCGGATTCCACAAGCTGCTGTCGGACGAGGCGCGGTTGCGCATCCTCTGGCTCCTGTTCCACCGTCGCGAACTGTGCGTCTGCGAGATCACCGCGGCGCTCGGCATCACGCAGTCGAAGGCCTCGCGGCACCTGGCCGCGCTGCGGGCCGGCGGGCTGGTCCAGGACCGCCGGGCCGGCACCTGGACCTACTACGCGCTGCGCAGGCCGGCCGAGCCCGGGCGGCGGGCGGCGCTGGCCGCCCTCAAGGCGCAGCTGGCCGCCGGCCCCGAGGCCGCGGCGCTGAAGGCTCGGCTGGAGACCTGCCGTAGCGGGGGCGGACTGGCGGCCTGCGAGCCGCTTCCGGCCCGGGCCGCGCGACGCGCCACGACGACGCGCCCTGCCGCAGGCAAGGGGCAGGCATGACGCGTTCACCCGGCGCCGGCGCCGGCCTCCTCGGCCGCCTGTCCTTCCTGGATCGTTACCTGACGCTGTGGATCTTCGTCGCGATGGCCGCCGGCGTGGCGGCGGGCACGCTCTTCCCCGGCTTCGTGGCCTTCATCAACCGCTTCAACGCGGGCACGACCTCGGTGCCCATCGCCGTCGGGCTCATCCTCATGATGTACCCGCCGCTGGCCAAGGTGCGCTACGAGCAGATGGGCCCGGTCTTCCGCAACACCCGCGTGCTGGGCCTGTCGCTGGTGCAGAACTGGGTGATCGGGCCGGTGCTGATGTTCGCGCTGGCCGTCCTCTTCCTGCGCGGCCACCCGGAGTACATGGTCGGGCTCATCCTGATCGGGCTGGCGCGCTGCATCGCCATGGTCATCGTCTGGAACGACCTGGCGAAGGGCGATACCGAGTACTGCGCGGGCCTGGTCGCCTTCAACTCGGTGTTCCAGGTTCTGCTGTACTCGGTGTACGCCTGGGTGTTCATCACGGTGGTGCCGACGTGGCTGGGCCTTCCGGGGGTCGCCGTCGAGATCACGATCGGCGAGATCGCCCGCAGCGTGTTCATCTACCTGGGCATCCCCTTCCTGGCGGGCATCGTGACGCGGTACTCGCTCATCCGCGCGCGCGGGCGCGCCTGGTACCAGGAGCGCTTCATCCCGCGGATCAGCCCGCTGACGCTGGTGGCGCTGCTGTTCACCATCGTGGTGATGTTCTCGCTGAAGGGCGAGAGCATCGTGGCCCTGCCGCTCGACGTGGTCCGGATCGCCGTGCCGCTGCTCATCTACTTCGTGCTGATGTTCTTCGTCTCCTTCTTCATGTCGCGGAAGCTGGGCGCCACCTACGGGCAGACGGCGACGCTGTCGTTCACCGCGGCCTCGAACAACTTCGAGCTGGCGATCGCGGTGGCCGTTGCCACGTTCGGGCTGCACCACGGCGCCGCGTTCGCGGCCGTGATCGGGCCGCTGGTGGAAGTGCCGGTGCTGATCGGGCTGGTCAATGTCTCGCTGTGGCTGGGGCGGCGGTACTTCCCGGGCCGCGCGGCGGACGTGGTGTCGGCGCGCAACTGCGCCGGGGAAGGCAGGCGCGCGTGACGGGATCGGTGAGGGACGGCGGGACGGGCGGAGGCGACGTGACGGGTGGAAGCGGCCTGACAGGTGGAAGCGGCCTGGCGGGCGGCACCGACGGCCAGGCGCAGGCCTGGCTGGCCGAGGCGGCGCGGTGCCGGGCGGAGGGCCGCAAGGGCTACCTGTTCCTGTGCGTCGCCAACTCGGCGCGCAGCCAGCTGGCCGAGGGCATCGCGCGCTCGTTGGCGCCGACGCACGTGCGGATCATGTCGGCCGGCTCGCGGCCGACGCGCGTGCGGCCGGAGGCCGTCGCCGTGCTGGCGGAGATCGGGATCGACGCGGGCGGGCAACGCTCCAAGAACGTGGCGGAGATCGACCCCGCGACGGTCGACACCGTGATCACGCTGTGCGGCGAGGAGGAATGCCCCGTGTTCCTGGGGACGGCGCTGCGCCTGCACTGGGGGCTGCCTGACCCCGCCGGCGCCGGGCTGGACGCGTTCCGCAATGTCCGCGACGAGCTGCGGCGGCGCCTGGCGGTGGTCTTCGGTGCGGACGGGGCGGCAGGTGGGGACGACGGCGGGAGCGGCGAAGCCTAGCCGGCGCGGCGGGAACGGGACGGGCGCTCATCGGCGGGCACCGTGACGGCGGGGGCCGCCTGGCTGGCCGCGGAACGGGGCGCCGCCATGCCCGAGGGGTCGAACGGCCGCGCGCCGGACAGCTCGGCCGGCGGCTCGGCGCCCATCGACTGGAAGATCGTGGCGATGAACCGCTGCACCAGCTCGGAGCGCCTCAGCCGCGGGGACACCAGCATGGTGCGCGGCCGCTGGTGCGCGAAGCCCGCCACGCGATGCTCCCGCAGCAGGCCGCTTTCCAGCTCCCGCGCGGCCAGCTCGCGCGAGACGAAGCCCAACCCGTGCCCGGCCACGACCTGCCGCACGACGCCGCCGAGGTCGTCGTAGTAGGCGAGGTTCACGAATTCCTCGATGCCCCGCCCCAGCTCGCGCAGCCGCCGCTTGAGGAAGCGGTAGGCACAGCCGTTGTACGTCTTGAGGAACAACCGGCGCGCGGCCAGGTCGTCGATGGTCACCTGCGTCGCCGTGATCCCCAGCGAAGGCGCGCTGACGAAGACCATGTCATCGGGCGGCAGTTCCCAGCGCTGGCACTCGGACAGGTAGAGCTCGTCGCAGTGCTCGACCACCGCCAGGTCGTAGCGCCCGGCGGCCAGGCCCTCCAGGACGTCCTCGGGCATCTCGAAAACGACATTGAGATCGAAATTCAATCCCGAGCTGCCCACGTAGCGCTCGAAGATGTCCGGCAGGCGGCCGGCACCGAAACAGGGCGTGCAGCAGAAGGAAACGCGGTCGCGGTGCTTGTGCTCGGCCACTTTCTGCTCGAGCTGGCGCTCGATCTCCAGGATCTCCCGGGCCTTGTCCACCAGCAGGCGTCCGGCGTCGGTGGCGGTGACGCTCTCGGAACCCCGCTCCAGCAGGGAGACGCCGTAGTGGTCCTCCAGCTGCCGGATCCGGCGCGAGACGGCCGACTGGGTCACGCACAGGCGCTCGGCAGCGGCGGTGAAGCTGCCGGCCTCGGCGACGGCGACCAGGGTGCGCAACAGGACCAGTTCCATCCGCCCAAGATAGCCGGTGGAACCGGGCGTGTCCATGCGCCAGACGCATGCGATCCATGACCAACCGTCGTTTGACTTGGGAGACCGGCAAACTACCATCGCCCAACGGGTTTTGACGCAGAACGCGCCCCGTGGACCGGCTGAAACAGGGAGGCTCACATGCTGCAGATTCTTGCGACGCGACGCAGGATGCTCGCGGGCGTGATCGCCGTGCTGGCGATCGGCTCGCTGGGCATCTGGGGATGCGCCGATCATCCGACCGAGTACGACAATCCTGCCGACGACATCGTCACCACGAAGACGCCGACGGCCCTGATCGAGGCCGCGACGCTGGCGGAGTGGATCGACGAGGGGCGCGTCAACAGCACCGATCCCAACAGCCGCGACAAGGTCGTCATCTTCCTGGTGGGCTCGCCTGCGACGTACAACACCGGGCACATCGCCGGCGCGCAGCTGTGGAACGCGAGCACCGAGTACTCCCAGACCCGCCTCGAGGGCGTGGCGGCGTCGGGCTCGATGGTCATCACCGGCCCGGTGATCGATGCCGTGCTGAGCCGCGCGGGCATCGACCGGTACACGACGATCGTGCTCTCGACCGCCGACGACTTCAACAAGGCCACACGCGTGTGGTGGATGCTGCGCTACTGGGGCTTCCCCAAGGAGCGGATCAAGGTCCTGCAGGGCGGCGACGCGGGTTGGGTCGCGGCCGGCAACACGCTGGTGACCGAGGTGCCCACCGTCACGCCGTCCGGGTTCTCCGTGCGCGACCTGGCGGCCTACAGCGAGTTCCGCGGCGACTTGCGCACGTCGATCGGCGAGGCGCTCGTGGCCGTGGACGCCATCAACAGCGGCGCGACGCCCGACGTCAAGTGGCTGGACGTGCGCGGTGGCGTCGACCCGGTGGCGGGCGGCAAGATCCAGGTGGCGCAGCTCGACTCCTGGAACGCCTACTACGCGACCGGCACGACGGCGACGCTCAAGACCGTGGAAGAGATGGTGGCGCGCCTGGCCACCTTCGGCGTCACCGAGGCCACGCCGATGACCTACGTCAACTGCCAGGGCGGCGTGAAGTGCTCCGTCCCGTTCTTCATCCTCGACGGCATCCTCGGCTGGCCGGTGCGCTCTTACAACGGCTCGTGGGGCCAGTGGAGCGCCTACGGCAACGACTCCGTCGCCGATGCCTGGGAGACCGACCTCAACTCGCCGGGCACCGCGGTGTCCCGCAGCTTCGGCACCTGGACTGCCGGCACGCCGGTGCTCGACCCGGTGGCCAATGCGGCCTTCGGGATCGCCGACCCGCGCGGCAACCAGATCGAGAACGAGGACGAGGCCTACTTCTCCAGCGGCGGCACGACGCCCCCGGCCACCGGCGGCGGCGGTAGCGGCGGCGGTGGCAGCGGCTGCTGACGCGAACCGACTCTTCCTCCGTCCCCGCGTGGGACGGTCACGAAACCAGCAAGGAGAAGTGACCCATGAATCGAACCAGGAGCATCTTCGCGATCGCGGCCGTCGCCGCCCTGGTCGCGGTGGCGGCCCCGGCCCTGGCCGGACCGCAGTTCACGTTCGGCGACGACGACAAGGGTGCCTTCCAGATCGACGTCAAGAGCCAGTTCCAGATGACCATGCGCGACTACGACGTCGACAACGACGACGACGAGTCCGCCATGAACTTCAACTTCCGCCGCAACCGGATCGCCTTCATGGGCGCCTGGGGCGAGAAGCTGAGCCTGTACGCGCAGACCGAGTACGCCGAGGACGTGAACCTGGGCCTGTTCGGCCTGGCGGACGCGGACCAGGGCTCGGAGTTCCAGATGCTGGACGCCGTCGCGCGCATCACGCTGAGCGACGCGTTCCGGATCAACGTCGGCAAGTTCAAGTACAACCTCTCCCGCGAGAACCTGGAGGCCTGCGAGGACCCGCTGTCGCTGGACCGCTCGCTCTTCATCCGGGCGCCGTTCGTCAGCACGCGCGACATGGGCGTCGCGGTGTGGGGCAACCTGGCCGAGGGCAAGGTCCAGTACCGGCTGGACGCGATGGAAGGCCGCAAGGCCCTCTCCGCGCTCGCGATGCCGAAGACGAGCTTCCGCTACAGCGCCCGGGCGCACCTGTCGCTGTGGGACTCGGAAACCGAGTACGGCTACAAGGGCACGTACCTGGGCAAGAAGAAGGTCATGACCATCGGCGCGGCCGTGCAGACGGAGCCCGAGGTCGTGTATGCCGACGCTGTGGCGAAGACCGGCAAGCTGGACTACAACGCCTACACGGTGGATTTCTTCTACGAGCGCCCGGTGCAGGAGACCGGCGCCGTCACGCTGTCGGCGGCGTACGAGAACATCGACTTCGACGACTCGTACCTCGGCATGAACCCCGATGACGGGACGTGCGGCCTGAACGGGCAGAAGAACGGCTGGTATGCCAAGGCCGGCTACAAGCTGCACACCAGCCCGCTGCAGTTCTTCGTGCGCTACGAGTCCTGGAAGTTCGCGCTGCTGAACAACGTGTACAACCAGCAACTGGACTGGCTGAGCTTCGGCGCGAACTACTTCATGATGGACGAGGTGCTGAAGCTGACGGTGGAGTTCAGCGGGGCGTCGTTCGACCAGACCGGCGACTTCGACGGCCTGGCCACGACCGACACCAGCACGCTGATCACGCAGCTGCAGATGGTGTTCTAGGCGTCCTTCCCCAGGGATGGACACGGCCGGCGGGCTCCTTCGGGGCCCGCCGGCTTCGTTCGTGCCGTCGCTCTGGGTTCAACGCCCCGCCGGAGCGGATGCGCCTGGCGACAGCGAGGATGGCGGCGGCGTTGGCGGCGGCGTCACCGCGCGCAGCACGGCGTCCAGCTCGTCGGGCCTGGCGGCGACCGGCAGCATGGTCGCCTGCGGGCGCACGGCGCGCGGGCTGCGCAGCCAGCGTTCCAGCCTCGCGCGGGTCCAGGCGCTGTCGGCCGCGGCCGGGTGGAACGCGCCGGTCAAGCCCGAGAGGTCGGGGCCGTCGGCCCCCTTGCCCTGCGGCCCGTCGGGTGTCAGGGCCCGGTGGCAGCCGCCGCACAGGCGCGCGAACGTGCGCAGGCTGTCGTCGCTGCCGGCGCGGAATCGCACCTGGTAGCGGGGCGAACCGCCGAAGCGGTCGGCATCGCGCAGCAGCACGGCGGCCAGCGTGTCGGCGGAGCGCGCCGAGAGCCCGAACGAAGGCATCGCCGCCGCCGGGTTGACCAGCGCCTGGCGCAGCTCCGCCTGCGTGCGCGGCCAGGCCACGGTGTCCAGGCTGATGGCCAGCCGCTCCCCGCGGGCACCGGTGACGTGGCAGCGCCGGCAGCCGAGGCTGTCGCGCAGCGCCGTCGCCCGCGGCAGCACGGGCGAGCCGGGCAGCGCCCAGGCGGCCGCCGCGCCCGACAGCAGCCGGTGGTGCGCCAGGTCCGGTCGGACGGCGCACGCATCGCCGCGATGGCAGCCGACGCAATCGCCGTGACGCGCATAATGCGGCGCGTGGCAGTCCAGGCAGGCGGCGGCGGCGGGCGCGGGCGGCTTCGGGCCCCCGGGAGGCGCCGGCGCGCGGGGCGGCGCGGCGGCAGCCCCTGCAACGAGCAGCGTCGCCGCCGCCAGCGCCCTCAGAACGGACCGCGCAGCTGCCAATTCTCACCCCGCAGGAAGAGGCCGACGGCGGTCAGTGCGGCAACCGCCACCACCAGCGCAACGACGACCGCGCCCACGGCACGCTCTCCGGGCTGGAACCAGGCGGCGCGCTCGCCGGTCGTCCGCCTGAGCCAGGGCAGCGCCACCATCAACGCGGCGAGCGCCAGCACGGCGTACATCCAGCCCGTGCCGTGGCTGACCAGCTCCTGGATCCAGAGCAGGAACCAGGCGGACTTGGCCGGGTTGGGCGCCCGCATCGGGTCGGCCGCGGTCTCCAGCGGCGCCGGCACCAGCCAGGCGGTCGCGAGCAGGAACACGACGATGACCAGCAGGCCGCGGCGGATCAGGCGGAAGAAGTGCGGCGAGCTGGGGAGCTTGTCCTCCCCGGGATTCCTGTCGTCCAGGGGATTCCTGTCGACCCTCGAATGCCCGTCGTTCTGGCGATCGGCTTCGCTCATAGGTACGGGAGCACCCCCTTGCTGCGCCGGATGCGGAAGAAGTGCAGGCAGATCAGCGACAGCATCAGCGTCGGCAGGACGGCGATGTGCAACGCGTAGAATCTCAGCAGCGAGAGCGGCCCGCCGATGTGGTCGGGCACCAGCAGCGTCCGCAGCTGCTCGCCCAGCGGCAGCACACGCAGCAGTTCCATGCCGGTGGTCGTGGCCCAGTAGGCCAGCTGGTCCAGCGGCAGCAGGTAGCCCGTGTAGGCGGCACCCACGGCGATGAACAGGATCAGCACGCCCACGACCCAGGTCCCGTGGCGCGGGTGCCGGTAGGCGCCGGTGAGCACGACGCGCAGCGTGTGCAGCATGATCAGCACCAGCAGCGTGTGCGAGCAGAAGCGGTGCAGCGAGCGCAGGTACCTGCCGCCCCAGACCGAGCTCTCCAGGAACTGGATCGACTCGAAGGCGCCCGTCGGCGACGGCCGGTAGTAGAACAGCAGCAGCAGGCCGGTCACGATCAGCGTCAGGAACGTGGTGAAGGCCAGCCCGCCCAGGCAGAACGTGTAGGTGATGCGCAGGTTGCGGCGCAGCACGACGCGCGGGAACAGGTGGCGGACGAACTCGCCGATCATGTCGCCTCCGGCAGGCGGACGGTGATGCGCCCATCGTCCTGGCGGCAGTCCAGCCCGCGCAGGGCCCGCGTGGCGGGCCCGGTCAGCACGGCGCCGTCGGGAGCGAAGCGGCTGCCGTGGCACGGGCAGGTGAAGCCGTTCTCGGTGGCGGTCACCCGGCAGCCGAGGTGCGTGCAGGTCAGGTCCAGCGCGCGCAGGCCGCCGTCGCGCGCGCGCATGACGGCCAGCCCGTGCTCGGGCAGCACCAGCGCGCCGCCGGCGGGCACCTCGGCCGCCGGCAGCGCCACCTCGCGGGGCATGGCGGCGCGCGTCGGCGTCAGGTAGCGCCAACAGCCCACCAGGCCCGCGACCGCGGGGATCAGGGCCTTGAGGAAGTCGCGCCTTGTCCGATCAGGTCCTGCCATTGCCTCAGGTGCTCCCGCACGTACTGTGGCGTGCGCCGGTTCATCAGGTCGTGTCGTTCCTGCGTGAAGAATGCCCCCTCGACGACGCGCTGGCCAGCCTGGTCCCACCACGAGTCCAGGGGCAGGCCATCGCGCCGCAGGTCGTAGATGCGATCGGCCGGCGGTTCCAGCAGGTACCGCCGCGGGTTGGCGTGGCAGCCGTCGCAGGTGACGGTACCTCGCCGTACGGTATGCGGGAAGAACGGGCGCCATTCGGCCGCGAGCAGGCGGTTTTCCCAGCCGCGCGCCGGGTCGGTGGCCAGCAGGATGAACCGCGGGCGGATCGGCGAGACCAGGCCGCGCGCGTTCAGGCCCAGCGGCGGCGCGTCCTGCCGGCGCAGCGCGGCACTGCGCCGCCAGCCGCCCTGCAGCGGCAGGCCCGCGAAGGCCGTGTCCTGCGCCGCGGTGAGCGGCCGGACCAGGAAGGTGCCGTACTCCTGCGCGGCCCAGGCCGAATGGCAGGCCCAGCACTCCATCTTCTCCAGGTGCGCGGCGATGGCGTGCTCGGGCACCTCGCGCGAGGGCGCCGGGTGGCAGTCGCGGCAGGTCCGCACGGCGCCCGCGGCGCCGCCGCCGTGCACGCGGTGACAGTCCACGCAGCCCAGGCCGCGCTCCTGGTGCACATCGGGCAGCATCTTGAGGTAGTTGAGCCCATCGGCCACCGGGCCGCGCTGGTAGCGCTCGTGGTCCTCGCGCGGGGCGCGGCCGTGGTATTCCCAGCCGGTGAAGGCGCCACGGTGGCAGCGCAGGCAGGCGTCGTCGGCGACGCGCGCCGTCTCCCGCGCCCGGGCGGTGGTGCCGCCGGACGCGCGCGCGTCGCGCGGCTGCCCGTTCGCCGCGTGCGGCTCCTGTTCATGGCAGTCGCGACAGGTGGTCACGTGGCAGCCGGCGCAGGCGGCCGCGAAGAAGGCCTGGCCCTCGCGCTCGCCGAAGGCGCGGCAGGCGAAGTCGCGCTCGGCCGCGCGCGTGGCCATCGGCCCGGCCAGCACCGCGCCCTGCGCCGGGTGGCAGGCCAGGCAGGAGTAGTCCTGAGGCAGGGCAGTCATCGGCCCGGCGGCGCCCGTGTCGGGCGTCGCGGGAGCCCCCCGGGGGGCGGCCGGCGCGGCCTCAGCGGCCAGCAGCCAGCAGGCGGCGATGCAGAGTATCGTCCAGCGCATGGTAGTCCAGGGGCTTGCGGTAGATGGGATCGTTCGCCCGGTCGTGGCAGACCAGGCACAGGTTCACGGCGAAGAACCGGCGCGCCTCGCCGGCGTCCAGCGGACGGGCACCGTCGCGGCTCATCGCCGCGTGCGCGCCGATGCCGTCCTCGTCCTCGTGCAGGAAGCCGTCCAGCGGCTTGCGCGGATCCTTCTCGCACAGAAGGGTGCCGCGCAGCCTGCCGCGCTCGACCAC
Source organism: Candidatus Krumholzibacteriia bacterium (assembly GCA_041908585.1). GTDB lineage: Bacteria > Krumholzibacteriota > Krumholzibacteriia > LZORAL124-64-63 > LZORAL124-64-63 > CAINDZ01. Next base: position 43,694 of record JAYRFB010000122.1, read on the forward strand.
ATGCTGGCCGAAGCCGAGGAACGCGGGATTGCCGTGGCACTCGGCGCAGCCGACGGCGCGCGTGCCGGTGTTGTGGCCGAAGAACGGCGCGAAGCGCAGCTGGCGGCGGCCGCGGAAGGTGGCCACGTCCTCGTCGCGCGACAGCGTGCCGTCCGGCTCGATCACGTTGATGAACGTCTGGCAGCCGGGCGTGACGGTGCCGATGCGGCCCTTCGTGTCCACGGCCAGCGGGAACGGATAGAGGGCGCGCACGTCCTCCGTCTCGCTGAACGCGCCCGGCGTGGCCCGCCCTGCCAGGTAGTCCCAGCCGTGCTCGCGCTTGTCATAGGTGGTGTGACAGCCGTAGCACTGCACGACGGTGCGCGAATGGCAGGCGTGACAGGCCAGGCGCTCGTGGCCGGCGACGGTGTGCGCGGGCGTACCGGTGACGACGGGGCTGCGCAGCACGCGGCCGCTGCGCTTGAGCAGCACGCCGACCTGCCCGCCGTCGTCGAAGACGTTCGAGTACGGACGGTCCTTGCCGGTCAGCGCCGCGCGCGCGCCGGCCGGCAGGCGCCGCCCGTACTGGCGCGACTCGCGGGCCGGCGCCTCGTGCTCGCCCCAGGCGCTGGCGAACCGCGGCGCCCGCGTGCCGCTGCCGTGGCAGTCCTCGCAGCCGATCTCCAGCTGTCCGTGAAGGCCCGGCGAGGCGTAGCCCTCGCCCATCACCTCGCGCGAGGTGTGGCAGTCGATGCACTCCATGCCGGCGGCGAAGTGCACGTCCGGGGCGATGTGCGTGAAGTTGCGACCGTCGCTGCCGGGCAGCGGTCCGGGCAGCCCGTCCCGGGTGGGGACCAGGCCGTTGTTGCCGTCGTTCAATCCCTGGTAGGCCAGCGCCACGCGGCCGCTGCGGTGGTGGCAGCGCGCGCAGGCCTCCATCGTCGGCAGGCCCTCCATCGCGTGCGTGCGGCTGTGCGGCGAGCGACCGCGCATCGTCGGGTCGCCGCCGCGGTAGGTCGCATCCTCGGCCCAGGGGAAGTGGCAGGCCGCGCAACCGGCGGCGTGGCCGGCGCCGTCGATGGCATCGTTCTGCTTCGCCACATGGCAGCGCGCGCAGAACTTGCGGTAGAGGTCGCCGGCCAGGTTGTCCAGGCCGAGGACGGAGGTGTGCGTGAGCGGCTCGCCGTCCGTCCCGTGCAGCTTCGCGCCGCGCGCCGAGTAGGTGACGCTGTCGCGCTCGCCCTCCCAGGTGGCCTGGATCTGCGCGATCATGCCCGCGTTGGTGTACATCTGGCTGCTGCGCATGCGCTCGAGCTGGTGCGGGTGGCAGCCGCCGCAGCCGCGCTCCCAGCGCCCGGCATACGAGGGGTCGGCCATTCCGTAGATGCCGCGGTGCGCGGCGTCCTTGTCGCGGGCGTCGGGGTTGCCGCCGTGGCACGACACGCAGCCCTCGTGCGAGGGTGAGGCGGACTCGAGGCCGCGGTGGCAGTCGAGGCACCGCTCGCGCGCGGAGGGCGTGGGCGAACCGCTCGGGCTCGCAGAGCCGCCGAACGCCGCCGAGGGCGGCAGGATCGCCGCCAGGGCCACGAGCACGACGATGCCGGCGGGCGCGCGCATGGCGCAAATATAGGAGACGACGAGTCGCCAAGTGCAGGGAAAACGGAGATTCGGGATGACGTAATTTTGCGAATGGGAAGCAGTTGCCATGATCGGGGATCCGCTGGTGTCGTTGATGGTGAGTGTCGTTATCGGGCGGAATCGGGCGCAACCCGTTGGGCCGATCGTCGGGAGGACGCACATCGCCGGATCGACCCCCATCCGGAGGTCGGCGTGCGCCGGCGCACGCGCCCGCAGGCGCGGCCTGGTGCGGCCCGGCGGCGCAACTGCTCATCCTGCCGCAAGTTGCCGCGCCCCGGGCCGGGTGCTACTTTCGGGTGGGGATGGTCGGTGGGCCGCCGCTGCGGGGCGGGGACACACATCGCGGGTTCGCGCGAGTCGCGGGATCGTGAATCGACGGGATTTCGAATCGACGGGGGGAAGTTCATGAACAAGACGCGCATCGGGCTGGTGCTGGTGCTGGTGGTCAGCCTGGTGATCGGGGTGCTGGCGGGGCTCGTCTTCCTGAACCTGTTCAAGAGCCAGGTGCCGGCCGCGGCGCTCTCGGATTTCGTCAAGGCGTCGTCGCCGGTCACCTTCGTCATCACGGGCCTCGGCTTCGGCATCGTCATTGCGCTGTGGAGCGTGCTCGTCGCCTGGGTGGCGCCGCGATTCCGCGGCAAGGGCACGGCTGCGACGGGCGCGGGCAAGCTCGCCTGAGCGCCGGACGCGGGATGAGCCCATGCACGAGATGACGATCGTCGCCGGCGTGCTCGAGATCGCGCATCGGCAGGCCGCCGCGGCCGGCGCCGTACGCATCAACCGCGTCGTGCTGGAAGTGGGGCGGCTGGCGGGTGTCGAGGTCGAGTCGCTGCGCTTCTGCTTTGCCGCGGCGCGCAGCGGGCCGTCGGCGGCGGCAGAGTTGGATATCCGCGACGTGCCCGGGCGCGGCGCCTGCCCCACCTGCGGGGCGGCCCGCGACGTGGACGAGCTGGCGGCCCTGTGCGACGCCTGCGGCGGCGTGCTCACCATCAGCGGCGGCCGGGAGCTTCGCGTGCTGTCGCTCAACGTCGACTGACGCGCGCCGGCGGCGACCGGCCCGCGAGCGGAGGCTTCCCATGTGCGACACCTGCGGCTGCGGCCAATCCCCTGACGACGTGACCATCCGCCGGCCCGGTGACGGGCAGGCGCAGGAGCATGGGCATGGGCATGGACATGCGCACCCGCACGACCATGCGCACCCGCACGACCATTCGCATCCGCACGACCATTCGCATCCGCACGATCATGCGCATCCGCACGATCATGAGCATGCGCATCATCACCACCACGACGATGGGTTCCACGACCACGGCCACCATCACCACCACCATCACCACCACCAAGACGAGCCCGCCGCCGGTCGCGCGCGCGAGATCGCGGTGGCCGAGGCGGTGCTGGCCGGCAACGATCGCCAGGCCCTGCTGAACCGCGGCTGGTTCGCCGGGCGCGGGGTGCTGGCGCTGAACCTGGTCTCGTCGCCGGGGGCCGGCAAGACGGCGCTGCTGGAGCGCACCATCGCCGACCTCAAGGGCGAGCTGCCGTTGTGCGTGATCGAGGGCGACCAGATGACGACGCGCGATGCCGAGCGCATCGAGGCCGCGGGCGCTCCGGCCGTGCAGGTCAACACGGGCAAGGGCTGCCACCTGGACGCGGACATGGTGTGGCGCGCGTGCGAGCGGCTGCAGCCGGCGGCAGGCGCGGTGCTGATGATCGAGAACGTGGGCAACCTCGTCTGCCCCGCCCTGTTCGACCTGGGCGAGGCCGCGAAGGTCGTCATCATCAGCGTCACCGAGGGCGACGACAAGCCGCTTAAGTATCCTCACATGTTCGCCGCGGCGCAGCTGTGCCTGGTCAACAAGCTGGACCTGCTGCCCCACGTGCGCTTCGACGTCGAGGCCTGCGAGAAGGCCGCCCGCGCCGTCAACCCGCGCCTGGAGATCCTGCGCGTGTCGGCCACCACGGGCGAGGGGCTGGAGCGGTGGTATGAATGGGTGCGGGCGCGGCGGGGCGCGGGCGGACGGGCCGGCGGAACCGGGTGAGTCGCGACGGCGCTTGGATGGGGTGCGCTCCGGGGTGGTGATCGAGACGGCGGGCTTTGGGCAAATCGCCGCCCGTTCGTGTCAAGTCCCCCTCAGCGAACGATCGTGA